>JBBPZR010000022.1:0-25935 GCA_038276285.1 Mycobacteriales bacterium | reverse complement strand
TCTCGCGACCCGCTCGGCCAGCGACTGCAGGCCGGTGACCGGTTCGCGCCGGGCCGCTTCAACCGAGCCGAGGTGATCGGAGAGCGAGTACGCCGCCTCAATGCCCGCCGCCGCCATCTCGCGGCGTCCCACAGATACCTGACCCGCGAGCACCAGGCAGGGCAGCCCACGCTCGGCGGCGGCTGCCGCCACGCCTGAGACCACCTTGCCGCGAAGGGATTGGTTGTCAAAGGACCCTTCACCGCTCACGACCAGCCGGGCACCATCGAGCGCCGCGTCGAACCCGATCAGCCGCTGCACCAGGCCGATGCCCGGCTCCCGTCGGCCGCCCAGTGCGAGCAGCGCGGCTCCGATCCCGCCGGCCGCTCCCGCGCCCGGTAGGTCGGCGAGGTTCGGCGGACAGCCCGGGATCTGCTGCAGCACGCCGGCCCAGGTGGTCAGCGCCTGGTCGAGCAGGGCCACATCGTCGCCGTTCGCACCCTTCTGCGGGCCGAACACGGCACTCGCTCCGGTCGGGCCGAGCAGCGGCGAGTCGACATCGCTGGCGGCCACGAGTTCCACGCCGCGCAGCCTGGCAACACCGCTCAACCCGGCGGCGGAGCTGAGGACCCCACCGCCGTACGGCAGGACGGAACCGTCGCGATCCACCGGCGCTGCCCCGAGCGCCGCCAGCATCCCGGCGCCTCCATCGTTGGTTGCGGAGCCGCCTAGGCCGACCACGACGGTGCGCGCCCCACTCTCCACCGCCGCGGTGAGCAACACGCCCAGGCCGTACGAGGTGGTCGCCTTCGGGTCACGCTCGGAGTCAGCCAGCAGGTGCAGGCCGCACGCCTGGGCCGACTCGACGTATGCGGTGTCGCCCGAGACGAAAATCGCGCCATCGACCTCGCGGCCGAGCGGATCAGGCACCCGGACCTCAACCCTCACGCCCTCCAGCGCCGCCCGGAGCACCTCGACGAAGCCAGGTCCGCCGTCCGAGAGCGGCCGCTGCACCACGTCATCGGCGCTCGCGGCCCGCTTCCAGCCCGCGGCGATGGCAGCGGCCGCTTCGGGAGCCGATAGCGTGCCGCCGAATTCGTCCGGAGCCACGACGATGCGCACTCTGCCAGTCTGCCACTAGGGCCGGCCGGCCTGCTCCGTGGCACGATGCTGTTGTGTCACTGCTGCGCCGGAACAAGACGCCCACCGATGTCACGCCGCCCGCGCCCACGGCGGGAAAGACCGCAGGCAAGGGCCGCCCGACGCCGAAGCGCCAACGCGCCGCGCCGCCAACCCCGCCGCCGATGACCCGCAAGGAGGCCTACGCCCGGCAGCGGGGGAAGGCCAAGGAGGGCCGAGCCGACACGAAGGCGGGCATGAAGTCGGGCGACGAGCGCTACGTCCTGCCGCGCGACCGGGGGCCGGTGCGTGCACTGGTGCGCGACATCGTGGACTCGCGGCGCAACGCCGGCTCGTACGCCTTCGCCGTCGCCATGCTCATCGTCGTGCTGAGCTACACGCCGAACCTGCCGCCGGTCGTCAAGTTGGCGGCGAGCTACCTGACGCTGGGGCTCATCCTGGTGGTCACCACCGACGGGCTCGTTCTCAGCCGCGTCATCAAGCGGGGGATCCACCAGCGCTTTCCCGAGGAGACCGGGCCCACATTCCGGCACTCCATGTATGGCAACACCCGGGCCATCACCTTCCGGCGGCTTCGCCAGCCCAAGCCCCGGGTGAAGCTCGGCGAGCCCGTCTGAACCGGTCTGGAGCGCGCTCCTTCCGGTGCAGTTCGCGAGCGACTCCGCGACAGTCAGTGCACATGCCTCCGGTACGGGAAGCAAGCCGTAGCAAGGCAGCCCACACTCCGCAGGTGGCCCAAACTGAACTAGCCTTGAACTAGCCTTCAGCTTAGGCTCCGTTATCATGTCCTATACGTTATCATGGGTACGCCCACACTAATCTATAGAGATCGGCTAGATTGTCGATACTAAGCCCTAGATTAGGAGGGGTTGGGATGGCCAAGACTCGCCGCGACGTCTCGTCGCGAACTCGGGTGCTGCTTGACGAGCAATTCAAGGACTGGCAGGGACTTCGATCGCTGCGCCGCCCTCCGCGCGGATGGCTCCGCTCTATTCGCGATGCACTGGGCCTGAGCACAGCCGCTCTTGCGGCCCGCCTCGGTGTGTCGGCCACGGCGGTAACCCGGATGGAACAGTCTGAGGTCCATGACCGCATCCAGCTGGGCACGCTCCGTCGGGCCGCGGATGCTCTCGAGTGCGATCTTGTCTACGTCCTCGTGCCACGTCGACCGCTGTCGGAGGTAGTACACGAACAAGCGCTGATGACAGCGCGACGACACGCGGCCGCAGTCCACCACACCATGCGACTAGAGGACCAGGCAACTCCGATCGAGGAGGCGAGTCTCAACCGGCTGGCTGACGAACTCGTGGCGACCGGCAAGCAGTGGTCGCGCTGGTGATGGAGTCGTTCATCGACCCGGACGGTGCCACCCCCTTGACCGAGGAGGAGAGCAGGGGACTACTCCTGCCTATTTTCAGTCGCGCGGCGCTGAATCGCGTTGAGGCCGCGAACATCAGCGACACCGAAGTCTGGCTATTCTCTCGTACTCGGCCGCTGCGTCCGGCTCAGATCGTCGAAGAGCGGTGGCTGAAGGCTTTGCATCGGCGGATGTACGGGCAGGTGTGGACTTGGGCAGGCAAGTACAGGACAGCCGATCGAAACATCGGTGTGCCGCACTGGCAGATTCACGTGGACTTGCGCGACTTGGTCGCCGACACCTCCCTGTGGCTGAACGACAACTCACCGGGGCACTACGAGTTGGATGAGTCAGCCGTTCGCTTCTCGCATCGGCTGGCAAAGATCCATCCGTTTCCAAACGGCAATGGTCGTTGGTCTCGGCTTGCCGCGGATGCGCTAGTCGTCGCACTCGGGATGCCTCGGCTCACGTGGGGAGGCCAATTGCTGGTCGACACAGCGCAACTGCGGCGACGCTACATCGACGCCCTTCAGGTCGCCGACCGCGGCAACGACGTCCGTGACCTGGTCGAGTTCGCCCGTAGCTGACTGTCGTCTGTGGACTTGACTGCAGCCTAGAACCTCGTAACTGGCGCTGAGCGCGGTTCAACGTAGCCTCGACGCTATGCAGCCTCGACACCTCGGCAAGAGCGGTCTCATGGTGAGCGAGATCGCGTACGGCAACTGGCTGACCCATGGCTCGCAGGTCGAGGAGGACGCCGCGCTCGCCTGCGTCCACGCCGCGCTCGACGTGGGCATCACCACCTTCGACACGGCGGATGTGTACGCGAACACCCGCGCCGAGACCGTCCTCGGCAAGGCGCTCGCCGGCGTGCCGCGGGACTCCTACGAGCTGTTCACCAAGGTGTTCTGGCCCACCGGCGACGGGCCGAACGACCGCGGTCTCTCGCGAAAGCACATGTTGCGCTCCTGCGAGGCCTCGCTGCGGCGACTCGGCACCGACTATCTCGATCTCTACCAGGCGCACCGCTACGACTACGAGACGCCGCTGGAGGAGACGCTGCGTGCCTTCGACGACCTCGTCCGGCAGGGCAAGGTTCTCTACATTGGGGTGTCGGAGTGGACCGCGGATCAGATCTCGGACGCGCTCCGCATCGCCGACGACATGGGCTTCGACCGCTTGGTGTCCAATCAGCCGCAGTACAACATGCTCTGGCGCGTCATCGAGGCCGAGGTGATTCCGCTCTGCGAGCGGGAGGGCATCGGTCAGATCGTGTGGTCGCCCATCGGGCAGGGAGTCCTGACCGGCAAGTACCGGCCGGGCGAGCAGCCGCCCACTGGCTCTCGAGCGACCGATGACAAGGGTGGCGCCAACTTCATCTCGCGTTTCATGGCCGACGACGTGCTGCGCCGGGTGCAGGAGTTGCAGCCCCTGGCCGCCGAGGCCGGCCTGTCGCTGGCCCAACTCGCTGTCGCCTGGGTGCTGCAGAACCGCAACGTGTCAGCGGCGATCATCGGGGCGACCCGACCCGAGCAGGTTACGTGAGAACGTCACGGCGGCCGGCCGACGTCTGGACAGGGATCTGCTGGCCCGCATCGACGAGGTGATCGGCGAGGTGATCGAGAGCGACCCAGATCAGACGGTAAGCCCGGCCAGCCGCCCTTAGGTCGGCCGGGCTCGGGTGAGGTCGCGGTCTTCCTCGAACTCCTCCGAGAACACGTACTCCAGCCAGCGCAGCCACGGCCCCCAACGGCGCGGGTCGCGAAACCGTCCGTGCTCGTCGCGGTCCAGATGCGGTGGGGTTCGGCGACCGGCGCGGTCACGCGGGGCACTGCGTCGCGTCATGATCACGGCGTGCCCCATCAGGTCAAAGGGCACCAAGATGACTCCGGCTGCCCTCAGCCAGCATCTCCAAGGTGCCCATCGACGGATCACGGGCTCCGCGCTCCACTTCTGACACCGTGGAGGGTGCCACGCGTGCCCTGGCGGCGAGTTGGCGCTGGCTGAGCCGGGCGTGCCGTCGCGCCGTCCCCGCACTCGGATGCGTTTTCTGTGCAGACACGCCGAATGGATCGGCGTGTCTGCACTGGAAAGCGGGACGGGGGGCGGGGGCAGGGGGCGGGGGGCGGAGGTCAGTGCGGGAAGCGGGTCGCCGCGGTCAGTGCGGCCCCCGAACGTCAGGGCGCCGGCGTCAACGGCATCGTGTAGACCTCACGGCCGTCCTCCATCAGGCGCACCCGCTCGACGCCCGCCGCCAGCAGGTCGCGCCACGACTCGCCCAACCACGACTCGGCGTCGGCTTGCGTCGGGAACGGTTCCGATGCCGGCGGAGAGGCCTTGTCGCCGCCTGCGGTCAGGTATCGCCAGGTCCACGGCATCGGCACTCTCCTCGCTTGCGGTTGGTGTGCAGGCTAGCCGTGCGGCGGGTTGACGACTGGAGACTGGGCGCCGTACGGTCCGGTCGTCTACTACCCGGCAGCGAAACCGGTGTGAAACCGGTGCTGTCCCGCAACTGTGGTCCTCCCCCGTGGGGGAGGCAAGCCAGGTCGCCTGCCGGGTCGGTGTGATGAACCAGCCTCGAGGACGGGCCGCGGTTCGTATGGCAGGGGCCCCCTGTCGTCGAGCGTTCCGACTCTCGCCGACACAGGAGGAGCACCCGGACGTGAAGGTCAAGATCTTCGCCGCTATTGCGGCCTGCGCCCTACTCGCGGCCTGCGGAGGCGGCTCCGCGGCCAAGCCGGGCGCGGCCGCCAAGCCGTCCGCGGCGCCCCAGCGGATCGTGTCCATGTCCCCCACCGCCACCGAGATGCTCTTCGCCATCGGCGCCGGCAAGCAGGTCGTAGCAGTGGACGACCAGTCGAATTACCCCGCCAAGGCACCGAAGGTGAAGCTCTCGGCCTACCAACCCAACGCCGAGGCGATCGCGAAGTACCGGCCGGATCTTGTCGTGATCGCTGACGACTCGAAGGGGGTCACGGCGCAATTGAAGAAGCTCGGCATCGCCGTGGTCGTCGAGCCGGCGGCGAAGACGCTCGACGACAGCTACCGCCAGATCAACGACCTCGGGGCGAGGACCGGGCACCGGGCCGAGGCGGCACGCCTGGTGGCCTCCATGCGCAAGCGCATCGCGGAGTTGACCAAGGACCTGCCCCAACGGGCTAAGCCGCTGACCTTTTACCACGAACTCGACAACACGCTTTACAGCGTGACGTCCAAGACGTTCATCGGCCAGCTGTACGGGCTGGCGCAGCTGAAGAACGTCGCCGACCCGGCCGACAAGGCGGGCGGCGGATACCCACAGCTGTCCGCGGAGTACCTCGTGAAGGCCGATCCCGACCTCGTGTTCCTCGCCGACACGAAATGCTGCGCCCAGACGGCGGCCACACTCGCCGCGCGGCCGGGTTTCGGCAAGCTGAAGGCGGTCCGCGAGGGTCACGTCGTGCTCCTTGACGACGATGTCGCCAGCCGCTGGGGCCCGCGGGTCGTCGAGCTCCTGGAGCAGATCATCAAGGCCACCAACGGGGTCGGAACTGCGTGACGACCGCCGCCTCCGCCGCGCGATCGGTCCTTGGCAGGGTGACCCTGCGGCCCGCCAGGCTCCGGCGGCGCTGGGTCCTTGCTGGCCTGCTCGCGGTGGTGGCCGCGGTTACGGCCGGGCTCGCCATCGGCCCGGTCGCCGTGTCGCCTGCCGAGCTAGGCCGCGATCTGCTGGGGCTGCATACGCACCTGAGCGTGCAACAGATCGCGATCGTCGAGCAGATCCGGCTGCCGCGGGTGGTGCTCGGGCTGCTCGTCGGCGCGACGCTGTCGATCTCCGGCGCCAGCTACCAGGGGGCGTTCCGCAATCCGCTGGCCGATCCCTACCTGCTCGGCGCCGCAGCCGGCGCGGGTCTCGGCGTGACGATCGTGATCGCCGGCAATGCCGACGGGTCGCCGACGCCCGTCGGCGCACCGCTTGCCGCGTTCCTGGGCGCACTGATCGCCGTGTCGCTGGCGTACGGCCTCGGCTCAGCGGGCGGCGGACGTGCGTCGACCGCGTCGCTGATTCTGTCCGGGGTCGCGGTGGCGAGTTTCCTGACCGCCGTCCAGACCTATGTCCAGCAGCGCAACCAGGACACCATCCGCCAGGTGTACTCATGGATTCTCGGGCGGCTGAGCTCCGCCGGCTGGCACGAGGTCCTGATCCTGCTGCCGTACGCGGTGCTCTCCTGGATCGTCCTGCTCGGCCACCGTCGGATCCTCGATGTGCTCGCGGTCGGGGACGACGAGGCGTCAACGCTCGGCATCAACGCGCGCCGCAGCCGCCTGATCGTCGTGGTTGCCGCGTCGCTAGGGACGGCGGCGGCGGTGTCCGTGTCCGGCCTGATCGCGTTCGTCGGGATCATTGTCCCGCACACGGTGCGGCTCCTGGCGGGCCACAGCTACCGGGTCGTGCTGCCGCTGTCGCTGCTCTTCGGTGCGGCGTTTCTGTGCCTCACCGATCTGCTCGCGCGCACCATGTCGTCACCGGCTGAGATTCCGATCGGCGTGGTCACCGCCTTCTTGGGCGCACCGTTCTTCATCGTCGTACTCCGCTCGTCGAGGCGGTTCGGGATGACGTCGTGATCGGGTGCGCGGGTGTCACCGTGACACTCGGCAACCGGGTGGTCCTCAGCGGCATCGACCTGGATGTGGAACGCGGGCAATGGCTGTCCGTCGTCGGACCCAACGGCGCCGGCAAGTCCACGCTGCTGCGGTTCATCGCCGGGCTGGTCACCGGCGCCGGCACGCTGCATCTGCACGGCCGGCCGGCCGCCGCCCTGCCTCGCCGGCGGCGGGCCCAACTGGTCGCGCTCGTCCCGCAAGCGCCGGTCATCCCCGCGGGCGCGCGGGTACTCGACTACGTACTGCTGGGCCGCACGCCGCATATCGGCGCGCTCGGCGTCGAGGGCCCCCACGATCTCGCGGCAGTCCACGACGCCCTGAGCCACCTCGAGTTGCTCGACTTCGCCGACCGGGTGGTCGGGACGCTGTCCGGTGGCGAGCGGCAGAGGGTGCTCATTGCCCGCGCCCTGGCGCAGGGCTCCCCCATCGTGCTGCTCGACGAGCCGACGACGGCGCTCGACGTCGGCCATCAGCAACAGGTGCTGGAACTCATTGACCGGCTCCGCCACGAGCACCACCTGACCGTGGTGACCACCATGCACGACCTCACGCTGGCGGGGCAGTACGCCGAGCGCCTCGTGCTGCTCGACGGCGGGCGGATCGTCGTCGACGGCCCCGCCTCGGAGGTGCTGACCGAGGCCAACCTGGCGCTCTACTACGGCGCGCGCGTGCGCATCATCCATGACGGCGATCGGCCCGCCGTCCTACCGCTGCGGGAGAAGCGCGTCCATGACTGAGCACGCCGGGATCCCGACCGAGCACCGCAACCCTCCCCGCCGCAAGGTGCCGAGCCTGGTCCTCGTCAACACCGGCCACGGCAAGGGGAAGTCGACCGCGGCGTTCGGCACGATCGTCCGCGGCCTGGCCCAAGGGTGGCAGGTGGCGGTCGTGCAGTTCATCAAAGTCCGGCAAGTGGCGAGTGGGTGAGGAGACCGTCTGCCGGGACCGGCTCGGGGTGGACTGGTGGGCGATCGGCGAGGGCTTCACCTGGAACTCGGCCGACCTGACCCGGGACGAGGCGCTGGCGCGGGCCGCCTGGGAGCACGCCCGTTCCGTCATCGCCAGAGGCGGACACCATCTCGTGGTTCTGGACGAGATCACCTACCCGATGAACTGGGGGTGGATCGACAGCGCCGAGGTGGTCGCGGCGATCGCCGACCGGCCTGTGAATGTCGTGTGCACTGGACGTGACGCCCCCCGGGTACTCCTCGACGTCGCGGACACCGTCACCGAGATGCGCAAGGTGAAGCACGTGTACGAGACCGGCGTGCTCGCCATGAGAGGCATCGACTTCTGATGGATCGCGTGACCTACCGCGACGACGCCGGGTCGAGCCGGCCGCTGCTCGCGTGGCGCTTCGACCCCCCGGTGCGAGCGGTGTCCACGGCCGTGCTGGGCGGCGGCCTCGGTGAGCGGTCGTGGGCGGTCAACGCAGAGGTCGGGCTCGACTATCACCGGACCGATCCAGCGGCGCACCTGACCGATATCGCGGCCGAACTCGGACTGCCCGGCGGGCTCGGCGTGGGCATGCTGACCGCCGCCCGGGTGCTCGACGTCGCGTCGACAGAGGATGGCACGGTGACTTGTGACGCGACGGTGGGCGTGTCGGTCCCGACCTGGGCGGCCAGTACGGACGCCGGCGACGCACAGTGGGTGCCCGGCACCATCAACCTGGTCTGTCAGGTCCCCGCGGCACTCTGCGACGCCGCGCTGGTCAACCTCGTGGTCACGGCAACGGAGGCGAAGACGCAGGCGCTGCTCGAGCTGCACGTTCCGGGCACCGGCACGGCCTCGGACGCGGTGCTGATCTGCTGCCGATCGGGCGGCATCGAGGAGTTCGGCGGTCCGCGCTCCCCGTGGGGTGCCCGGTTGGCCCGGGCTGTCCGAGCCGCGGTCACGGAGGGCACCGGCCGCTACCTGGCAGGCCGACCATGATCACCCTGGTGCTCGGTGGCGCCCGGTCGGGCAAGTCGCTCGTGGCCGAGCGGCTGGCTGTCGGACTGCCCCCTCCGGTGACCTATCTCGCCACGGCCTTGGTCACCGATGCCGACCACGCGGCGCGAGTGGCGGCACACCGGGCCCGGCGCGACCCGGCCTGGGCGACCATCGAGACGGGCACGGATCTCGCCGAAACGCTGCGCGGCATCACCGGCTCCGTCCTGATCGACTCGGTGGGCACTTGGGTCGCCGCGCATGACGGTTTCGCCGTCGATATCGCCGCGCTAAGTGCCGCGATGGCCGGACGCGAGGGCGACACCGTCGTGGTATCCGAGGAGGTCGGCCTCGGCGTGCACCCGTCCTCGGAGTCCGGCCGGCATTTCCGCGACGCCCTGGGCACCGTCAACAACGCTATCGCCGAGATCGCCGACGAGGTCCTGCTCGTCGTCGCCGGTCGGGTCCTCCCGCTCGGGCGCGCCTGATGCGGCGGGCGCTGGCCTTCCTCACGCCACTGGGCGGCGCCGCCGTACCCGACCGCCGAACGCTGTCGTGGTTCCCGCTGACCGGCGCGGCGATAGGTGCCGTCGTCGGCGCCGTCTGGTGGGGCGCCGAGCGCATCTGGCCGCCGCTTGTGGCAGCCTCCGTGGCCGTCATCGCCGATCTCGCCTTGACCGGGCTGCTGCACATCGACGGGCTGATCGACTCCGCCGACGGCCTGCTGCCCCATCTGCCGGTCGAGCGGCGCCTGGCCGTGATGGCCGAGCCGACCGTCGGTGCGTACGGCGTGGCGGCCGGGAGCTCGGTGATCGTGCTCCGGGTAGGTGCCCTGGCGTCGATGCCCCCGATGTCATTGGCAGAGGGCTTGCTGCTGCTCGCGGGCATCTGGTGCGGCTCGCGCACGGTGATGGCGGTAGCGGCCCGCGCGCTGCCCTACGCCCGGCCCGCCGGCGGCCTGGCCAGCGCGATGCTCGGCGGCGACTGGCGGCCGGTCGCCGCGTACGGCGTCGTCGGTGCGCTGGCGCTCGGTGCCGTTGTCGACGGCCTGCGCGGCGGGGTCGCCGTGGCGGCCGGGATCCTGACCGCCGCCTGCGTGGTGCTCTTCGGCCGCCGACGGCTCGGTGGGTTCACCGGCGACGTCCTCGGCGCCGCCGGGATAGTGGGCGAGACCGTGGCGCTGCTCGTGGCGGCGGCGAGGTGGTGGTGAGCCGTCCGCTCGCGGCTGCGCTCGGCATCGTCGCCGACCGCGTCTTCGGTGAGCCCCCGCTGCGGCCGCACCCCGTTGCGGTCCTCGGCACCGTGCTCGAGCACGTCGAGCGGACCCTGTACGCCGACCGGCGCTCCGCCGGTGTCGCGCACGCGCTGGCCGGCCTGACCATCGGCCTGGGTGCCGGTGCGATGGTGCGCTCGACCACCGCCGCGACCTATCTCGCCGTGGCGGGCCGGGCTCTCGGCGAGGCCGCCGGGGACATCGAGCAGGCGCTCGCAGCGGGAGATCTCGACCGGGCCCGATCACTGCTGCCCGCCCTGGTGGGTCGCGATCCGGCCCAGCTCGACGAACGGCAGGTGTGCCGAGCCGTCGTGGAATCCGTCGCCGAGAACACGGTCGACGCGGTCGTTGCACCGGCCGTGTGGGCGGCGGTGTGCGGGGCGCCGGGTGCGATCGCGCATCGGGTGGTCGACACCATGGATTCGATGGTCGGGCAGCGCGACGACCGGTACGCGAGATACGGCGAGGCGGCGGCCTGGCTCGACGATGCCGCGGCATGGATCCCGGCCCGGGTCACCGCCGCCCTCGTGGCCGCCTGCCGGCCGTCTGCCGCGGGCCCGGTGCTCCGGACCGTGCTACGGGACGCGCCCGCCCACCCCTCGCCCAACGGCGGTGTCGCGGAGGCAGCGTTCGCCGCCGCGCTCGGGCTGCGGCTCGGCGGCGAGAACTCCTACGGAGGGCGGGTCGAGGTGCGCCCCGCCCTCGGTCGCGGCAAACCCCCCGATCGAGCCGACATCGGTCGGGCCGTACGCCTCTCGCGCGACGTGTCGCTCGCCCTGGCGGGCCTGATGGCCGCGGCCGGCCTGCTTCGTACTGGCTCACTTCGGGCCGGCTGGAGGTGATCCCCGCTCCCGGTCGCCACGGCGGGGACGGCCTGGCCGTCTCGCGGGCTCTTGGCCTCGACCCCGACGATGTGGTCGACCTGTCGATGTCGCTCAACCCATTCGCCCCCGACGTCGTCGACCTGGCTCGCCGCCATCTCGGTGCGCTGCGCCACTACCCGAGTGTCGACGCCGCGACCGCCGCCTTGGCCGCTGCCATGGGTGTCGACCCAGCACGGCTGCTGCTCACCAACGGCGGCAGCGAGGCGATCGCCCTCGCCATCAGGGTGATCGGCGGGACGGTCGCAGCCGAGCCGGAATTCTCGCTGCATCCCCGTACCGGCAGCGGGCCGCTGTGGCGCAGCAATCCGAACAACCCGAGTGGCCTGCTGGCCGGCCCGGCCGAGCGCGCCGACGTGTGGGACGAGGCGTTCTACGCCCTGGCGACAGGCTGCTGGACCCGCGGCGACGAAGGTGCCGTGGTCGTGGGGTCGCTCACCAAGGTCTTCGGCTGCCCCGGCCTACGGATCGGCTACCTGCTGGCCGACGACGCCGCCCGGTTCGCCGGCGAGCAGCCCGGCTGGCCGGTGAACGGGCTCGCCCTGGCCGTGCTGCCCGACTTGCTGGCCGCGGCGGACCTCGAGGCCTGGTCCCGTGCCATCGCCCGGCGGCGCGCCGAACTCGCCGACCTGCTCCTGACGCATGGCCTCATCGCGCAGCCCTCCGACGCACCCTGGCTGCTCGCTGAGGCGCCGGGCCTCCGAGATCGGCTGGCGCCGTTCGGGGTCGTGGTGCGTGACTGCACCAGCTTCGGCCGGCCCGGCCACGTACGTATCGCCGTGCCCGACGAGCACGGCTTCGACCGCCTGGCGGAGGCCCTGTCAGGTACGGCGCCCTGATGGTCTGCGGGACGGCGAGCGTCGCCGGCAAGAGCCACGTGTGGCGGGCCTGTGCCGGGCACTTCACTGGCGCGGAATTCGGGTTGCGCCGTTCAAGGCGCAGAACATGTCGCTCAACTCCTATGTCACGGCGGGAGGACACGAGATCGGCCGCGCCCAGGCGGTGCAGGCCTTCGCCGCCGGTATCGAGCCCGAAGTCGGCATGAATCCCGTGCTACTCAAGCCGACCAGCGAGAGCGGCTGCCAGGTCGTCGTGCTTGGCCGGCCGGTCGGTCACCTCACCGCCGCCGAGTGCCACGACCGCAAGCGGCATCTCCTCGGCACCGTGCTGAGCGCGCTCACCGATTGACCGCGGCGGCGTCTTCGCCGCCTTATACGGCACGCACGCGCTCCTGCCGCCCCAGCAGCGCGCTTGCGTGGCTGGGTTCGTCATCAACAAGCTGCGCGGCGACCCCACGCTTCTCCTCGACGGCACCGAACAGCTCGCCAGGGCCACCGGAGTACCGACCCTCGGCGTCCTGCCGTACATCACCGACATCGCGCTCGACGCCGAAGACTCACTCGCGCTTCTCGGGGAGGCACCGCGGCCCGCGATCGTCACTCCCACCGTGCTCGACGTCGCGGCCATCCGGTGGCCGCACCTGTCCAATGCCACCGACCTGGACCCTCTCGCCATCGAGCCGGGGGTGGGTGTGCGCTGGGTCGACAACGCGGCGGCCCTCGGCCGGCCAGACCTCGTCGTGCTACCCGGAACGAAGTCGACCGTGGCCGACCTGGCGTGGCTGCGCGTCACCGGATTGGACCGCGCGCTGGAGCGCACCGGCGCCGCCGTCCTGGGCATCTGCGGCGGCTACCAGGTGCTCGGACGCACGATCAGGGACCCCCACGGCGTTGAGGCGCCGGCCGGCACCGAGGTCGGCGGTCTCGGCTGGCTCGACGTCGACACGACCTTTTCGCCGGAGAAGACGCTGGGTCAACGGCGCGGCACCTCATGCGAGCAACCGGTGACGGGTTACGAGATCCGGCACGGCGACACGCTCAGGGTTCCGGGCACC
Organism: Mycobacteriales bacterium; assembly: GCA_038276285.1. Lineage (GTDB taxonomy): Bacteria > Actinomycetota > Actinomycetes > Mycobacteriales > QHCA01 > QHCA01. Next base: position 12,835 of record JBBPZR010000022.1, on the reverse strand, counting down.
GCCCATTGGCTGATGGTCGAGGGGAAGGAGGAGGGCGCCAGGAGATCCGATCGACGGCTCGTACTAGGGACCAGCCTGCACGGAGTCTTGGAAGGCGACGGCTTCCGCCGCGCGCTGCTGAGTGCATTCGCCCGACACGGTCGGCGACGGTTCACCCCGGCGACGACCTGCTTCGCCACCGCGCGGTCCGCGCAGCTCGACCGACTCGGCGATCTGGTCGAGAAGCACCTCGATCTCAGCGCCATCGAACATCTCATCGAGGAAGCGACGTGACGACAACCTCCAGTCGCTAGCCGGGCACCGATTGCTAGCCTCGCCCTACCATGCCCAGCTCTCTCGGCGAGGCCGTACCCGACCCTGATCTGACCGCCGCCGACGCGGCCCGCGAGCGCCAGGCGACTCTGACCAAGCCGGCCGGCTCGCTCGGCCGGCTCGAGGACCTGTCGATCTGGGCGTCGGCCGTGCAAGGACGGTGTCCTCCGACGCCGTTCGAGCGGACCCGGGTGGTCGTGTTCGCCGGCGACCATGGCATTGCCAGCGCGGGCGTGTCGGCCTATCCCGCGGATGTGACCGCGCAGATGGTGGCCAACTTCCTGGCCGGTGGCGCGGCCGTCAACGTGCTGGCCCGGGCCGCCGGCGCATCGGTACGGGTCGTGGACATGTCGGTTGACGCCGACACGCCCGCCGAGGTGTCCGCGCACAAGGTGCGCCGCGGCAGCGGGCGCATCGACCGCGAGGACGCGCTGACCGCGGATGAGGCACGTCAGGCCTTCGATGCGGGCACCCGCATCGCCGACGAGGAGATCGACGGCGGTGCCGACCTGCTCATCTGCGGTGACATGGGCATCGGCAACACCACACCCGCCGCCGTGATCGTCGCCGCCCTCACCGCCTCGGAGCCGGTGGCGGTCATCGGCCGTGGCACCGGCATCGACGACGACACCTGGATGCGAAAGCTCTCCGCGATCCGTGACGCGCTGTGGCGGGTCCGCGGCCGGACGAGTCCGCTGGTCCTGCTCCAGGTCGCCGGCGGAGCCGACATCGCCGCCATGGCGGGCTTCCTCGCCCAGGCAGCCGTACGCCGCACGCCGGTCCTGCTTGACGGACTGGTCCCGACGGCGGCCGCGCTCGTCGCGCAGGAGATCACCCCCGCGGCGGTGCAGTGGTGGCTGGCCTGCCATCGCTCCACCGAGCCCGCCCACACCATCGCGCTCTCGCGGCTGGGCCTCGACCCGCTGCTGGACTTCGGCCTGCGTCTCGGTGAGGGCACCGGTGCCCTGGTCGCTTTGCCGCTGCTCGACGCGGCGGTACGGACGCTGGGCGAGATGGCCACCTTCGCCGAAGCGGGAGTCAGTGACGGCACTTAACTACCGTTATGCCATGATACGCCAATGACCGACTCTCCCGCCGTACTGATCACCGGCTGCTCATCGGGCATCGGGCGGGCCACCGCCTCCGCCCTGGCCCGCTCCACCGGGCACGTCGTCTACGCGACCGCTCGCAAGCTCGAAGCCGTTGCCGACCTCGAGCGACAGGGCTGCCGGGTCCTGCGACTCGATGTCACCGACGAGGACTCCATGACCGCCGCGGTCGCCGCCGTCGAGCGCGAGCACGGGGCCGTGGCCGCGCTTGTCAACAACGCCGGCTACGGCGAATACGGTCCGGTGGAGGAGGTCCAGCTCGAGCGGGTCCGCGCGCAGTTCGAGACCAATGTGTTCGGCCTGGCGCGGATGTGCCAACTCGTGCTGCCGGCCATGCGGGCCGCCGGACGCGGCCGCATCGTCAATATCAGCTCGATGGGCGGCCGGTTCACCTTCCCAGCCGGGGGCTACTACCACGCCTCGAAGTACGCGGTCGAGGCCATCTCCGATGCCCTGCGCTTCGAGGTGCGCCCATTCGGGCTCTTCGTGTCAATCATCGAGCCCGGCCTCATCCAGACCGGTTTCGGGACCACCGCGGCGCACACCCTCGGCGCTGGGGACCGGGCCGGCGGCCCCTATGCCGCACTGACCAGGACGGTCGACGAGTCGATGGCGCAGAGCTATACGAACAAGATGATGGCGGCACCGGCCGAGGCGGTGGCCGCGACGGTCGCGAAGGCCGTAACTGCACGGCGGCCACGGTCGCGCTATGTCGTGACGCCGGTGGCCCGCAGCCTGATCACGATGCGCCGCACCCTGCCCGACCGCGCCTGGGACGGCTTCCTTCGGCTGCAGTTCCGCGAGCGCTAGCCGGGCCTGCTGGAGGTTGTGGGGATCGTTTGCGACGCCGCGGTCAGAAAACGAGCCGGCTGGTGGCGTCCTGGATCCGAGCGAGCATCCCGACCAACGCGGCCTGCTCCGCGGGCGTGAGCCCGCCGACCAGGTGGCGCTCGGCCTGATGAACGCGGGGCCGCAACTCAACGACCTTCCGCCGGCCCGAGTCGGTGAGCGTGACCACGCGAGTCCGGCCGTCCCCGCCCTGCTGCCGGCGGTCGATGTACCCGCCGCGCTCGAGCGAGTCGAGGATGCCCGTCAGGGTACCGCGGGTGACCATGAGCCGTGCTGCGATGGTCGAGGGCTGCAGCGGCTCGCCTGCACCTTGCAGGACGGTGAGTACGTTGAACGCGGCCAGCGAAGACAGGCCCTGGTCCCGCACCCAAGCCTGTGACATCCGCTCGATCATGGTCGCAAGCAGGTACACATTCAGCACGCACTCGGTGGCGCGCGCGCTGGCTCCCGGCCAGTCCCGCTCAAAGCCCGGATCGACCCGGACCAGCGGCTCCGCCGACCCGCGGCCTTGACCCCTCAGCTGCCCGGCTCCTACTCTCTTGGGGAGATGGTTTGGCCCCAAACTAGGAGGCTAACATGGTCGCGTTTCACTCACCTTCGACCTACCGATTGAACCGGTGTTCGACTACTTCGTCGACTTCCGCAACGAGAACGAGTGGAACGTCGTCGCCCATGACGTCACGATGCTCACCGACCGTCCTATCGGTGTTGGGTCGCGGTTCCGCGGCGAGTACGACCGGATGGGCGCGATGGAGTACGAACTGATCGAGTACGACCGGCCGCGCTGGGCCAAGGTGCGCGGCAACGCCCGACTGTTCCGGTGGGTGTCGACGTTCAGCTTCACCGAAGAGGCCGGAGGCACCCGCGTCGACTGCACGATGGACCCCCCCTAAGGGCGCCCTGCGCGTGTTGAAGCCGCTGATGACAGGGATGATCCCGAAACAGACGATACCGGCCTGGCTTCACTGAAGACGACCCTCGAAGCCAAGGCCGCAGGTAGCGAAACTGCCGGCTAACCGCCGTCGTCGAGGACTGCCAGGTCGAGCTGGCGCAGGCGCGTGAGGTCGGCGACTATGTCGATTTCGGTGATCTTCCCGCGCGTGATCGTGAAGCCGAATCCGACACGCGGTCGTCCGCCCGGAGCGCACACGGCTCCGGCGGCTCCGTTCACGAGCGCCGGTTGTGCGGCCCGGGCACGCCCCGAGAAGGTGTCGGCCACGGCCGGTGCACCGCGGACCTCGCTCCATGCGCCCGCATGCACGGCTGCGCGGTCGGCTCGGAGCACGACGTCTGGGTCGAGCACCGCGAGCAGCGCGTCGAAGTCACGGCGCGCGAGGCAGCAAGGAAGGCGTCGACAACTTCTCTTTGGCGGGTGAGATCGGCGTCGGAAACGGGGGCCGCTCCCTGTCCATCGTCGAGCCGGGGATCATCCAGACCGGTTTCGGGACGACGGCCGCGCACCCCCTAAGCGCCGGCGACAAGGCTAGCGGTCCCTACGCCGACTTGAAGAAGACGGCCGACGAGATCATGGCGCAGGGTTACACGAGCAAGATGATGGCCACACCGCCGGAGGCTGTGGCTTCGGCGGTCGCGAAGGCTGTGACGGCCCGCCGGCCACGGTCGCGCTATGTCGTGACGCCGGTGGCCCGCAGCCTGATCACCATGCGCCGCACCGTGCCCGACCGCGCCTGGGACGGCTTCCTACGCCTGCAGTTCCGCGAGCGCTAACCGGGCCTGCCGGGGGTTGTGGGGATCGTTGCATCGCCTTAAACCGTTTCAGGAGTTGCAAATAGTGAGCGAACGTTCGTAGGGGTCGCCTGGTCCCGCTCCCTTGACGACGGAGCGGGATGTCTGCAGTCGGCTGTTGGCGCGGGGATTGAGTGATGCTGCCGCGTATCGGGTCTTCGGGGTGAACCGCAGGACGGGACGCGTTGGTCCGGCCCCTCGGCTAACGGTCCTCCAATCGGACGCGCTTCACGATCAGTGGGTGCAATATATGCACCCACAGTCATCCAGATCCGCGATGTCCCTGACGACGTCCACGACGCCTTGACTGAGGCAGCCGTGGCGCGCAGGGGTTGTCGCTGACCAAGTACATGCTGCGCGAGCTGGAACACCTGGCCGGGCGCGCGCAGACAGTGAACGACAACGCTGCCGTCATTCGACAGACCCAAGCCAGGGTTCGAGGCCCAGCCGACCGAGACATGATCTTGTCTGTGCTGCACGAAGGACGCCGCGATTGAAGGTCGTGGACGCGGGTGTCGTTGTGGCGTTGGTCGCCGGAAACCTTGATCCTGATCGTCTCGGAGACGAGGAGCTCGCGGCTCCGCACCTCATCGACAGCGAAGTGACCCACGTTCTGCGGGCCCTTGTCCTTCGTGATGCCTTGACCGAAGAGCAGGGTGCACTGGCCTTTGACGGGTTCATCCGCCTTACCCTGACCAGGTTTCCGGCCGACTGGTTGCGGCCGATAATGTGGGGACTCCGGCACAACCTGAGCGCCTACGACTCGACGTACGTTGCGCTGACCGAGCTGATCGGCGCCACGTCGCTGCTGACCACCGATGCGCGGCTTGCCAAGGCGCCAGGAATTCAATGTCTCGTCCAGCTGCTTTGACGGCAAATTCACCTGCTCAGGTGCCCTCAGACAAATCCGCTTGTGGAGCGTTCAGCGCTTGAGGCTCGTACAGTGCCGCTGCCCGCCCGTTGTCACCAGGCATGTCCAGGGCCAAGACCACAACGCCCGATTCGGCGGCGCCTGCGACGAGCGCTGCCATGAGTCCACGACCGACTCCGCAGCCCTGGCTCGCGCGGTCAACGGCAACTCTCTCCGCGTCGCCGTGCGTAGGGCCTTGCGAATCATGCAGTCGTTGCCGCCGAGTACAACGCGCGGATCTGCCGCCGGTCACTCGCTTATGCGAAAATCCCCGACGATCCCCAGACAAGTCAGGGTGATCTGTAGACATCCTTGCGGTGGGCGACTTGGAGGACAGTGACCACGCAGGCTTGGTCTTCGATCCGGTAGATCACGCGATAGGTACCTCGACGCGCGCTGTATCGGTCCTCAAGTGGAGTGCTCAGAGGCTTGCCCAACCGGTGCGGGTTGTCCAGCAGCGGGCCGGTGATGAACTCGTACGCGGCGAACGCCACCGCCTCGGGCAACGCCTCGGCGAGCTGTCGGCGGACCGTCGGCGTCGTCACCAGCCGATAGCGATCGCCCCTGGGTACGGGGGCGGTCACGAAGCGGGACGACGGCGCGCGGCCATGGCCGCAGCCAGATCCTCCTGTGAGACCAGGTCACCGCGGGCGATCTCCGCCTCGGAGGCGATCAAGCTGGCCACCGCGTCGGCGTCGGAGAGGATGGCGATCGTCTCCTCCAGCGCGTCCAGGTCATCAACGGACAGCAGCACCGCGGAGGGGTGGCCGTGCACCGTGACGGTCACCCGCTCATGCTGACGGTGGACCCGTCCGACGAGCTCGGACAGGTGCGCCTTGACCTCGGCGAGGGACATCTGCGTCGTCATGGTCACAAGTATGACCAGACGTGGGGATCATGTCCATCCGCCCGGCGCGCGCCACGCCTACCCGGCCTCCGTAGGCGTGGCGGGCAAGCACCGTCACGTGCCAGCCATGGCCTCGGCGTACAGGCCAGGTAGCGACGTCCCGTTACGGTCCAGACGATCAGAAACCAACGCGGTGACATCGAACTCGCGTCCGGAGTCGAGCAGAACGACGGGGTGGCCGTTGGGCCAGACGTGCCACCGGGCTCCGTCCACGGAGCCGACGAGCACGGTGCCCAGATAGAGACCCACCTCAGTTCCCAGCGCCGGGCCGATACCCGGTTGGTGTCGCCATTGGTCCAACGCCAGGTCAAGCGGATCCAACGAGCCCACACTGTCGTCCAGGATCCCCACGGGCCGCGGCCGACTCACGCAGCCGAGCACAACCGCCGAGCAACTCCGCCACAGAGTTCGGATCGTGATCGCCTGGACCCCCGAACACTGCGACCCCGCGTGCGATACCCCGCCTCGGGTTGGCGCGCCATCCCCACCCCGACCACCTCATCCACGCATCCTCCCGTACCGCGCACTAGCCATCCCGAGCCGGACCCGGCGAGGCGGACCCGGCAACACAAGCTTCTGCTTGCCGCAGATCGCGTGAACAGCGGCTCGGCGGGGTCGACACCTTCCTGGCGGGCGGGGTTCCGCTGGACCGCACGTCTTACGACTTGGCACGGTCGGAGCCGCCCGTGCCTCGGGCACGGGTACAGAGACCGGTGACGACGCATGAACTACAAGTCGCGTTGCGACGTCCGTTTGAATCCGCCTGCCTTCGGCGGGGCCGTTCAGTTCGTCACCGCTGCCAGTACGGCCACGGCCACCTGGTCGGGGCTCAGGTCGTCGACGTCGACAGTCACGTCGGCGACGCCTGCGTAATAGGGCTCGCGGACAGCTGCCAGCCGGGCGACGGCCGCCGCCGGATCGGGCTGAAGCCACGGGCGGGTGGGGCCGCTGCCGACCCGCTCGGCCAAGGTCTCATGCCGGGCCCGCAGCCAGACAACACCACCGGCCCCCCTGAGCCGCTCGCGATCGGCCGGGTCGAGTACGACGCCGCCGGCCACCGATGCGACCGCCGGTGGACGGAGAGCCAGAGCGAGGCTGAACGCGGCGCTCTCCGCGGCGCGCAGGGCTGGCTCGCCGCCCGCGGCGACAAGGTCCGGGGCGGTGCATCCGGTGGCCTGCTCGATGAGTTCGTCGTTGTCGGTGTACGGCCACCCGGTGCGGGCAGCAATGGCCCTGCCGACGGTGGACTTTCCCGCACCCATGCTGCCGACCAACAGGATCACCGGTGCGGTCACCGCACCGACGGCTGCACGAACGGCGGTTTCACCACCCGCATCCGGGTGGCGCGGCCGCGGACATCCACGCTGACCTCATCGCCCGCGGCGAGGCCAGGCCCGCTCGCGAGCAGCGCGAGGGCGATGCCGACGCGGCGAGTCGGCGAGAACGTCCCGCTGGTGACCTCGCCCAACTCCTCGCCGGTGGTGGATCGGACGGCCATGTGAGGTCGCGGAATCCCCCGGTCGAGGGCCTCCAGTCCCCACAGCAGCCGGCGCGGGCCGGCCTCCTTCTCGGCCAGCAGCGCCGCCCGACCCCAGAACTCCGGCTTCTTCCACCCGACCGCCCAGCCACTGCGTGCCTGCACCGGCGTGATCTCCAACGACAGCTCGTGGCCGTGCAACGGGTAGCCCATCTCCGTACGCAGGGTGTCCCGGGCGCCGAGGCCACAGGGCCGGACGTCGAGGTCGGTGCCCGCGGCCAGCAGCGCGTCCCACAGCGCGGCGGCGTCAGGCCAGGCGGGCAGCAACTCATAGCCGTGCTCGCCGGTGTATCCGGTGCGGCAGACCACCAGGTCGCGGCCCTCCCACGTGGCAGCGGTGAAGCTCATGTACTCCGCACCGGTGGGCAGGCCGAGCCGGTCGAGCAGCGCGGCCGACCGCGGCCCCTGCACGGCGATCACGCCGTACTCGTCATGCCGGTCGCGTGCCTCGACGCCGGCGGGTGCGACGGCCGCCAGGCGGCGGACCACCTCTGCGGTGTTGGCCGCGTTGGGCACCAGGAACACGTCGTCATCGCCGTGCAGGTAGGCGATGAGGTCGTCGACCACGCCGCCGGTCGCGTCGTCGCAACACAACGTGTACTGCGCCTTGCCCGGGCCGATCCGACCCAGATCGTTGGTCAGCGTGCGGTTGACGAAGTCGGCCGCGCCGGCACCGCGCACCGTCGCCTTGCCCAGGTGGGAGACATCGAAGACACCGACGGCCTCTCGTACGGCGGTGTGCTCCTTGATGACGCCGCCGCCGGGATACTCGATCGGCATTTCCCAGCCGCCGAAGTCCGCCATCTTGGCGCCTAGGGCGAGATGGCGCTCAGCGAGCGGCGATCGACGGAGGTCGGCCATCGAGCGACCGTACCCGACCACACGTAAGCTGCACAGCATCCTCCATTCCCACGATGGGAGCCCGCATGCCCGCATTAACCCTGACAGACGCCACTCCCGGCAAGGCGGCCGTCGATGCCTTGGTGATCGGCCTCGCCAAGGGTCCTGACGGTCCCGTACTCGCCGTCGGCGCCGACAGTCTTGATAAGGCGATGAAACGCAAGCTGCTGCCGGCGCTCGTCGCGTTAGGTGCCACCGGTGCCGAGGCTGAGGTCACCAAGCTGGCCAGCCTGGGCACCGCGGAGGTGGCCGTGATCGCAGCGGTCGGCCTGGGCGAGCCCGATGCCGACGGGCGATTCCGGCCGGAATCCGTACGCCGTGCCGCGGGCGCCTCGATCCGTGCCCTGGCCGGCACCCGGTCCGTGGGCAGCCTGCTCGGGCTGGTCAACGGCGACGACGAGGCGACCCTGCGCGCGGCCGGTGAGGGCTCGCTGTTAGCCGCGTACGACTTCAGCCGCTATCGCACCGTCTCGAGCAACGGCCGCAAGCCGCCGGTAGCGACGATCAAACTGGTCGTCGACCAGCCACGTGATCGCGCCGCCCGGGCTGCCGTCAAGCGCAGCGGTGTGCTGACCACCGCCGTGCACCTGGTCCGCGACCTCGTCAACACCGCGCCCAACGACCTGCCGCCGGTGGAGTTCGCCGCCGCGGCTCAGGCCGCGGCCAAGCGCGCGGGTGTCGACGTGGAGGTCTTCGACGAGAAGGCGCTTCGCAAGGCAGGGTTCGGCGGGATCCTGGCCGTCGGCACCGGCTCGGTGAATCCGCCGCGGTTGGTGCACCTGACCTACCGCGGCCGGGGTGCGAAGAAGTCCGTGGCACTGGTCGGCAAGGGCATCACGTTCGACTCCGGCGGCCTGTCGATCAAGCCGGCCGCGTTGATGCACCACATGAAGTCGGACATGGCCGGCGCCGCCGCCGTCGTGGCGGCGGTGTGCGCCGCGGCCGAGTTGCGACTGGCCGTCAATCTCGACGCCTGGGTGCCGATGGCCGAGAACATGCCAGGCGGCCGTGCCTACCGCCCAGCGGACGTCGTGACGATGTACGGAGGTCGCATGGTCGAGGTGCTGAACACCGACGCGGAGGGCCGGATGATCCTCGCCGACGCGATCGTCCGAGCCGCCGAAGGCAGCCCCGACTACCTGGTCGAGACAGCGACCCTGACCGGAGCACAGGTCGTCGCGCTGGGACACCGAGTGTCCGGTGTCATGGGTGATGAGGCGCTCGGCCGGCGGATCGAGGCGGCCGGAGAGCGCAGCGGTGAGCCGATGTGGGTCATGCCGCTGCCCGAGGACGTCCGCCGCGGCATGGACTCTCCGATCGCCGACCTCTCGCAGATCAACGCCCACCAGGACAAGGGTGCCGGCATGCTGGCGGCGGGCACGTTCCTGGCGGAGTTCGTCCCCGACGGACTGCCGTTCGCACACATCGACATCGCGGGGCCGTCGTACAACGCCTCAGGGCCGCACGGGTACACGGCCAGTGGCGGCACCGGCGTGCCGGTACGCACGCTGGTCGAGTTGATGGAGGACATCGCGGCGAACGGGTGAAATTGGTAAGGCCTGGGCACGGCGACGCCGATGCGAGCGATAATAGCTAGCACCTAGCGCCAGAGGAGACCTGCTGTGCCGTCTTCCCCGTCGGTCGCCACCGTCATCGGCGCTCGACTGCGCCTGTTGCTCATTGTGCTGGCCGCCGTGTTGGCCGGCGCCGCGCTCACGGCGACGGTGGCCGCCACGGATTCACCGCTGCTGCGGCTGAGTTCCATAGCGTCCCATTCGCAGTCCCCCAAGCCGTCCGAGTCGCCTGAGGCGTCGGAGTCCCCGGATCCGTCGGAGTCCCCGGAGCCGTCGGAGTCCCCGGAGCCGTCGGAGTCACCTCAGGCATCAGAGTCACCGGACGAATCGCCTCCCGCGGGCCGGTGGATCGACGTTCCGCCGCCGCCCTGCCCCTCAGGCGTGCGCAACCACGGCGAGTACGTGTCCTCCGTGGCACGCGCTCATGACGAGTCCGGTGCCGACCACGGCGCGCGGGTCTCGGCGGCAGCGCACAGCGACTGCGGCAAGCCCGCCCACGCGGGCGGCAAGGACAAGCCACCCGCAAAGCACCGTTAAGACTGCCTCGGGACCCGGGACTAGATGGAGGGACCTTCCCCGCCGGGCACCCCGGTCTCACCGGCCGCCTTGCGGCGTGCGGTCCATTCCCTCATCCGCTGTGGATAGCCCGTCGCGGCGACGTCGTACACCGGGATACCCACGGAGTTGCCGAACTCCCGCGCCGCCTGCGGCCCGGGGATTCGCCGGCGGGTCCACTCACCGTCGGCTGCGACGAGGACCATCGTCATCTCCGTGACCGTCGTGCGAGGTTCGACGTAGGCTTCGACGCCCCTGCGATCTCGGGCGAAGGCCTCAAGGTGCAGGCGGTCGGCCGAGGTGGCTTCGCGCACAGTGCCCGCACTCCGGCCGCGCCTTCGCCCTAACAGCCCCACCGCATGCCCTCCTCGCCCGGCTAACGTCGCACCAGTCTGACGCAGGTTCCCGGCGAAATCTTGCAGTGTCGTCAACTCCCCGGCTCGCGCCCGCGTCGCGCCATCCGGCGGATGGGTGGAAGGATGGCGGCGACAGCCGCCGACCGCACACCGGGAGATTCCGTGGGAGAGCCGCAGAGCGCCGACCTGGTCGTGCTGGGCGGTGGCAGTGGGGGCTATGCCTGCGCGCTGCGCGCCGCCGAGCTCGGCAAGTCGGTGGTCCTGGTCGAGAAGGCCAAGGTGGGCGGCACCTGCCTGCACATGGGCTGCATCCCGACCAAGGCTCTGCTGCACGCCGCTGAGGTCGCCGACCTGTCCCGGGACAGCGCGGAGTTCGGCGTCCAGGCCACGTTCCATGGCATTGACATGGCGGCCGTCAACTCCTACAAGGACGGCGTGGTCGGGCGGCTCTACAAGGGCTTGCAGGGTCTGATCAGCAGCCGCGGTATCACCGTCGTCGAGGGATCTGGGCGCCTTGTCTCCCCCACCGCCGTCGAGGTAAACGGGCAGCGGTACGAAGGCGCTCACGTCGTTCTCGCCACCGGTTCGGTGCCCAAGTCGCTGCCAAACCTGGCGATCGACGGCCAGTGGGTGATCAGCAGCGACGATGCCCTGCGGCTCGATCGCGTGCCGCGATCGGTGGTGATCCTGGGTGGCGGCGTCATCGGGGTGGAGTTCGCCAGCGTCTGGCGATCCTTCGGCGCCGAGGTGACCATCGTCGAGGCACTGCCCCATCTGCTGCCGCTCGAGGACGAACAGAGTTCGAAGTTGCTCGAGCGGGCATTCCGGCGCCGGGGCATCGGCTATCAACTGAGCGCCCGCTTCGCCGGCGTAGATGTCGGCGATGGCGGGGTGCGGGTCAGCCTCGAATCCGGCAAGCAGATCAATGCCGACCTCCTGCTCGTGGCCGTCGGCCGCGGGCCCGTGTCGGCCGATCTGGGCTACGAAGAGGCGGGCGTCACGGTCGAGCGCGGATTCGTGAAAACTGATGAGGTGTGCCAGACCAACGTGGCCACGATCTCGGCGGTCGGTGACCTGATCCCGACGCCACAACTCGCGCATGTCGGCTTCGGCGAGGGCATCCTGGTCGCCGAGCGGCTCGCCGGTCTGCAGGTCGCACCGATCAACTACGACGGCGTGCCCCGGGTGACCTACAGCGAGCCGGAGGTGGCCTCGGTCGGTCTTACCGAGGCGCAGGCCCGGGAGCGTTACGGCGAGGACAAGGTGACGACGCTGGTCTACGACCTGGCCGGCAACGGCAAGAGCCAGATCCTCAAGACCGCGGGCGCGGTGAAGCTCGTCGCCGAGAAGGACGGGCCCGTGCTCGGGGTGCACATGGTGGGCAGCCGCGTCGCCGAGTTGCTCGCTGAGGCACAGCTCATCTACAACTGGGAAGCGTTGCCCAGCGAGGTGGCTCAACTCATCCACGCACACCCGACACAATCCGAGGCGGTCGGCGAGGCGCATCTCGCCCTCGCCGGCAAGCCCTTGCACGCGCACGGCTGACGGACACCACCGAGAACCGAAGGAGTCGCCCACCATGCCGGTCTCTGTCACGATGCCGCGCCTCGGCGAGAGCGTCTCCGAAGGCACCGTTACCCGATGGTTGAAGAACGAAGGCGACCGAGTCGAGGCCGACGAGCCACTGCTCGAGGTCTCCACCGACAAGGTCGACACCGAGATCCCCGCGCCGGCTTCCGGGGTGCTGTCCTCCATCAAGGTCGGTGAGGACGAGACAGTCGAGGTCGGCGCCGAGCTCGCGACGATCGATGACGGCAGCGGTGGGGGGGCTGACAGCGCGGCCGAGGGGAGCCAGCCGCAGCAGGAGGCACCCCAGCAGGAGGCGCCCCAACAAGCCCAGCAGGAGGAATCACAGCAGGAAGCACCCAAGCAGGAGGCGCCCCAACAAGCCCAGCAGGAGGCCCCCCAGCGGCCTGCCCCCGAAGCCGAGCAGCCGCCAGCGCAAGCACCGCAGGCGGAGTCACCGAAGCAGGAGGCACCGCAGCAGGAGGCACCGCAGCAGGAGGCACCGCAGCAGAAG
>JBBPZR010000021.1:0-24061 GCA_038276285.1 Mycobacteriales bacterium | reverse complement strand
TGGGACGACCTGCAGATCCCGGTCGGCATCGTCTTTTTCTTCCGCAACTCCAAGATGGATCAAGTAGTCGCCTTTTATCCCAGCCCGGCCGGGGCGACGGAATCCGAATTGCCACTCGGCGCCTGGGACGACATCGTGACCGCCAACCCGAGCCTGGGCACCTTGATGCCAGACGTTGAGGCGATCCTCATCCGAACGTTCGACGCGCAGTTCGAGTGCTTCCTGGTGCCGATCGACGCCTGCTACGAGCTGGTCGGGCACATGCGCTCCGGATGGCGCGGCTTCGACGGCGGCCAGGACGTGCATCGGCAGTTGACCGCGTTCTTTGACGATGTGCGCAAGAAGAGCCGGCCGGCCAGGCCGGTGCCGGCTGAGCCGGAGTCCTAGCCGTGACCGACCTCGAGTTCACGATCCTCGACGTCATACCGGAGCCCTACGCAGCGACTCCGAACCTGCTCTTCAAGATGCGGGTCACCGAATCCTCCGGCACGCAGATCCACGCGATCGCTCTGCGCGCCCAGGTGCGCATCGAGCCACAGCGTCGCCATTATGCCGATGGTGAGAAGGACGGCCTGGAGGATCTGTTCGGCGGGCCCGAGCGCTGGGGTGAGACGCTCAGGCCATTTCTGTGGACGCAGACATCCACGATGCTCCAAGGGTTCAACGACAGCGTCGAGTTCGATTTGCCGGTTACCTGCACCTACGACTTCGAGGTCACCGCGGCGAAGTACCTTCAGGCGCTCACTGACGGCGACATCCCTGTTGTGCTGCTGTTCAGCGGCACTGTTTTCAGCAAGACCGCGGGCATCTTCGGAGTCGAGCAGGTTCCCTGGCACCTCGAGGCCAACTACCGGCTCCCGGTGAAGGTCTGGCGGCAATTGATGGACATGTACTTCCCGAATAGCGGCTGGATCCGCATCGACCGCGACACGCTCGATGCCCTCATCCGCTTCAAGTCCTCACGCGGGTTGCTGTCGTGGGAGCAGGCCCTCGGGGCGCTCCTCGACCTCGCACCGGAGCGGGCGCAATGACCGTGGAGGCGGCCCGCGCCGTCGCCGATGCCGTTCTCTACGAGGGCTACCTGCTGTATCCGTACCGCTCGACGTCGGCGAAGAATCAGGTGCGCTGGCAGTACGGCATCGTCGGCCCGGCCGGCGCCCTCGAGGCCGGTGTCGGCGAGGAGTCGGCCCTGCAGACCGAATGCCTCCTGGAGATCGACCCCGATCGCGACACCCGTATCGACGTTCACCTGCGCTTCCTGCAGGTGCAGTCGCGCACCGTCGAGAAGGCTCGCGATGCGGAGCAGTTCGAGCCGGTCGACGAGTTACGAGTCGGGTCGCGGTCCTGGCTGTCCTGGCATGAAGCGGTGGCACAGGAGATCGACGTCTTGGACCTCGCGGTGCGCGATTTGCACGCCGGCAAGACCGTTCGCATCGACGTTGCTGGCGGCGACGAGGTGGAGTTGCTCCACGACGAGGAGGGCACGATCGTCGGCCGCTTGGACCGCCGACGGTGCCCGCTGACGGCAGTCCTCGAGCTGCAGGTGCTCCCGAGCAATGGGCCGGATCGCCTCCTCATGCTGCGTTCCCGGCTGGCCAACCGGACGGAGTGGCCGGTCGCGGCAGGGCACGCCCCGGGCACCAGCGCGCGTGACCTCACCGCGCGCTATTCCTTCGTCGGCACGCACTTCCTCTTCGCTATTCGCGACGGCGCTTTCGTGTCCCTCATCGACCCGCCGGAGTGGGCAGGGTCCGCCGTGCCCGGATGCGTCAACCGGCGGGCCTGGCCCGTACTCATCGGTGCCGAAGGCAGCTGTGATGTCGTGCTGGCCTCGCCGATCATTCTCTACGACCACCCGCAACTGGCGCCTGAGAGCCCGGGCGACCTCTACGACTCAACGGAGATCGACGAGATCCTGACTCTTCGGATCATGACCATGACCGACGAGGAAAAGGACGCGGCCCGGGCCACGGACTCGAGAGCGGCGGCGATCATCGACCGCAGCGACCTGATGCCGCCCGAGGTGTTCGAGAAGTTGCATGGCGCCTTGCGCAGTTTCGGGAGCCCACCTCCCGCGGAGACGCCCGACGCCGTCGTACCCGACTTCCCTGATTTCCCTGACTTCCCCATGCTGAGGACGCCCAGCGATGCCTCCGATGCGGGGTCGCCGAGCGCCGAATCCGACGATGATGTGCCGTGGTTTGACGAGGGCGTCGACGGCCGCGTGTCGCCCGAGACCGACACCCTGATGATCGGCGAGGTCCAGATCAGCAAGGGCTCCCGGGTCCGGTTGCGCCCCTCTCGCCGGGCCGACGCCCAGGACCTCTTCCTGGCCGACCGTACGGCCGTCGTCATGCGGATCTATTCCGACGTCGACGGCAACAGCCACGTCGCCGTGGTGCTCGAGGACGACCCGATGAGCGAGCTGCACGAGTGGCAAGGCCGCTACTACTACTTCGGACCCGAAGAGGTCGAGCCGCTGAAGCCGCGCAAGACCAGCTCTGCCGAAGGGGCCGGGCCATGAGCCGCCGCATCATGGTCGCCGGCATCGGCAACATCTTCTTCGGCGACGACGGCTTCGGCTCCGAGGTCGCCCGGCGACTGGCGGCCGAGCAGTTGCCCGACGGCGTACAGGTCGTTGACTACGGCATCCGCGGGATGCACCTCGCCTACGACCTGCTCGACGGTTACGACGCCTTGGTGATCATCGACGCGGTTCCCCGAAACGGGCGGCCCGGCGATCTTGTCGTCATCGAGGTCGGCCCTGACGATCTGGGCACCGCCGACTTCGATGCGCACGGGATGGAGCCAACGGCGGTTCTATCCAGCTTGGGGGCGCTCGGCGGTCAGTTGCCGCCGACCTATGTCGTCGGCTGCCAGCCGGCGGATCTCAATGAAGGCATGGGCCTTTCACCCAGGGTGGCAGCGGCCGTCAGTGGTGCTGTGACGCTGGTGAAGGAACTCCTGGAGACCAGGTTGGTCTCTTCAGCATCACCTGCGGCCGAACTCCAACCGGCTGCGGTCACTCCCGACAGGAAGAAGGAGTCATGAAGATCGTCGGCATCATCGCCACCAGTCTGGTAGCCCTCGCTGTCCTCGTAGCAATCATCGTTGGGGTCGTCTCGATCCCTGACATCCGGCGGTATTTCCGCATCCGCTCGATGTAACAACGGCCCGCCTACAGGCGCGGCCAACAGAGGGGATCGCACGTGTGGCAGTTCGGCTACGACGGCGTAGTGCTCGGCGCGGTGCGACGCCGCGCCGCGGGGCGACCCGTGGCACGGCCGGCTCTGCGTAGTTCGGCACTGCCGGGCCTTCGCGGCCTTAGCATGTGCGGCGTAGATTCGATGCAGCCCTGCCTCCCCGTGGCTCCAACAACCGAAGGGTCCTAGACATGTGCCTCGCGATTCCCGGCGAGGTCGTCGAGATACTCGACGGCAACAACGACCAACTGGCCCTCGTCGACGTCGTAGGCGTCAAGCGCAAGATCAACATCGGCCTGCTTGAAGGGGAGAGCAAGGTCGTTCCGGGAGACTGGGTGCTCATCCACGTGGGCTTCGCCATGTCCAAGGTCGACGAGAAGGAGGCGGCGCTCGCGCTGTCGATGCTGGAGATGATGGGTCAGGCCTTCACCGACGAGTTGCAGGCCGTCGCCGAGTCGAGCATCGAATGAGCCCTCCTCCGATGAGCCTTGTTCCGATGAGCCCAGTTCAGATAAGCATCGACCGTTCGCCTCGAGTCAGCTTTGACAGCGTTCCCGAGGTCTGTTCGGTCGTCGAGGGCTGCATCACGTGTGGCGACGTCGCCGTGCCGCTCACCGTGATCACGACTGACGGCAGTGACGCGCGTTGCCGCGATGACCAGGGCCGCGAGGAGATGGTCGCGGTCGAGCTCATCGACCCCGTAGTGCCCGGAGATCGCGTGCTCGTGCACGCGGGGGTGGCGATCGAGAAGCTTGCTGGAGATGGGCTGCCCCAGCCCGCGACCGGATCGGGAGAGTGAGCGGTATGCGCTTCGTCGACGAGTTCCGCAACGCTGACCTGGCGGAGGTGCTCGGTGTGGAGATCACCGCCCTGTGCGAGCCCGGCCGGCATTACAAGATCATGGAGGTCTGCGGGGGACACACCCACACGATCTACCGCTACGGCGTGCAGGACCACCTGCCCGAGAGCATCGAACTCGTGCACGGCCCGGGCTGCCCGGTCTGCGTCATCCCGATGGGCCGGGTCGACGACGGCATCGCGATCGCCAAGCGCGACGGCGTCATCCTGACCTGCTTCGGTGACATGATGCGCGTGCCCGGGGGCGATGGCTCGTTCCTCGACGCCAACGCCGCCGGCGCCGACATCCGCATGGTCTATTCACCGCTCGATGCCCTGCGCATCGCCCGGGAGAATCCCACCAAGCAGGTGGTGTTCTACGCGATCGGCTTCGAGACCACCGCGCCGTCGACTGCGCTGACCGTCCTTCGCGCCAAGCAACTCGGCGTCGAGAACTTCTCGGTCTTCTGCAACCACGTCACGATCATCCCGGCGATCAAGGCCATCCTGGACTCGCCAGACCTCCGCCTCGACGCGTTCCTCGGCCCAGGCCACGTCTCCACGGTCATCGGCTGCCGGCCCTACGACTTCATCTCGCGCCAGCACGGCAAGCCGCTGGTCTGCGCCGGCTTCGAGCCTCTCGACCTGCTGCAGTCCGTCTACATGATCATGAAGCAGCTGAAGGAAGGCCGCTCCGAGGTCGAGAACCAATACGGACGCGTCGTCGATTGGGATGGCAACCCACGGGCGCTGGCCATCATGAACGACGTGTTCGCGCTCCGGCCGTTCTTCGAGTGGCGGGGCCTCGGCTCGATCGCGCATTCGGCGCTGCAACTCTCCGACCGCTATGCCGACTTCGACGCCGAGCTTCGCTTCGACGTGCCCGGAGTACGGGTTGCCGACCCCAAGGCATGCCAGTGCGGCGAGGTGCTCAAGGGCGTGCTGAAGCCCTGGGAGTGCAAGGTGTTCGGCACGGCATGCACCCCCGAGACGCCGATCGGCACCTGCATGGTCTCGTCCGAAGGCGCCTGCGCCGCGTACTACAACTACGGTCAGTACGCCAAGCAGCGCATTCACCTCGAGGTCTGACGTGCCCGCGCAGTTCACCGAGCACGAGGTCGGCGAACGCATTGAGGCGATGCGTCGTCGCCGGCCGCGGTTCATCGACGAGCGCATCACCATGGCGCACGGTGCCGGCGGCAAGGCCAGCCGCGCTCTGGTCGAGGGGCTCATCGTGCCCTTGCTCGAGAACGAAACGTTGGCTCCGCTCAGCGACGCCGCGCTGCTCAACGTCGGTGGCGTCCGGCTTGCGTTCACAACTGACGGTTTCGTGGTCCGGCCGATCCGCTTCCCGGGAGGGTCGATCGGAGAGCTCGCGGTAAACGGCACCGTCAACGACCTGGCCGTTTCCGGGGCCCGTCCCGTCGCGCTGTCCGCCGCACTAATTCTCGAGGAAGGCCTGCCGGCCGAAACCCTTCGCGAAGAGATCAAGGCGATGGGCGATGCCGCGACCGCGGGGGGTGTTTCCGTATCCACGGGCGACACCAAGGTGGTCGAGCGGGGCAGTTGCGACTCGATGTACATCGTCACCACCGGGATCGGCGTCATCGACCATGACGTGATCCTCACACCGCAGCGCGTGCGACCCGGTGACAAGGTGCTGGTTTCGGGCACCATCGGCGACCACGGCGTTGCGATCATGCTGGCCCGTGGCGAGCTCGACATCGAGGCTGACGTCAGCAGCGACACCCAGCCGCTATGGTCCATGGTCGACCGTCTTATCGCGGCGTGCGGGTCCCAGTTGCACTGCATGCGCGACGCGACCCGAGGCGGGGTCGCCACCGTACTCAACGAGATCGCCCTGGCCGCCGAGGTCGGCGTGGTGATCGCCGAGGATCGGGTGCCCATGCGGCCGGAGGTTATCGGCGCCGGTGAGATTCTCGGCATCGATCCGCTCTGGGTCGCCAACGAGGGCAAGCTCGTGGCCTTCGTCGCGGCAGAGGCCGCCGGCGCCGCCCTGGCGGCGATGCGCTCCGATCCGGCCGGTGTCCAAGCCGCCATCATCGGTGAAGTTCGGGAGGAACCACCCGGTCGGGTGCTGAGCAAGACGACGTTCGGTGGCCACCGAATGATCGACATGCTGGTCGGCGATCCCTTGCCGCGTATTTGTTAATCGGCTCCGAAATCGGGGCACATCCGAGGCAGTTAGTTCTTCACCTACCAGAGGAGGCAGTCAGGTGTCAGAGACAGAGGGTGGGCACGGCCTGCAGGAAGAACCGCAGGAAGAGCGCGGCGAGCCCGGTTCGCGGGACGAGGGTTTTGCGCCAGGTGAAGGCCCGACGGACCGTCCGACCGGCACATCCGAGGCGAGCGACCACACCGGCATCGACCCGCAGGATCCTGACGCCGGCCCCACGCTGCCCGCGGGCACAGGCTGAGAGCTCAACCGCCTGATTGCGTCCGCCCCAATCCAGTGGAGGATAAGATGGGACAGTTCCAGAGAGACGATGCGCGCCCCGGCGGCGACACCAACGCTGAGGAAAGCAACAGCCCGGTCCCACCGTACGAGGGACGCCAGGAGAGCGCCGAGGTCGACGAGGGCGGCACCCACCGCGACGGAGCAAACGTCGGTGGCGCGACCGGCCCCCGTACCGGCGACGGCATGACCGACCCGGACCCGGGCGACACCCCAGGCGGGCGCGAGTGGTCCCCATCCGATGAGATGCCGGCGACAGACGGCGGCGACCAACGCGCCGAGGAGGATTCTGGCACCGGCCCGTCGCACGTCGCTGGGGCCGGCAAGGCCGAGGACAAGGCCGACTAGGTCAGATCGTCCGACGGCCGGGACACTCCACAGAATGTCCCGGCCGTCGTTATGACAGCACATCGTGCCCGACGACCCGCACGCGACCGCGGGTCGGCAACAGGGTGGTGATCAGGACCGCTATCGGGTTGCACACGTCGAGCGAGATGCCATCCACCGCCGGGCCGGCTGCCTTGCGGTCGCGCTTGACCAGATCCTCGACGACGATCACCGCTGCGCCCACGTGCTGACATTAGCGACGTCGGATGCTCGGGCCGGCCGATCGGCTCAGACCGGTTGAGTCTCGTTTGTCGTGGTGACCATCGGTACGCCGGGGGGAACGGCCACGCCTAGCGTCGCCATGTCGCGGGCGGTGTAGTCCTTGACCGGCGGCATGGTCATCCCGTCCTCGACCATGGCGGCGAGGATGGTCGCGACATCGCTCAGCGCCGCGGCGTAGCGCTGCCGGGCCTCCCGCACCTCGGCATCGGTACCGTTGGGGTCCAGCCTGCGCAAATCGGTCTCGGTGTTCCACCGCTGAGCGTGCGCGTCATCGAGTTGCCGGTACAGCGCCAGCGGCCGGGCGAAGCGCTGCCAGATGCCCGGGCTGGGGTCGCCGGCCAGCATGGCCTGGCCGCAGACCCAGCGCACGGCCGCGTCCGGTGCCAGGACGGTGCCCGGAAGGACCTCGACGCGGTAGTCTTCGCCGACCGGCAGGAACAGCAGGGCAGGCGGGACTGAGAGCACGAAGGCCAGACCGAGCAACTCCTGCACACTCACGTCGCCCCGCTGGGCCTCCAGGTCGGAGATCGTCGACTCGTCCAGCGCCACGCCGGCAGCGGTGCAACGCTCCGCCAGTTCGAGCGTGTTCCAGTCGTGCGCTTCGCGGTACATCCGCACCCGCTGGGCGAGGACCTGGCTGGGTGTTCGGGTCGGCCAGCGCCGCGACCGTGGGGGCTTCACATCTTCACACTACGTTGGCCCTCCGCGATGAGAAACCTAACGGCGATTCGTCACCCGGCTGGCAGCACGCGCGGGCCCGCGGCCCGGATCAGCACGGCCACCCACGTGCGGAACGGCTTCCACGCCTCGGCCACATTATGGAACTCGTCGGGTGTCGGGGGTCCAGGCAGCCCGTACAGCTGCGCGGTCAGCTTCAGGAGCCTGGGTTCGTCCACCGGCAGGACGTCCGGAAAGCCAGTACCGCGAATGACGATGAGCGAGCTGTAGAACGGCCCGATACCCGGGATTGAGCGCAAATCGGCCATCGCGTCGGCCGGATCCATGGCTCGGAGACGAGCCGCGTCGAGCTGTCCGCTTTGCGCCGCCCTGGCGACCGCGTGCAGCCGCTCAACCTTCTCGGCCGACAGACCAGGCACCTGATCGGCCTCCAAGAGACGCTCGGGTGTCGGCAACGCCGCCAGCGACTCGCCGGCCAGCTGGAAGCTGCGGCCGTGGCTCTCGCTGAGCTGCCGCCGTACCTCTGCCATCTGACGGGCCGGGCGCCGCGCACTCAGGACGGCCCACGCGGCCGCCTCGTAGGGGGAGTAGAACAGCGGCGGCCGCAGGCCTGGTGCGGCCTCCAGCAGTCGACCGATCGCGGGATCGCGCCGGCCCACTGCCACGTATCCGGCGGCATCCTGGTCGAGGGAGAGCACGCGTGCGACCTGCTGCCGAACGGCATCGGGTTCGGCCGTGCCATGGGCGACGCAGCGAACGACGTCGCCATCCTGGCGCACCTCCACGCCGACCTGCTCGTGATAGCCGTCGAGGCAGAAGGCGAGCCGCATGACACCGTCCCAGTGCGGGTCCAGTCGCTGACCGAATCCGAACGTGGCTGCCTCGCCCAGTGAGAATGGCCCCTGAGGGGTGATGCTGAAGCTCGATGGTGTGCCCGGCATGGGTCTCAGTCTGCCGGTAGTACCTGGAGCCCGGGGAGCGGCTGGCGAGGCCGAAAAGGGCCCCTTCGCTTCGATTGATCTCCAGCTCCCGGGGTACATGGACGGAGCCCCGACCACCTCAACAGGAGGCCCTAAATGATCGTGCTCGGAATCATCCTCATCGTGTTAGGCCTGCTGGTGGCCTCGCTGAAGGTTCTGCTGTTCATCGGTCTCGTCCTGCTCGTACTCGGCCTGATTCTGAACTTCATGCCGATCGGCGGGAGGCGCCGTCGCTTCTACTAGAGCGCAGGACACCGCCGCGTCCCACTAGGTAGCCAGCGCATCGTCGCCCCGTACGGCGGGCTGGAACGACGGCCCGGCGTACGCGGCGTCCTGGTGTTCGGCGTGACTTCACCGGGTGCCGGCCTTGCTCCGAGGCACGGCGACAAGGCATGATCGACATCAGCAGGATCGATCCGTCACGAGGCCGCTGGGGAAGGCGCTCCTCGTCAGACCGGAGGTCGATGTGCCTGCTCGTGGTGTCCTCTACGTCCACTCCTGCCCGCCGGCCATCTGCGCGCACGTCGAGTGGGCGGTGTCGCGGGTGCTCGGCGTCCCGGTTCGGCTGGAGTGGACCGCACAGCCGGCCGACCTGACAACCCAGCGCACCGAGTGTGTCTGGCACGGGCCCGTTGGCACCGCTGGTCGGCTCGCGAGCCAACTCCGGCGATGGCCGATGATCCGCTTCGAAGTGACCGAAGACGCCAGCGCCGAGGGCGACGGCGAGCGGATCGCCTATGTGCCCGGTCGCGGCGTGTTTCGGGCGACGGTGAGCAGCACAGGGGACATCGTCGTGGGCGAGGACCGGCTGCGCGCCCTCCTGGCGACGACGGCCCCGGACGGGCTTCCGCACGGGATCGAACGACTGCTCGGCACGGCCTGGGACGCCGATCTCGAGCCCTACCGGGTGGCCGGCGACGGCGCTCCGGTCACCTGGCTCTACGCCGGATAGAGCTCTTCGCCCCATCCGGCCTAGAGCGGGATGTTGCCGTGCGCGCCCCGGCCGGCCGGCGCCCCAGCCAGCGCGACCGCGAGGCGACGGCGGGTGTCGGCCGGCTCGATCACCTCGTCGACCACTCCGAGCTCGATGGCCCTGTTGACCCCGCCCGCCATCCGCTCGTGTTGCTCGGCCAGTTGCGCGTGCAGGGTTTCGCGCTCACCGGGCTGAGCGGCCGCGAGCTTCTTGCGGTGCAGAATGCCGACGGCGGCCGACGCACCCATTACCGCGACCTCCGCGCCTGGCCACGCGAAGACCGCAGTGGCTCCCAGCGACCGGGAGTTCATCGCGATGTAGGCGCCGCCGTATGCCTTGCGGGTCACCAGCGTGACCCGCGGGACGACCGCCTCGGAGAAGGCGTGCAGCAGTTTCGCGCCGCGTCGGACCACTCCGTCCCACTCCTGGCCGACGCCGGGCAGGTAGCCGGGTACGTCGACGATCACGACGAGCGGTACGCCGAGGGCATCGCACATCCGCACGAAGCGAGCCGCCTTCTCGGCGGAGGTGGAGTCGAGGCAGCCACCCAGCCGGAGCGGGTTGTTGGCAACGACCCCGACGGTACGGCCGGCCAACCGGCCCAGCGCGGTGACGATGTTGGGGGCCCATTTGGCGTGCAACTCGACGGGCTCTCCGTCGAGCAGTTCGCGAACGACGGGGTGCACGTCGTAGGCCCGGTTGCGCTGCTCGGGTAGCACGTTGGCCAGCGCCTCGCAGGGCCCGACATCGGCCGGGGTGAATCGGCCCGGGCAGGTGAGCAAGGCGGCGATCTCGCGCGCCTTGCCCAGCGCTTCTTCGTCGGTGTCCGTGACGACATGGACCACGCCACTGCGCCGGCCGTGCGGCTCGGGGCCGCCGAGGCGGGCCATGTCGACGTTCTCGCCGGTGACACTGCGCACGACCTCAGGACCGGTGACGAACACTCGACCGTTGGGGCCCATGATCACGATGTCGGTGAGGGCCGGGCCGTACGCGGCGCCACCGGCGGCCGGGCCGAGGACCACCGAGATCTGCGGAACCCGCCCCGATGCGCGGACCATGGCGGCAAACACCTGGCCCACGGCGTCGAGCGCCTCGACCCCCTCGGCCAGTCGGGCGCCACCGGAGTGCCAGAGCCCGATGACGGGCATCCGCTCGCGGACCCCGGTGTCGATCGCGTCAACGATGTGCCGGCAGCCCTGTGATCCCATCGCGCCACCCATGCGGGTCGCGTCGGTGGCGAAGGCGATGACCGGCCCGCCCTCCACCGTGCCGCGGGCGGTGAGCACGCCGCTGTCATCGGGACGGCTCAACAGGCGCAACGAACCGGCGTCGAAGAGGTGGTGCAGCCGCGTCTCGGGGTCTCGGGGGTCGCGCGCCGGGCCGTCGGTATCCAGGGCGAGGGTGGTCACGGCGGGCTCCTGCCTCATGTGGCGGCGAAAACGAGGGCGACGTTGTGCCCGCCGAACCCGAACGAGTCGTTGACGGCTGCCCGCAGGTGGAACTCGCGCGGCTTCCGGGCGATGTCCAGGGAGATGTCGTCGTCGGGGTCGTCGAGGTTACGGGTCGGTGGCACGATCCCGTGCTTGATGGCGAGCAGCGTGGCGATCGCTTCGACCGCTCCGGCGGCGCCGAGCAGATGCCCGGTCATGGACTTGGTGGACGTGACGACGGTGTGGTCGCCGAGCGAGCCGAGAATGGCGGCCGCTTCGGCCTTGTCGCCGACAGGAGTTGCGGTGGCGTGCGCGTTGACGTGGCCGATGTCGGCAGGGGTCAGCCCGGCATCGCGCACGGCCAACTGGATGGCCCGTGAGGCGCCCGCTCCCACCGGGTCCGGTGCGGCGATGTGGTGCGCATCGGCGGTCATCCCGGCGCCGATCAGCCGGGAGTAGATCCGAGCCCCGCGAGCTTGGGCGTACTCGGCTCGCTCGAGCACAAGCACCCCGGCGCCTTCGCCGAGAACGAAGCCGTCGCGGCCCTTGTCGAACGGTCGCGACGCGGCCTCGGGATCATCGTTGCGGGTGGACAGCGCCTGCATCTGGGAGAAGCCGGCCAGGGGGAGCGGGTGGATGCACGCCTCCGCGCCGCCGACTACCACCACGTCGGCCCGCCCCGAACGGATGATGTCGAGCCCCATCGCGATGGCCTCGGCGCCCGAGGCGCACGCGCTCACCGGCGCATGCACCCCGGCCTGAGCACCGAGCGCAAGCCCGACTGTCGCGGCCGGGCCATTAGGCATGAGCATCGGGATGGTCAGCGGTGAGACGCGCCGGTAGCCCTTCTGCTCCATGATGTCGTCCTGGCCGAGCAGGGTGAGCGCACCGCCGATGCCGGTGCCGATCACCACGGCCAGCCGTTCCTTGTCGACCTCGGGGCTGCCGGCGTCGGCCCACGCCTCCTGCGCCGCGACCAGGGCCACCTGCTGCGACCTGTCGAGGCGACGGGCCTGCACCCGCTCAAGGGTCTCGGTCGGCTCCACGGCCAGGGTGGCTGCGATCCGTACCGGCATGTCGTCAGCCCACGAGGCCTCGAGCTTGCGGACTCCGGACCGACCGGCGAGAAGAGCGGCCCAGGTCGACTCGACGTCCCCCCCGAGGGGGGTCGTCGCGCCGAGCCCGGTGACGAGCACTTCGGTCACGCGGCGGCTCCGTGCGATTCGATGTACTTGACGGCGTCGCCCACCGTGCCAAGGTTCTTCACCTCGTCGTCGGGGATCTTGACGTCGAACTTCTCCTCGGCCGCGACGACGACCTCGACCATGGACAGCGAGTCGACGTCCAGGTCATCGGTGAACGACTTCTCCATCGTCACGTCGTCGGGCATGATCCCCGCGACCTCTTCGAGAATCTCGGCGAGGCCGGCGCGGATTTCTTCTGTCGTCACAGCGGTGATGTCCTTTCGTTGGGTTCGTCTCGGGGGGATGGATCAGGGGCAGGCGATGACCTGCCCCGCGAAGGTCAGTCCGGCGCCGAAGGCGAGCACCAGCGTGGGGTCGCCGGTGCGGGCCTCGCCGCGTTCGATGAGCCGGGACAGCGCGAGCGGAATCGACGCGGCCGACGTGTTGCCGCTTTCGACGATGTCACGGGCGATGACCGCGTCGGTCGCCCCGAGCCGGCGGACGATGGAGTCGACGATCCGCAGGTTGGCCTGATGGGGTACGACGACGGCGATGTCCTGCGGGGCTACCCCGGCCCGCTCGCAGGCTTGCAGAGCGACCCTGCCCATGGTCGTGGTGGCCCAGCGGAAAACGGCCTGGCCCTCCATGTGCATGTAACCGGCTCGATCCGGGATGTGGATGGCCGACGCCTTGGTGCCGTCGCTGCCCCAGACGACGGGGCCGATGCCGGTGCTGTCGGAGGGTCCCACCACCGCCGCGCCGGCTCCGTCGCCGAAGATGATGCAGGTGCCGCGGTCGGTCCAGTCGACCCACGCCGTCAGCTTCTCGGCACCGATCAGCAGCACTCGCTGGGCCGAGCCGCACCGGATGGCGTCATTGGACAGCGACAACCCGTAGCAGAATCCCGCGCACGCCGCGTTGATGTCGAACGCGCCTGGCCCGGGTATGCCCAGCCGCGTGGCGATCGTGGCCGAGGCCCCCGGCAACGATGTCTCCAACGTGCACGTGGCGGTCATCACCAGATCGATGTCGGTCGGCTCGACCCCGGCCGCCGCCATCGCCTTGCCAGCCGCGGCCACCGCCATGTCGACGACGGTCTCGTCGTCGGCCGCGACGTGCCGGGTGACGACACCGACCCGCTCGCGGATCCAGGCGTCGTTGGTATCGACGATCTTGGCCATGTCGTCGTTGGTCATGACCTTGGCCGGGCGGTAGTCACCCACGCCGAGGATGCGCGCACCGGGTGCGCCGGTCAACGCGTTCACCGGGGACCGGCCAGCGGGTGCAGCCGGGCCAGCGGCTGGCCGAGCGCGACCGGGTCGCCGTCGGTGACGAGCCACTCGGCGAGTACGGCGGGATAGGTCGCTGGCACCTCGTGCGCTCCTTGTCGGGTTATCACGTGGCCGACCGCCGTGCCGGCCGAGAGGGTGTCGCCCTCGTCGAGATCGCCCAGCGTGAAGGTGCCGGTGGCCGGTGCGACGACGACCCGAAAGGACACCGACGGCTCGGCACCGGCCGGCCCGCCATGCCGGGCGGCGAGGTCGCGGGCGGCCGGGAGGTCGTCGGGGGTCTTGACGGCGACCACCTCGACTCCCTTGAGTTCGCGCTTGGCCAGCCCGGCCAGCGTGCCGGCGGGCGGAAGCTCGATAGCCGCGGTCACCCCGAGATGGTGCAGGGTCGCCTGGCAGAGATCCCAGCGCACTGTCGTGGTCACCTGGGTGACGAGCCGCTTGATCGCCTCACCACCGGTCGCCACCGCGGTGCCGTCGGCGTTGGACAGCAGCAGGCGGACGGGATCGGTCGCGGGGACGCCGTCGGCGAGCGCGGCAAGCGCCTCCTCGGCCGCCACCATGAATTCGGTATGGAATGCGCCGGCCACCTGCAGCGGCACCACTCGTGCCTTGGCCGGCGGCTGCTCGGCCAATTGTCGCAGCCCGTCGACCGGACCCGCCGCCACGATCTGGCCGGCGCTGTTGCGGTTGGCCGCGCTCAGTCCGCAGGCCTCGATGCGTGCCAGCACCTCGTCGGGATCGCCACCGAGGAGGGCCGACATGCCGGTTGCGGGATGCCCGCAGGCGGCCGCCATCTCCCGGCCACGCACGGCGGCCAGGGTGATGGCGGACTCGGCCGACAGGACACCGGCCAGCGCCGCGGCGGTAAGTTCACCGACGCTGTGCCCGGCGAGGACCGTGACGTCTTCGAGGTTCAGCTGCTCGGCTGCCACTAGGGCGGTGGCCACCAGCAAGGGCTGCGTGACGGCTGTGTCGCGGATCTCCTCAGCCGTGGCGGCGGTGCCCAGATGGACGAGGTCGAGCCCGGCGACGGCCGACAGCCAGCGAAGCCGAGAAGCGACGCCGGGCAACTCGAGCCACGGCGTGAGCATGCCAGGGGCCTGAGCACCCTGACCCGGGGCGAGAAGGGCAAGCACTACATGACCATCTCTGCTGCGACCGGGTAGCGGCGATGCCGAGGGGCACGAAGAAATCGGCCAGGTCTTTGTTGGATACCTACAACTGTACGCCGCCGAGGCGACCCAGGGCCAGCGCGATCCGGAGTGTGAAGGCGTCACGCGGGCTCAGCGGGGACAAGCCGCAGACCTCGGTCGCGCGGCGCAGTCGGTAGCGAACCGTGTTGGGATGGACGAAAAGGGCTCGGGCGGTGCCCTCGAGGGTCCCGCCCGAGTCGAAATAGGCGGTGAGGGTTTCCACCAGGGCGGGTCCGGTCGCATGCAGGGTGGCGTAGAGCTCGTCGCGCAGTTGAGCGCGGGCCACCTTGTCACCGGCCAGGGCACGCTCGGGCAACAGGTCGGCGGCCAGGACCGGCCTGGGGGCGCTCGGCCAGGCGGCGACCGCCCGGATGCCCGAGAGTGCCGACCGGGCCGAGTCGCCCGCGGTCGCCAGGCCGGGGGCGGGGTGGCCCACCACGACGGGGCCTGCGCCGAACTCCGCCAGTAAGGACCGCGTGGCCAGCAGGGCGTCCCCGACTCCGCCTAGTACGACCACCAGGCGTTCGCTCTGCACCCCGGCCAGCACGTCGATGCCGGCGTACTTCCCGGCTCGCTGCACCGCGTCGAGCACCGTCTCGGCGTCACTCGGCGGCGGCGCGCCAACGACGACCGCCACTGGCGCCATGTCGGCCCAGCCGAGCGCAGCGGCGCGGCTGGCCAGCACCTCGTCGGGGTCGCCACGCAGCAGCGCGTCGACAAGGAGCGCCTGGAGGCGGGCGTCCCAGGCTCCGCGATTCTCCGCCGCACTGGCGTACACCTGCGCCGCCGCGAAGGCGACCTCGCGCGAGTAGCGCAGCACCGCTTCGCGCAGGGCCGCCTCTTCACCGGGCGCGGCAAGGTGCTCCACCTGGGACTCCACCACTTCGATGGTCACCCGGACCAGTGCCACGGCCCGCTGTAGGGTCACCGACCGGGCCAACTCACGCGGCGCGGCACCGAACACCTCATAGGTGATCTCCGGGGCGCGCTCGGGCTGGCGTAGCCACTCAACGAAGGCGGCGATGCCGGCCTGAGCGACGAGCATCACCCACGACCGCTGCTCCGCCGGCATCGAGCGGAACCACGGCAGTGCCTCGTCCATCCGAGCGACGCTCTGGGTGGCGAGCGCGCCGGAGGAACGTTCGAGGCGGCGCAGCGAGGCCGAGAGCGGCGGGTTCTGCACGGCATGAGCGTGCCACGTGTACGACGTTTGCTGTGCGGGGAGTGATCGGTCATGACCACACAACGGGCTCAGGCCTCCCGCTCGGATCGCCGATTCGGGGCCCGGGTGCTGCTCGTTGCCCTGGCGCTTCTCCTCGTGGCGGTGCCGTTCCTGTTGTTGGTGCTGCTGATCGAGGACAAGTCGGCTGCCCTGCGCGGAGTCGATGTCGGTGCCAGCGACGGCCTGCACTCCTATGCGATCCATCACCACGCTTTCGTGGCGGTCATGCGGTTGCTCAGCTTCTTGGGATCGACCACGGCCTGGTGGCTGGTGTTCGTACCTGTCGTCGCCTGGTTGCTGTGGCGCCGGCTGCCGCGCCTGGCGGTCTACGCGGCGGCAACTGTGCTGCTGAGCAGCCTCCTCAACAACGCCGTCAAGCTGCTCGTGCACCGGACGCGACCGGTGTTGAGCCATCCGGTGGCCCATGCCGGCGGAAACAGCTTCCCCAGCGGGCATGCGCAGGCGGCGATCGTGGGCTTCGCCGTGCTGCTGCTCGTCTTCCTACCGGCGCTGCATGGGGGCTGGCGGCGGGTGGCCGTGGCGGTCGCCATGGTGATGGTGCTCGCCATCGGCTTCTCCCGGATCGCGCTGGGCGTGCACTACCTCAGCGACGTGCTGGCCGGGTATCTCCTCGGTGGGGCCTGGGTGGCGGCGATGACCGCGGCATTCAGCGCGTGGCGGCGCGAACGTGGGCGGCCGGCGGTGCGGGCCCGCGCAGGTCTGGAGCCAGAACAGGCCGAGCGGATCTCATCTGAAACGCCGGCGGCGGCGAGGCGACCGGCCACCGCCCCGCCGGAGTGAGCGGGCCCCCGCGCGATCCCGTCGAGGATCTGAAGCGGATCGCGTTCCTGCTCGAGCGGGCCCACGAGGCGACCTATCGCGTGCGGGCGTTCCGTACCGCGGCATCCGCCGTGGCCGCCCTGACACCCACCGAGGCCCGCGATCGAGCCGCGGCGGGCAAGCTCACCGAGCTAGCCGGCGTCGGCGACGTCACCGCGCGCACGGTGGCTGAGTCCCTTGCGGGCGAGGTGCCGGCGTATCTGAGCCGGCTCGAGGAGACTGGTGGGCAACCTGTCGCCACCGGTGGGGAGGAGATCCGCGCGGCGCTCAAGGGCGACTGTCACACCCATTCCGACTGGTCCGACGGTGGCTCGCCGATCGATGAAATGGCCCTGGCCGCGCGCGATCTCGGGCACGACTTCATCGTGCTGACCGACCATTCACCGCGCCTGACCGTGGCCAACGGGCTGTCACCGGAGCGGCTGCGCAAACAGTTGGACGTCGTGGCGGAGCTCAACGCCGCGCTCTCGCCGTTCCGGGTCCTCACCGGCATCGAGGTCGACATCCTCGACGACGGGTCTCTTGACCAGGAGCCGGAGCTCCTGCAGCGGCTCGACCTGGTCGTGGCCTCTGTTCACTCGAAGCTGCGGATGCCGGCGAGTGAGATGACCCCGCGCATGGTCGCTGCCGTGGCGAACCCGCACGCCGACGTGCTCGGCCACTGCACGGGTCGCAACGTGACGCCGCAGGGTCGCAGCGGCAAGACCCGACCGGAGTCCGACTTCGACGCCGAGTTGGTGTTTGCCGCGTGCGAGCAGTTCGGAGTGGCCGTCGAGATCAACTGCCGCCCCGAGCGGCTCGACCCGCCCAAGCGGCTCCTCCGACTGGCCATCGAGACCGGCTGCCTACTGGCGATTGACACCGACGCCCACGCCCCCGGCCAGCTCGACTGGCAGCCGTATGGCTGCACGCGGGCGGCCGATTGCGGCGTGCCCATCGACCGCATCGTGAACGCCTGGCCCGCCGAAACCCTCCTCGCCTGGACCGCCGACCACCGTGCATGACCCCGCTGCTCGAGGTGCCCCCAACCCGACGTTTTCCCGGAAAACGTCCCTTTGGCGCTTCCGATGCCGACGTTTTCCCGGAAAACGCGCGAAGGTGGGGGAGCGCAAGCATGAAATGCGTCGCGGGGATGCAGTCGGACATCACCAGCGAACTTGCCGCCGGTGGCCTGATCCCGGTGGCCCCGGCTGGGCGAGGGCGAGGGCGTCCGGCTACCCGAAGCACCGTTCGTGCAACCTCGACGTCACCCGCGGCGCGGTTGAACTCGAGAGCGTCGGTGAGCTGGCCATAACACCAGGGGCGAGCGCCCCGCCCCGCGCCCGCCCCGCGCCCGCCCCGCGCCCGCCCCGCGCCCGCCCCGCGCCCGCCCCGCGCCCGCCCCGCGCCCGCCCCGCGCCCGCCCCGCGCCCGTGATCAAGGAGTTCACGTCGGGACACGGGCGCGACACGCCGTATCCGCCGACGTCAACTCCTTGATCACCGCGGAACGGCCCGCGCGAGGGCCAGCGGGTGACCGCCGTCGAGGGGTCAGCCGAGGTGCTCGTCTGGGAGATGCACTCCGGGCCGCTCTACCCGGACACCGGCTGGGCGTCCGACTCCTCCGCCGGCCCGGCCCGCTGCACCGACAGCAGCCCGTAGTGGTCGATCGCCTGCTGAAGCACCTCTTGCTTGACCTCACCGCGACGGACCAGCTCGCCGAGCACCGCGACCGCAGTCGACTCCGCGTCGACATGGAAGAACCGCCGCAGCGCTGCGCGGGTGTCGGAACGGCCGAACCCGTCGGTGCCCAGGGAGGTGTAGTCACCTGGCACCCAGCGCGCGATCTGGTCGGGGACCCCGCGCATCCAGTCCGACACCGCGATCACCGGGCCGGGCGCGCCCTCGAGGACCTGGGTGACGTACGGCGTGCGGATCGACTCGTCGGGATAGAGCAGCGCGTGTTCCTCGCAGGCAACTCCGTCGCGGCGCAACTCGTTCCAGGAGGTCACCGACCAGACATCGGCGGAGATGCCCCAGTCGGCGGCCAGCAGCTGCTGGGCCCCGAGCGCCCACTGGATGGCGACGCCAGAGGCGAGGATCTGTGCCTTCGGCACGTTGGGGCCGCCCTGCGGACCGCCGGCGTAGCAGTACATCCCGCGCAGGATCGACTCCGCCGTCACGTGCTCCGGCATGGCCGGCTGGAGGTACGGCTCGTTGTAGACGCAGAGGTAGTAGAAAATGCCCTCGCTGTCCTCCCCGAACATCCGGCGCAGTGCATCCCGGACGATGACCACCAACTCGAAGGCCCACGCCGGGTCGTACGCGACACACGCCGGGTTGGTCGCCGCCAGCAGCATCGAGTGCCCGTCTTCATGCTGCAGGCCCTCGCCGTTGAGTGTCGTGCGCCCGGCCGTGGCGCCGAGCAGGAAGCCGCGCCCCATCGAGTCGGCGAAGGACCAGATCTGGTCGCCGACCCGCTGGAAGCCGAACATCGAGTAGAAGATGAAGATCGGGATCATGTGCTCGCCGTGTACGGCGTACGACGTGCCCGCGGCGATGGTGGAGGCCATCGAGCCGGCCTCGCTGATCCCCTCGTGCAGGATCTGCCCCTTGACCGCCTCCTTGTAGGACAGCAGCAGGTCGCGGTCGACGGCGTCGTATTTCTGGCCCTGCGGTGAGTAGATCTTGGCGGTCGGGAACAGCGAGTCCATTCCGAACGTCCGCGCCTCGTCGGGAATGACCGGCACGAAGCGCTTGCCGATCTCCGGGTCCTTCATCAAGTCCTTGAGCACGCGTACGAAGGCCTGGGTGGTGGCGACCTTCTGCTTGCCCGAGCCCCTCATCAGGTCGTCATAGGCCCGAACCTGCGGTTGTGGGAGCGGCTTGGCCCGGAGCACGCGCTTGGGCAGATAGCCCCCGAGCGCCTTCCGGCGTTCCTTCATGTACTGGATCTCCTCGGAGCCTTCGCCCGGGTGGTAGTACGGCGGCAGCGGGCCCTCGAGATCGGTATCGCTGATCGGCAAGTACAGCCGGTCGCGGAAGGCCTTGAGCTCGTCCTTGGTGAGCTTCTTCATCTGGTGCGTGGCGTTGCGCGCCTCGAAGTCCTTGCCCAGCGTCCAGCCCTTGATGGTGTGCGCGAGAATCACCGTGGGCTGGCCCTCGTGCTCCACGGCGGCCTTGTACGCGGCGTAGATCTTGCGGTAGTCGTGGCCGCCGCGCGGCAGCGTGCGCAGCTGGTCGTCGGTGAGATGGGCGACCATCTTGCGCAGCCGCGGGTCGGCGCCGAAGAAGTCCTCCCGGATGAAGGCGCCGTCACTGGTGGAGTAGGTCTGGAACTGCCCGTCCGGCGTTGTGTTCATCTGGTTGACCAGGACCCCGTTGACGTCGCGGGCGAGCAGGTCGTCCCACTGCCGGCCCCAGACGACCTTGATGACGTTCCACCCGGCGCCGCGGAAGAACGACTCCAGCTCCTGGATGATCTTGCCGTTGCCGCGCACCGGACCGTCGAGCCGCTGCAGGTTGCAGTTGATGACGAAGGTCAGGTTGTCGAGCTCCTCGCGTGCGGCCACCCCGATGGCACCGAGCGACTCCGGCTCGTCCATCTCGCCATCGCCGAGGAAGGCCCACACCCGCGAGCGGCTGGTGTCCTTGATCTCGCGGTTGAGCAGGTAGCGGTTGAACCGCGCCTGATAGATCGCGTTGATCGGCCCGAGTCCCATGGAGACGGTCGGGAACTCCCAGAAGTCCGGCATCAGCCGGGGGTGCGGGTACGACGGCAGCCCGCCGCCGGGGTGGGAGAGCTCCTGGCGGAAGCCGTCGAGCTGGTGCTCGGTCAGCCGCCCCTCGAGGTAGGCCCGGGCGTACATGCCCGGCGAGCCGTGGCCCTGGAAGTAAACATGGTCTCCGGACTCGCCGTGGTCCTTGCCGCGGAAGAAATGGTTGAAGCCCACCTCGTACAGGCTGGCGGCGCTGGCGTACGTCGCGATGTGGCCGCCGACCCCGAGTTCCGGACGGTTGGCTCGCGAGACCATGATGGCGGCGTTCCACCGGATGTAGGCGCGGATCCGCCGCTCGATGTGCTCGTCACCGGGGAACCACGGCTCGCGTTCCGGCGGGATGGTGTTGATGTAGTCGGTGCTGCGCAACGCCGGCACGCCGATCTGGTGCTGGCGGGCCCGCTCGAGCAGCTTCAGCATGAGGTAGCGGGCCCGGGCCCGCCCCGCGACCTCGACCACGGTGTCGAGCGACTCCAGCCATTCGGCGGTCTCAGCCGGGTCGACGTCTGGCAGTTGGCTGGGCAGCCCGTCGCTGATCACGCTGAAGCGTTCGGTGGTGATGTCCTTGCCGGGCATGGCACTCCTCGCCGTCATCTCTACCCGCGGGTAACCGGGACACTGCACACATGCGCAGCCAGACAATCACGGTCCGCACCGGCTCACGCGAGATCGTCCTCGACCTTACCCGCCAGTGCGCGTCCTTCGTCTCGGGGGAAGGTGATGGGCTGCTGCACGTGTTCGTTCCTCACGCCACGGCCGGGGTGGCCCTGATCGAGACCGGGTCGGGCAGCGATGACGATCTCTTGGCCGCGCTGACCGCCCTGCTGCCGGCCGACGACCGCTGGCGGCACGAACACGGATCCCGGGGACACGGGCGGTCCCACGTCATGCCCGCTCTGGTCCCGCCGTACGCCACCGTGCCGGTCTTGGACGGGCGACTCGCCCTGGGTGCGTGGCAGAGCATCGTGGTCGTGGACCTCAACGTCGACAATCCCGAGCGCCAGGTCCGGCTGTCGTTCCTCGCGGGCTGATGTTCCGGCAGCCCGGCGGGCGGGTAGCGGTCTGACGTGGCCGATGGCGACGTGAGCATGCAGCAGACCCTGCGGATAGCAGCCGTCGGTGACGTGCACCTCGGCGCGGACGGGCGAGGGGCGCTGCGGCCGGACTTCGCCGATCTTCCGCGGCATGCCGATGTGTTCCTCGTCGCTGGCGATCTGACCCGGCGCGGGACCGCAGCCGAAGCTGAGGTGGTGGCGGCGGAATTCGCCGACCTCGGTCTGCCCGTCCTGGCCGTGCTGGGCAACCACGACCATCACAGCGACCGGGCGGCGGAAGTCACCGCGATCCTCGAACGCGCGGGGATCCGGGTGCTCGACGGCACGTCCGAAGTGATCCGGATCGGCGACGTGCGGCTCGCGGTGGCCGGTGTCAAGGGCTTCGGAGGTGGATTCAGTGGCGCCTACGGCAGCCAATTCGGCGAGCCGGAGATGAAGGCCTTCGTTGCACATTCCCGGGTGCAGGCCGATCGACTCGACGTTGCCTTAGACGTCGAAGCTGACGTACACGTCGTGCTCACGCACTACGCGCCGGTGCCCGACACGCTGGCTGGTGAGCGACCAGAGCTCTTCCCGTTCCTCGGCTCCTACCTCCTTGAGGAGGTGATCGACAGGCACGACGTGCGGCTCGCCGTACACGGCCATGCCCATTTCGGCTCCGAAGTCGGCCTGACCGCGGGCGGCGTCCCCGTACGCAATGTCGCCCGTGCCGTCATCGACCGGCCGTACGCGATCTATTCCATCGGCCCTTAGTTGCCGAAGGACTTGCATACGGAGCCCGCGGTGTGTGGACTACCTAGGGAAGACCACCCGAGCAGGACAGAAGGAGGCACCAGCAGGTGAGCGCGACCGCGGGCCATGCGGAGGGAACCCGCACCCAGGCGGAGCGGTTGGGTATCCAGCCCGGCACTGTCGTGATGGAAGTCGGTTACAGCGAGGATGCTGACGAGACGCTGCGCACCGCGGTCAGGGAGCGCGTGGGGGGAGACCTCGCGGACGAGGATTCCGATGAGGTTGTCGATGTGGTGCTGCTGTGGTGGCGGGAAGGCGACGGCGATCTCGTCGACGCGCTGATGGATGCGCTGGGCCCACTCGCCGACAACGGGGTGGTGTGGCTGCTCACCCCGAAGTCCGGCCGCGAGGGTCACGTCGAGCCCAGCGACATTAACGAGGCCTCGCCCACGGCGGGCTTGGCGCAGACGAGCAGCATCAGCGCCGGCGATGACTGGTCGGGCACCCGACTCGTCGCCCCGCGGAGCGGCCGCGGGCGGCGCTGACCCGCTCCGTGCCGTTAGCTGCCGGTAGTACGAGCCTGAGGAGAGCAGCACGATGAGCGTCGCGGTGGGCGACCTGGCCCCGGACTTCACGATGAAAGACCAGCACGGCCAAGAGGTCAGCCTGACGGACTTCCGCGGCCGCAAGCACGTCGTCCTGGTCTTCTATCCGCTCGCTTTCACGGGTACCTGCCAGGGAGAGTTGTGCTCTTTGCGAGACGATCTCCCGCGCTTCGAGAATGACGACGTGCAGGTGCTCACGGTCAGCGTCGACTCGTCGGCCAGCCACCGGGTGTGGGCCGAGCGGGAGGGGTTCAGCTTTCCCTTGCTCTCAGACTTTTGGCCTCACGGCGAGGTGGCGCGCCAGTACGGCGTCTTCAATGACAAGGCAGGCTGCGCGAAGCGGGGGACCTTCGTCATCGACAAGGAGGGGATCGTGCGCTGGCGTGACGGCGCGGGTCGTGAGCCGCGTGACCAGGGGCAGTGGAAGTCCGCGCTGGCCGATCTCGGCGTCGCCGTCTAATCCCCGGGTACCCTCGGCGGGTCCGGGCGCGTAGCTCAGCGGTAGAGCACTCGCCTTACAAGCGAGGGGTCGCAGGTTCGACACCTGCCGCGCCCACCCCGTGTGACCTGCTAAAACGCTTCATCTGATTCCCCCCATCATGAGCGCGTGACATCAATCGTGACGCGAGTTGCGCTAGGCTGGCCTTGTGACGCATGCCGGGAGGGCTCGGAAGCGGCAACGCGGAGGCCTTGACGAGAAGCCTGATCGCCCGATTGTCCGCGACCTCGGGCGCGAGAGTTAGCAGGCACGGCGGAGTTTCGCTCCTCTGTCCGCACTCTATGTGATGGTCGTCGTTGCGCATTGAGCAGGCCCGCCACCGATCTACTAATCGCAGTCCACAATCTGCCCGGTTGGTCTTGCCAGTACCTCGGAGGTGTGCTCCGCTAGACCATCACGCACGGTGATCGCAGTCTTAACCACCGAGCCTGTCTGGGCACGAACGGACCGTCAGACATGACTCAAAGAGACCATTCATTCGATCACCACTGAG
>JBBPZR010000020.1:0-23034 GCA_038276285.1 Mycobacteriales bacterium | reverse complement strand
TGGTGCTGCGGTAGTGGCTGGTGAACGTCCACCGATAGACGATGTCGGCGCGGGCGTCACCGTTGTTGTCGATGTTGATGTCGTAGTGGGCATCGGGTGAGAACGGATAGAAGTTCGGGCCCCCGGCCGGCTCCTCGAACGGGATCCAGTTCGCGACCAGCGCAACATCACTGGGATCACCTTTCGGCACGAACGCATACACGTCGGTGTTGTCGATCTGGGGCTCCGCCGCGATCAGCGGCGCCTCACGGTGACTCGAGGCACCCGCCGTGCCCGGCCCGAGAGCAAGCCCGGTCGCGGCCAACGTTGCGGCAACCGCTGCGACAGCGACGGCTTGCCGCCGACGAAGCCGCGCGCGGGATCGTCCTGTTCTTGCTTCTGCTAGGCGTGTGGACACTCCCAGCCACCTTTCTGGAGAAGGGGTGCACCAGAGCACGGCGTCGGTGGGGCAGTAAGACCGGCGCGTCCTGTGAGCCAAAGCCCCCGATGAACCAAGGCAGCGGTGGTGCGGCTCCTTCCCGGTCCTGCCCGCGCTCCGCCGCGCTGGTGCTGAGTCGCAACGGAACTCATGTCCCACGTTCGCTCGGGATGTTCCCCAGGGACGGAGCGAGGGGCGTCGCCTTACACAACCGTTATAAACGTTCGACGAAACGTGAAGTTAGGAACCCGGTGAGTAATAGCCAGCGCCTGTTTCGCCTTCTACTGTCCCGGGCGGCATCCAACGGGGGTGGCAGAATCGAAGACTCGGTGGGGCGGCATGCGACACGCCGTGACGCTGTCGCGGAGAGTACTGCGAGCCGAGGGGGACCGGGTGCGCCGAGCGGTCATGGTTGCTGCTGTAGTGGGTGGCGCCGCACTGCTGCTCGTCGGTGGGGCGATCTTCCTTCCCGGTGACAGGCCGGCCAGGGAATCGCCGTCGGGGAGCAGCGCCACCAGCGGCTCGACCGACCCCACGCTTGTCGCGATTGCGCGCACGCAAGCCAGGCTTCGACAGGCTCCGGGCAATTGGGACCTCTGGGCCTCGCTGGGCTCGGCGTACCTGCAAGCCGGGCGAATCTCCGCCGATCCGACCTACTATCCCAAGGCTGAAGCCGCGTTCACCCGTTCATTGGCTCTCCACGGCGGCGACAACGTCGCGGCGATGGCCGGCCGGGGGCAGTTGGCGGCCGCCCGTCATGATTTCGCCGGAGCCTTGAGTTGGGGCCGCCGGGCGCAGGCGATCGATTCCTACAACAGCGTCGTGTACGGCGTGATCGCCGACGCGTTGACTCAGCTCGGGGACTACCCCGGGGCCAGGGCCGCCGTCCAACGGATGCTCGACCTGAAACCCGGTGTCTCGTCGTTCACCCGGGCCTCCTATGACCTGGAGACTCACGGGCAGGTGGGACCGGCACGCGACGCGCTGAACCGAGCCTTGAGCGACTCTCTCAGCCCCGTCGACATCGCCTTCTGCCGGTACTACCTCGGCGAGCTGGCGTTCAACTCCGGTGACGCGCGGCAAGCCGCGGTGGAGTACGCGCTGGGGCTGAAGGCCGATCCGACGAGCACGCAACTGCTCGCGGGCCGGGCGAGGATCGAGGCGGCCCGCGGCGAGCAGGCCGCCGCCATCGCCGACTACACCACCGTCAGCGAGCGCGTCCCGCTGCCACAGTACGTCCTGGAATTCGGGGACTACCTGTCCACCATCGGCCACCGCCGCGAGGCGTCCCAGCAGTACGCCGTACTCAAGACCGAGCAGAAACTGTTCGCCGCCAACGGCGTCTTGGACGACCTGCTGTCGGCCGAGTTCGATGCCGATCATGGAAGTCCCGCCAGCGCTCTGCAGCATGCCCGAGCCGAGTGGAACCGCCGCCACAGCGTGCTGGTCGCCGACGCACTGGCCTGGGCGCTGCACGCGAATGGACGAGACGCCGAGGCGGTCCCCTACACCCGGATGGCGAACCGGCTGGGCTGGCGCAATGCGACATTCCTGTACCACCGCGGCATGATCGAGAAGTCGCTGGGGCAGCGGTCGGTCGCGCGCGCGGATCTCACAGCAGCACTGCGCATTAACCCGTACTTCTCCTACCTCCAGGCGCCCATTGCCCGACGCACCCTGGCGGCGCTCGGCGGACGGTCGTGAGGCGGCTCGTACGGTCCTGCATCGTCGTCCTCGTCGCGGCGGGTGCAATCGCCGCGAGCGCAGGGACCGCCAGTGCTCACCCGCTGGGAAACTTCACGGTGAACCACTACGACGGGCTGCGCCTGCGGGCTGACGGGGTGCAGGACGACGCCGTGGTGGACACCGCCGAGATCCCGACGCTTCAGCAGCGAGCCTCCGTCGATGGCAATTCCGACGGCGTGATTTCGGCCGGCGAGCGCACCACCTATGCCGGGGTGCAGTGTGCCGCGCTCGCCTCCGCCGTGCTGTTGCGCATCGGCTCCGATCCGGTCCGCTGGCGCGTCGCGTCGAGCAGTTTCGAGTACCGACCGGGCGCCGCGCAGCTTCTGGTCAGCCGGCTCGAGTGCCGCCTGCTCGCCAAGATCTCCCTGAGCGCCCGGACGGCGCTGTCGCTCGACGACCGGTTCCAGGGCGACCGGGTGGGCTGGCATGAGATCACCGCCGTCGGTGACGGTGTGCAGCTGATCCGCTCACCGGTACCCGCGCGCAGCGTCAGCGACCAACTGCGGCACTACCCCAACGATCTGCTCAGCTCGCCCCTCAACCAGCGCTCGGTCAGCCTGAACTTCCGATCCGGCACCGGTGCCTCCACCTTTGCCGGCGGAGCGGTACTGCCCGCGGCCGGGCCGTTCGCCCGGGCCCTCAACAGCCTCAATGCTCGGTTCAACGCACTCGTCGGCGCCCGGCACGTCACCCCGCTGGTCGGCCTGCTGGCGGTGCTGCTGGCCCTCCTGCTCGGCGCTTCGCACGCTGCCCTCCCCGGTCACGGGAAGACCGTGATGGCCGCCTATATCGCCGGACGACGCGGCACGGTCCGCGACGCGGTCACCGTCGGGGCAACGGTCACCGCAACACACACCGCGGGAGTGCTCATCCTGGGCTTCTTGCTGAGCGTGGTCGCGACTCTCGCCGGCGAGGCGGTGCTCGGCTACCTGGGGGTGGCAAGCGGCCTGCTCATCGCTGCCATCGGGATCGGTCTGCTGCGATCGGCCTGGCAGGACCGCCGACGCAATTTCAGTGCGGGGGTCGAAGGCTCCGACCGGCTCGCCGTGCACAGTGGGCAAGAGCTCTCACCGGCAGTGGCGGCAGCCGCGGGTGCGCCGGCCGTCATCCACCTGCCGGAACCGCCGCCCGGGCATGACCACGGTCACCCGCACGGGCATGACCACGGGCACCCGCACCGGCATGACCACGGGAACGACCACGGCAGGCTCAGTCGCCGCGGGCTCGTCGGCATGGGCGTGGCCGGCGGTCTGGTGCCTAGCCCGTCCGCACTCGTCGTCCTGCTCGCCGCGATCGGCCTGGGCCGGACACTGTTCGGGGTGGGACTGGTCGTGGCGTACGGGCTGGGTATGGCGGCCACGCTGACCTGTGCCGGCCTGCTGCTCGTGCACCTCCGCGGCCGCCTCGACGGCGTCGCCAGTCGCCGCTTCAACGGGGTGGCCGGCCGGATCGCATCGGCGACTCCGGTGCTGACGGCGACCCTCGTGCTCGTCGTAGGAGCCGCACTGGCCGTACGAGGCTTGGTGCCACTGCTTGCCTGAGATCCGCTGGCGAATCCCGACGAGCTAGGCGCGCTGATCCACGGTGCGCCTCCCCCGATGTGTCGGAGGTCGCCCCTAGCGTCCGGCACATGCCGTCGTCAACGCTCGCCGCGTCTTACGTACAGGCGAGCTTCGACGAGCTCGGCGAGCCGCTGCGAGAGGTGACCTTCGTCGTCGTCGACCTCGAGACGACCGGCGGGTCGCCGGCATCCAGCGCGATCACCGAGATCGGCGCCGTCAAGGTGCGCGGCGGCGAGATCCTGGGCGAGTTCCAGTCGCTGGTCAATCCGGGCGAGGGCATCCCGCCGTTCATCGCCGTGCTCACCGGAATCACCGACGCCCTCGTCGCGTCCGCGCCACCTATCGCGGCCGTGCTGCCGGCGTTTCTCGAGTTCGCTCGTGGGTCGGTGCTCGTCGCGCACAACGCGCCGTTCGACCTGGGGTTCCTGCGCGCCGCCTGCCTGGCCGGCGAGACGCAGTGGCCGGGCTTCCGGCATGTCGACACCGCCGTGCTGGCCCGGCGGGCGCTGTCCCGCGACGAATCCCCCAACTGCAAGCTGGCCACGCTGGCGCGGGTGTTCTGCGCGCGGACGGAGCCGTGCCACCGGGCCCTGGCCGACGCGCGAGCGACGGTCGACGTGCTGCACGGGTTGCTCGAGCGGGTCGGCAATCTCGGCGTGCGGTCACTCGAGGAGTTGCAGAGCTTCACCCACCAGGTCAGCGCGGCGCAACGGCGCAAGCGCCATCTCGCCGAGCCGCTCCCCCGCGCCCCCGGCTGCTACATCTTCCGCGACAGCGAGGGCCGCGCGCTCTACGTCGGCAAGAGCAAGGACCTGCGCTCACGGGTGCGCAACTACTTCGTCTCCAGCGAGAGCCGCTCCCGGATGCGCGAAATGGTCGGGCTGGCCGAGCGCGTCGACCCGGTCGTCTGCGCGCATGCCCTCGAAGCTGAGGTGCGTGAGCTGCGGCTCATCGCCGAGCTCAAGCCGCGCTACAACCGCCGGTCGAAGTTCCCCGAACGCGGCGTGTACCTCAAGCTGACCCTCGAGGCCTACCCGCGGCTGTCCCTGGTCCGGGCCGCCCTCGACGATGGGGCGACCTATCTCGGCCCGTTCGGTTCGCGGTCATCGGCTCAGCTGGCCATGGCCGCCGTGCACGACGCTGTCCCGTTGCGGCAGTGCAGCGCCCGGTTGTCGCCGCGACGCCCGTCGCCGGCCTGCATCCTGGCCGAGATCGGACGCTGTGGGGCGCCCTGCGAGCACCGCGAATCGGCGACCGAGTACTCCGTCCACGCGGAGACCTTCCGCACGGCCGTCACCGGCGATCCGGGAGCCATCCTGGCGCCGTTGCTCTCCCGCATCGCCCGGCTGTCAGCGGCCGAGCGCTACGAGGACGCCACCGCGGTCCGCGACCGGCTGGCGGCGTTCGTCCGGTCGTGCATCCGCCTGCAACGGTTGGTGGGCCTCACCGGTGTCGTCGAGTTGGTCGCCGCCCAGCCGACCGTTGCCGGCGGCTGGGAGCTCGCTGTGATGCGCCGAGGCCGGCTGGTCGCAGCCGGCGTCGTACCATCCGGCGCCGCACCGTGGCCCTACGTCGACGCGCTGGTCGCAACCGCCGAGACCGTCGTGCCAAGTCCCGGTCCCACCCCGTGCGCGACCGCAGAGGAAACCGAGTGCCTGCTGCGCTGGCTGGAGCTCCCAGCCACCCGGATCGTCGCCATCGACGGCTGCTGGGCGTCTCCGGTGGGCGGCGCCGCGCGGCTGCGCGACTGGCTGACCCGTACCGATCCCGGCCGGGACACCGATCCGTTCGCCGATCGGCGTCGGTTGCGGATGGATTCCCAACCGGCGCGGGCCAGCGCCTAACCTTCCTCCCAATGATTCCCCGCGTCCCGGCCCCGCTGCTCCGACTCGGCCTCAACGCGTTCCGCCGGCTGCCGGTGTCCATCCGGCGACGAGCGGTGCGAGCGGGCACCCCCAGCTTCACCGTGGGGACCGTGGCGGTCATCCGCGACGCGGCCGGGAGGGTTCTGCTGCTGCAGCAGCGGCACACCCCTGGCTGGGCGCTGCCCGGCGGGCTGCTCGATCCGAGCGAGTCCCCGGAGGCCGCCGTCACCCGCGAGCTCCGCGAGGAGCTCGGCCTCGACGTCGAAACCCGGCGACTGATGCCGGCGACGCCCAACGCGATCATCGATCCGATCGCCCGGCGGGTGGATGTGGTCTTCGCCCTGGATGGCCCCGCCGACATGGGCATCGACGTCGACGGGCTGGAGGTGCTAGAAGCACGGTGGTTCGCCCCTGAGGCTTTGCCCCGCTGCCAGGCCGGTACGTACGCCGTGCTCCGCGCCTGCGGTGTCGCGCCGCTCGCGCCATGACACGGGCCGCCGGATCCTCGCTGGCCGGCATCGTCCTGGCCGCGGGCAGGGGCACCCGCCTGCGGCCGCTGACGCATATCAAGCCCAAGGCGCTGTGCCCGATCGACAACGTGCCACTGGTCGACCTGGCCCTGGCCCGGCTCCGCGCCGTCGGGATCACCGACATCGCCGTCAACGCCCACCACCTGGCCGAGCAACTCGTCGCCCATCTGGTCGGCCGGGTGCACCTGTCGGTCGAGCAACCCGTCGCCCTGGGCACCGCGGGGGCCGTCGGCGCGCTGCGGGGCTGGCTGGCCGGCCGCGACGCGCTGATCTGCAATGCCGACGCCTACCTCGACGGCGACCTCACCCCGCTCCTCGACGGCTGGACCAGGGAGCGGCCACGCGTCCTCGTCGTACGCATGCCGGCCGAAAGTGACTTCGGACCATGGCGCTTCGCCGGCGCCTCGCTGCTCCCGTGGTCCTACGCCAGCCGGCTTCTCCCTCAGCCCGCGGGTCTCTTCGAAATGGTCTGGGGGGCGGCCCTCGAGCGCGGCGAGTTGGAGCACGCCGTGCACGAGGACGTGTTCATCGACTGCGGCACCCCACAGGACTACCTCGCGGCCAACCTGCACCGCTCGGGCGGCGCCAACGTGATCGGCCCCAGAGCACTGGTCGATGGAGAGCTGACCAGATGCGTGGTGTGGCCGGACGGGCTCGTGGCGCGCAACGAGCGGCTGGTCGAGGCCGTACGGGTCGGGCGGACGCTCACCGTCGACTGCTCACTCCCCGCGCTGGGCTAGCTGACGACCTCTTCGGCGAGCCCGGCTAGATGCCA
Organism: Mycobacteriales bacterium; assembly: GCA_038276285.1. Taxonomy (GTDB): domain Bacteria; phylum Actinomycetota; class Actinomycetes; order Mycobacteriales; family QHCA01; genus QHCA01. The sequence continues at coordinate 16,138 of JBBPZR010000020.1, read as the reverse complement.
CCCAACCGTGTCTACGCGGGTTTCACCTGGGGTCGCGCCATGATCCAGGCGGCGTTAGTGCGGTGTCAGCAGCACTAACTCCCCCTGGATCATGCCGGTGCGGCGACGCCGTCCACGTGGGCGCCTCATCCACAGATCTCGTGCCTCCCCTGCCGTGGCGGGCGGCGCCGCGCCAGCTTGGGACGATGACCCTCGATCTCGCTGAAACTCTTGCCGCGCAGGATGGGCTCTTAACGCGCCAGCAGGCCCTGGATGCCCGGCTGACCGCCGCGACGATCCGCCACCGACTGCGCGTGGGCGGACCATGGCAGGTGGTGCTTCCGGGCGTTTACGCCACCATCACCGGAGAGTTGACCACATCCCAGCGGTGGATCGCCGCTCAGCTGTACGGCGGCGCCACCGCCCTTCTCGGCGGGCCGACCGCGGCCGCACTGCACGGCTTGCGTCAGCTGCCGCGTACCCGCACCGTGCATCTGCTGATGCCGCACGCCATCCAGCGGTCCAGCCGGAGCTTCGTCCGCATCCGTCGCGCCACCTCGATGCCAGCGCCGCTGTTCCTCGACGAACTGCGCGGTCCCAATCGAACGGGCGGTGGTCGACGCCTGCCGCGACCTGGGCAGCCTCGATCGCGTCCGGGCTCTGGTCGCGGAGTCGGTGCAGCGGCGCAAGACAACCGTCGCAGCCCTCTCGACCGAAGTCGCTCGCGGCGCCTCCGCAAGCAGCGCCCTGATCAGACGGGCACTCGACGAGGTGTCGGGCGGCGCCCGCTCGGTCGCCGAGGCGATCGGTCGAGAGCTGGTCGTCCGGTCCGTCCTGCCACCGCCCGCGTGGAACCGCGACCTGTTCACGGCGACCGGCGATTGGCTCGCCCGACCAGACGCGTGGTGGCGCGATGCCGGCGTCGTACTCGAAATCGACTCCCGCGAGTGGCACCTGTTGCCTGAACACTGGGCGGCCACTATGCAACGACACGCACGGATGACGTCGTACGGGCTGCTCGTCGTGCACGTGACTCCCCGCCAGCTTCGCGTCCAGCCGGCCGAGATCCTCGCGACACTGGAGCGCACGATCACCCAAGGCCGGACCCGTCCCACCCCGCCAGTCACCGACGTCCCGCCGCCCCTTTGGCGCCCCTTTGCATGATCCAGGGGGCACTAGTGCGGCGCCAGCAGCACCAAGTCCCCCTGGATCATGCAAAGAAGTGGGCCGCGAGCATGGTGCGGCTCCGTTTCTCCGTGGTGACTGCATCGGTGAGCTGGCGAAGGCGCCGGCTCATCGCTTCGGCATGATCGTGCTCGACGCGTTCAGTGGAGACTCGATCCCGGTGCATCTGATGACGCGGGAGGCGGTCCGGTTGTACCGCTCCAAGCTGGCTACCGGCGGCTTGCTGGTGTTCCACATCTCGAACGGCCGCCTCGATCTCGAGCCGGTCGTCGCCGGCCTGGCGCGTGACCAGGGACTGTCCGGTCTGGTCGCCTACGATCGCAAGGGAAACCCCGCCGAGCATGGCGGGCCGTCACAGTGGGCCGTTCTCGCGGCGGATTCCGATACGCTGGATCCGCTCCGGCAGGTTGCTCGCTGGCACGCGCTCGACTTGCACCGCTCACCGGTGTGGACCGATGCCTTCTCCAACATCTTCGGCGTGATGAGGTGGCGCTGATCGCGACTCGCTCTAGCATCCTCGATGTGGGAGTCGTCGGCATCATCGAGCACGGGAGCACCGCGTGATCACTGCAATCGTCTTGATCACGGCCGCCACCGACTCGATCCCCGAGGTGGCGACCGCCATTGCCGACATCCAGGGAGTCAGCGAGGTCTACTCCGTCGCCGGCAATGTCGACCTGATCGCGGTGGTCCGCGTCAGGGAGTACGACGAGGTCGCCGACGTCATCGCCGGCCACCTGAGCAAGGTTCCCGGTGTGCTCGACACCGATACCCACATCGCGTTCCGGGCCTACTCGCGGCACGACCTCGAGGCGGCATTTTCCCTGGGCTTCGACGAATCCGACAGCTAGCGCCGGCTCGCGCCGGTTGACGTTCCTTTGCGGCCGCTAGTCGGCCCACTCCATCACAGCTGGCCGCCAGACTCCGGACGTGCGTCTACCCGAGAGAACCGGGTCGAGCAATGCCTTGATCGTCGGCAGGGCGTCAGCGAGGGACACCGAGGCCAGAAGCGGTGTCTTGCCCGCGACGGTTCGCCAATCGTCGGCCCACGTGCGCAGGTCGGGGACGGTGTAGGCGCTGGGCAAGGCAATCCCCTGCGGGCTGTCTCGGATGCGATGGCGATGTGCAGCGCCGCGGCATCGACGGTCTGGGTCCGGGCGATGAGCAACAGGTCAACAGCGTCCTTGACTCTGCTGCTGGTCTGCTGTCGGCCGGCGGCAGAACGTCGCCGTTCGAATGTGGCTGCGACCTTGTCCGCGATGTGATCCGCGATCGGATACGCCCGATAGGGCGGCCGGAGCAGGCCGGGATCTCGATGTGGGTAAGTGGCCCGACCGTGTCGGGCTGCCCGGTCATGCTAAGACCGACCACCACGTCGACGTGGAACTCGGACCAAATGGGGCCGAGCCTCGCTATCACCGGTATCCGCGACCCCTTGGCCGTGTCGGCCAGCGCGGTGGCGGGCCGGAGGTCGAAGGTGAAAAAGTCGCCGATGTCCTTGGCCGCCGCCTGGCCCAACGCCTGCTCCGCTGCCCAGAGGTCCGGGGTCTTCTTTCGGTAGAGGTCGATGTCCAGCGAGTGTCGCCCGCCGGTGCGCAGCCGTGCGAGCAGCGAGGTTGCGCCCTTGAGCACCCGCAGGTCCTCGGCGGGCTCGTTGCCCCAATCCAGTCGAGCCAACAGCCGGTCATAACCGATCTGGCGGGCGAGCTCGCCGAAGCCGTAGCTAACGTCGGTCGTCACCGCGGCCTTGATCTTGTCGGTGAGCGCCGCGCGTAGTGCGGCCGGCGAGGCGTAGGGCAGCCCGCCACTACCCGGGCCCGGGCCGGCCGTTCTGATCACGACGAGTGGATCGTTCTTGTACGTGCCTTCGGCGTCCACGGCGATCCCTCGGTCGCGGTGGGGTCCGGCGCGGTGAGCAGATCGAGCCGATCTTCGGCACCTGCGGCGGTGATCAAGTGGTCCAGCATCGCCCGGCCGTCGGCACGGGGCAGCCCGTGCCAGGAGGCATATGGGGCGACCGCTGACGCCATGCTCTGCGGATCCTCCAGCCTACGGCGCAGCGCTTCAGCGGCAATCGTCGCAACCGCGGACGGATCCTCGTGCGCAGCGAGCAGGTCGGCGACCAGGCGGGAAGGGCGGGTCACCGGCAGGCCATCGACGACAGACCACTCCTCCGCCGTCAGCCGGCGAACGTGGATACGAATGTCTGGTCGACGTGTCTGGCGGCGTGACGTCACAGTGAACTCATGAATGTCGGCGATCAGGTCCCCCAGCGCCAGCAACTGCGCGGCCGAGCGGTGGGACACCACCCCGTCGCCCACACCGGCCCGCTGCCAGGCGGGTCGGCGTGGATCCAGGCCAAGCCACGCCGCGCGCAGTTCGACCAGTCGGGCCGGTTCGCCACCGCGCAGCCGGTATACGCCGTGGGCGAGCCGCTCGAGGACACCCGCATCCACGATCCGCGCCAGCGCGGTTCGAGAGATGGCGGCCTGCAGTGCCTGGGAATGAGTGACCAGGCCCCATTGATCCTCGGCCAGTCGGGCGAGAACCGCTACCGAATCGACCGTGGTCATACTGCGATAGTACACACACAGGGAACTATCGCAGCAGGATGATCGCTATAAATCGAATCTTCAAGGCATTCATCGCATTCCGGCCCCTCTCGAGGGGCGCCACGTGAAGGCCGGCCGCCGATACCCCGGCTAGCGCTGGCTGGCGGCGACCCAGCGGTCGAGCACGGCAGCTGCCGCGCCGCTGTCCACCGCCGCAGCCGCGCGCGGCAGGGCCGCACTCAGCAGCTCCTCGAGGTCGCCAACCAGCCCGTCGTAGGCCACGAGCGCCGCCGCGGCGTTGAGCAGGACGGCGTCGCGCACGGCTCCGTGCTCCCCGGCCAGGAGTGCCCTAGCCACCTTGGCGTTGAAGGCCGCGTCGGCCCCTCGCAGATCCTCGATCGATGCCCGCGCGACCCCCTGATCTGCGGCGTCCAGCACCGACTCGCTCACCACCCCGTCGTGCACTGACCACAGCCTGTTGGTCGTGGTGGTGGTCAACTCGTCGAGGCCGTCCTCGCCGCGGAAGACCAGAGCGGACACACCGCGGTCGGCGAGCACCCCCGCCACGACCGGGGCCATCCGGACGTCGGAGACACCCACGACCTGCGATGTCGGGCGGGCCGGGTTGGCCAGCGGCCCGAGGAAGTTGAACACGGTCGCGACTCCGAGCTCGCGGCGCGGCACCGCGGCGTGCCGCATCGCGGGGTGGAACACCGGCGCGAAGCAGAACCCGATCCCCGCCTCGGCGATGCAGCCCAGCACGCCGGACGGCGGGAGGTCCACGACGACCCCGAGCTCCTCCAGCAGGTCGGCGGACCCGCACGCGGACGACGCGGCCCGGTTACCGTGCTTGACCACGGGCACGCCGGCCCCGGCCACGACCAGTGCGGCCATTGTGGAGATGTTGACGGTGTGCGCCCCGTCTCCACCCGAGCCACAGGTGTCCACGGCACGGACCGACACGTCGAGCGGCGTGCAGCGTTCGAGCATCACCCGCACGAGGCCGCTCACCTCGGCGGCCGTCTCGCCCTTGGCCCGCAACGCGACCGCGAACCCCGCGATCTGGGCCGGCGAGGCGTCCCCGCCCATCACCTCACCCATTGCCCAGGCGGTGTCGTCGGCGCTGAGCGATTCGCCCCGGAGCAGCGCCGAGAGCAGGACCGGCCAGCTCATGACCGGCCGACCTCGAGGTCCGTGCCGAGCTGGCGGATGTCTATGTCCAGGCGCGGAGCCACCTGGCTCACCTGCCAGAGCGCTCCGGCGAGCGCCTCAGCGGCGGCCACCAGCTCGTGCAGTGCCAGATCGAGCACGGGCGCGTACGACGGGGCGAACTCCGCCCCGCAGCGAGGACAGCGGCCCTCGTCACCGGGACCGAGCAGCTCGGCGATGGCGAAGAGTTCACCGCACCAGCCGCAGCGGGCGGAGACGTCCACAGGGCTAGCGCCCCGCGGGCTGGCGGGCCGGGCGGCCGCGCAGCAGGTCGGCCACCGTCGCGGCGGCCTCGAGCGCGTCCAGCGGGTGGGACAGCACGGCGTCGGCCTGCGACCAGGTGGCCAGCCAACGGTCGGCCCGACGGGCTACGACAACCACGATCGCCGGGCACTTGGTGATCTCGTTTTTCAGCTGCCGGCTGATGCCGAGCCCGCCGGCCGGCCACGCCTCACCGTCGAAGATGCACAGGTCGATCCCGCCCGCGTCCACGACAGCGATCACCTCGGGCTCGGTGGCTGCCGCCACGTACTCGATCTGCCCGACGTCGCTCGCGGGACGGCGACCGACCGCGGTGGTGATGCGCTCGCGGACCTTGGGGTCGTCGCTGTAGACGAGAATCGTCCAGGTCGAATTAGAGCTGCTCATCGAGGCTGCTCCGCGGAGATCGAGGTGGGTCGTGCCGTCGCACGGCATGGTATCGCCGAGCTGCCCGCTTCCCCGTCACCGCCTGACAATCGGCTGAGGATACGACAAAAGCCCACATCCCCCCTCCTGGACGCGGGCCTTCGTCTGTACTGTCCAACGCCGCAGGGCGGCAGAAGGAACGGGCACCTCAGGGTTCACTTGGCGCCGAAGGCTGGCCGTCCAGCCGCGGGCCTGCCGTCCGCTTGGCCTCCAGCCGGTCAAGCCGGCGATCCTCGCGGGCCGCCTCGCGCTCGGATGCCCGCATCCACTGCCCGACCAGGGCACCCAGCATGAGCAGCCCTACCAGGTCGCCGGCCGCCCAGAGAATGCCCCCGGCAACCAACTGGTCGTGCAGGTGGTCGATGCCGGGTGCCTCCTGGGAATAGAAGCCGCCGGCCAGCACGTGCGTCGTCTGCATGATGGTCAGACCCAGGATCGCGTGCAGCGGGAGAGCGGCGAACATCATCAACGCGCGGAAGGGGTACGGCACCCGGCCCGGCACGGGGTCGAAGCCGACGAGCGGCCAGAAGAAGAGGCAGCCGACCACGAGGAAGTGCAGGTGCACGAGATGGTGCAGCGGCTGACTGCGCAGCGTCGCTTCGTACAAGCCGGTGAAGTACAGGGCATACGAACTCAACGTGAACAACGCGAAACCCACCAGTGGGAACGCCAGCACACGCGCCACCCGGCTGTGCAGGATCCTCAGCAGCACCCGCCGCGCCGGCGGAGGAAGCGTACGCAGCGCCAGCGTGATCGGCGCACCGAGCGCCAGGAAGATCGGCGCCACCATGATCAGGAGCATGTGCTGCACCATGTGGGCGGAGATGAGCACGTCGTCGTAGGCCGCCAGGCCCGACACCAGAGCCAGTGCCAGCGTGCCCAGTCCGCCCGCGAGGAACGCCACCGTACGGGAGACGGGCCACCGGTCACCGCGGCTGCGCAGCCGGCGTACGCCGACCAGGTAGACCAGCCCGACCACCGCGATGAGCAGGGCGGGCGCCTGCAAGACGGGGGTCTGCGTGACCAGCCGGGCGGGGGTAAACCTCGGCACGGCGGCCAGGAGAGCCAGCGCGGTCGTCATGTCGCCAGGGTAGGTGTCGGCGACACCCCGGGCCCCGTGCCCGCCCCGGCAAGACCTGGCCGGGAACCTGTGACCATAATGACCCGGTGACGACGGCCACCGATGCGACCGCCTTCGACAGGGGTCAGATCCACTCGCTGACACGGCCCAACATGGTCAGCGTTGGCACCATCGTCTGGCTGTCCTCCGAGCTGATGTTCTTCGCGGCACTGTTCGCGATGTACTTCAGCGTGCGGGCCACCAACGAGGGCCCCTGGCCGCCGGTTCCCACGCACCTCAACCTGCCGTTCGCGACGGTCAACACCACGGTGCTGGTCCTGTCGTCGGTCACCTGTCAGCTGGGGGTGTTCGCCGCCGAGCGGGGCAACGTCTACCTGCTGCGCCGGTGGTTCACACTGACCTTCTTCATGGGCCTGTTCTTCGTGCTCGGCCAGGCCTATGAGTACTCCAGCCTGATCGGCGAGGGCACCTCGATCTCCTCGTCGGGCTACGGCTCGGTCTTCTTCCTGACCACCGGCTTCCACGCGATGCACGTCACGGGTGGCCTGATCGCCTTCATCTTCCTGCTGGCCCGGTCGGGCATGGGCCGGTTCACTCCCTCGCAGGCCACCAGCGCCATCGTGGTGTCGTACTACTGGCACTTCGTCGACGTCGTGTGGATCGGGCTGTTCGCCACCATCTACCTGATTCGATAGTCCTCCCACCGATTCCCTGACCGCCAAAGGATGTCATGAGCGAGAGCCCCGAGCCGCGCCTGGGTCGCCGGTTCCGGCGCTTCTCAGGGCTCCTGGTTCTGTTCGTCGCCCTCGGCCTGGTCGGCGGCGTCTACGCGCTCGCCAGCCCGGGCCGGGGCGCCGCCCAGGCGGCGACCGGACCTGACGAAGCCGTCGAGGGCCACAAGCTCTACGACAGGAGCTGCATCAGCTGTCACGGCCGCAACCTTCAGGGAGTGCCGGACCGTGGCCCGAGCCTGGTCGGCGTCGGCGGCGCGGCCGTGGACTTCCAGGTGACCACCGGGCGGATGCCGGCGGCCTTCCAAGGCGCCCAGATCCCCCGGCGCAAGCCACTGTTCGACGACCGGCAGGCCAAGCAGTTGGCCGCTTTCGTGCAGTCGGTCAGCGGCGGCCCCGACATCCCCTCCGGCCGGCTCGACGACGGCGACCTGGCCGTCGGTGGGCGGATGTTCCGGGTCAACTGCGCGTCGTGCCACAACTTCGCCGGGCGCGGGGGTGCGCTCTCAAGCGGCAAGTACGCCCCGCCGCTGGACAAGGCCACACCGACCCAGGCCTACGAGGCGATGCTCACCGGGCCGCAGAGCATGCCGGTCTTCGGCGACAACCAGCTCTCGCCGCAGGAGAAGACCGACATCATCACCTACGTGGAATCTCTCAAGCATGAGAAGGACGTGGGCGGCCTCGGGCTCGGCCGGGTGGGACCGGTGCCAGAGGGGCTGATGATCTGGCTCGTGGGCATCGTGTTGATCCTGATCGGGACCGTGTGGATCGGGGTGAAGGCGTGACTGCCCCGAGATCTGGTGGCCGACCCGCCGACGCGACACCCGAGCCGAGCCAGCTCGATCTGGTCAAGGCGGGAGCGGCGGCCGACGGGGTGGAGCTCGTCCACTACCGCCAGCGCTTCGTCGTGCCCGGCACCAAGCTGGAGCGTCGGGCCGAGCGCAAGGTCGCGCTCCTCCTCCTGGCCGCCGGCCTCGGCGGCATCGGCACCCTCGTTGTCACAATTTTCTGGCCATGGCAGTTCAAGAGCTCCAGCGGGCTGAACTACCTGTTCACACCCCTGGTGGGCATCGGCATGACCCTGGCTCTGGGCGGGCTGGGCATGGCGGTCATCGGCGTCGCCAAATGGCTGCTGCCCGACGAGGAATCCGTCCAGGAGCGACACGACGGGCGCTCTGATGACTTCGACCGGCAGACCACGGTCGCGTCCATCAAGGAGATGATCGACTCCTCTCAGATCGGCCGGCGCAAACTGATCCTCGGGCCGATGCTCCTGTCTGTCCTCGGTCTCACCGCCCTTGCCATCGCTCCGCTGGCCGGCCTGATCAAGAAGCCGGGCCGTCAGCTGTTCACGACACCGTGGAAAGACGGTGTCCGGCTGGTCCGCGACGACGGCACGCCGCTGCGGCCCGAGGACATGAAACCGGGCAGCATCGCCACGGTTTTCCCGGGTGTGCCGGGCGGTCTCCTCTCCGCCGACGCGGCCACCATGCTCATCCGGCTGCGGCCCGCCGACAAGGTGCACGTGCGGCCCGGCCGAGAGGGCTACCGCTACGGCGACTACTACGCCTACTCCAAGATCTGCACTCACGCCGGCTGCCCCGTGGGTCTCTACGAAGCCCAGGACCAGCGCCTTCTCTGCCCCTGTCACCAGTCGCAGTTCAACGTGCTCGACGGGTGCCGCCCCATCTTCGGCCCGGCCAGCAGATCATTGCCACAACTGCCCATCGGCATCGACAGCGAGGGATACTTTGTAGCGAAGAGCGATTATCGAGAGGCCGTCGGACCGGCATTCTGGGAGCGCCCGTGAGCAGGCTGACCAAGGCACCGGGGCAGACCGCCGACTTCCTGGACGAGCGGTTCACCGTCGCCGGCCCGCTGCGGCGCACGTTCAACAAGGTGTTTCCGGACCACTGGTCCTTCATGCTCGGCGAGATCGCGCTCTATTCATTCATCATCCTGCTGCTGACCGGCACCTATCTCGCGCTCTTCTTCAACCCCTCCCAGCAAGAGGTCATCTACCACGGCAGCTACGTGCCACTCCGCGGCCTGTCGATGACCCAGGCGTACGAATCGACGCTGAATCTCTCCTTCGACGTCCGTGGTGGCCTGATCATGCGGCAGATCCACCACTGGTCCGCGCTCCTGTTCGTGGCGGCAATCGTTATCCACATGTTCCGGGTCTTCTTCACCGGCGCCTTCCGCAAGCCGCGTGAGATCAATTGGCTGATCGGGGTGACACTGCTGCTGCTGGGCATCCTCGAGGGTGTCGCCGGCTACTCACTGCCCGACGACCTGCTCTCCGGCACCGGCCTGCGGATCATCTCCTCGATCATCCTGTCGATCCCGGTCATCGGCTCCTGGGCGGCCTTCGCGGTCTTCGGCGGTGAGTATCCGGGCGAGTTGATCATCGGCAGGTTCTACATCGCGCATGTCTTCCTCGTACCAGGCATCCTGCTGGCGCTGATCTCGGCGCACATGGCCATCCTGGTCAAGCAGAAGCACACGCAGTTCCCTGGGCCGGGGCGCACCGAGCGCAACGTCGTCGGGGTTCGGATGTTCCCGACCTTCGCCCTCAAGGGCGGCGGCTTCTTCATGATCGTCTTCGCCGTGTGCGCGCTGCTCGGTGGCATCGCGCAGGTCAACCCGATCTGGCTGTACGGGCCGTACAACGCCGGCGTGGTCAGCGCCGGCTCACAGCCCGACTGGTACGTGGGCTTCCTCGACGGCTCCACCCGACTGTTCCCCGACTGGGAGATCCGGGTGTTCGGGCATACGCTGCCGGCCATCTTCTGGCCGACGGTCGTCCTGCCGGGCATTCTGTTCACCCTGCTCGCCCTCTATCCGTTCATGGAGGCGCGCTTCAGCCGCGACCGGGCGACGCACCATCTGCTCCAGCGCCCCCGCGATGTGCCGACCCGCACCGCACTCGGCGCGATGGCCATCGCGTTCTATATGGTCTTGCTGGTCTCCGGCGGCAACGACCTGATCGCCCTGAAGTTCGACATCAGCCTCAACGCGATGACGTGGATCGGCCGGATCGGGCTCCTTGTCGCCCCACCGATTGCCTACTACATCACCCACCGGATCTGCCTGGGCTTGCAGCAGCACGACCGGGAGGTGCTCGCGCACGGCGTCGAAACCGGCATCATCCGGCGGCTGCCCTCCGGCGAGTTCATCGAGGTGCATCAGCCACTCGGTGAGGTGGATGCGCACGGGCATGCGGTGCCCATCTCCTACGGCGAGGCACCGGTGCCCAAGGTGGCCAACAAGCTCGGCTTGGCCGGTCGGGCGATCAAGGGGTTCTTCGCGCCGATCGAGGAGCCGACCGCTCTGGGTTCCGGCGATCCCGAGAGCGGGGAGCACGTCGACTCCGGCACCGGGCGCGAACGCCGCGAGCTCACCGACATCGACGACTGAGCCGTCGATCGGGCCGATCGTCGGGGCGGTGCGACGTCGAGGCTGTGTCAATTCAGGCTCGCTATAGCGTGCAGGATCTTCCACAGCAGCGACGATGGGGGACCGCCGCTCCGACGCGGGCTACTTGAGGTAGTACTCGAAGATCAGCCCGCCGGCGGAGAACAGGATGAACACACCGCCGACCGCCAGGATCCAGGGCTGGTAATAGGCGATGCCGAGACCGGTAATCGCCGCCCCCGCGCCGATGCTGAACGGCCAGTAGCTGCTCGGACTGAAGAAGCCGAGCACACCGGCGCCTTCGGCGATCTCGGCGTCGGCGCGGTCCTCCGGGCGGGGCGGGATACGGCGTGAGACGAAGGCAAAGTAGGTGCCACAGAGCCCGCACAGACCGCCGGACACGATCAGCGCCGTCCCGCCGATCGGGTCGCGCGACCAGGGGAGATAAACAGCCGCGGCGATGAAGAGAAAGACCGTGACGAGTAGGAAGATCCGCGACTCGAGCTTCATCCGGCACCGCCGCCCGATCCCGGGACCCGCGTCAGCTGGCCCCGGCCGGTGTCAAACGGATGGGTCGTGGTGGCGTACGGGGTCTGCCCGATCTCGGTCAGGGCCTGCGCGGTGGTCATGCCCGCCTTCTTGGCGGCGATGAACTTCTCGAAGTCGTCAGCGCTGACCGCGCGTACCTCGAAGTTCATCATCGAGTGATACGTGCCGCAGAACTCCGCACAGCGGCCGACGAAGGAGCCGGTGCGGGTGACCGTCACCTCGAAGGAGTTGGTACGGCCCGGGATCACGTCGCGCTTGAACAGGAACGCCGGCACGTAGAAGGAGTGAATGACGTCCGCGGAGTTCTCGGTGAACAGAATCGCCTTGTTGACCGGCAGCACCAGGATCGGGATCTCGTCGCTCGACCCGACCGTCTGCACGAAGTTGCCCTTGTCGTCGCGCTCCCCCACGTAGCCGAACTGCCAGTTCCACTTGAAGGCCAGGACACTGACCTGCACGTCAGGTCGCGCCTTCTCCTTGTCGACGTAACTCTCGTCGATGGCCGTGTAGTAGAAGAGCACCGCGATGATGAGGAATGGGATGACGGTGTAAAGGATCTCGATCGGCAGGTTGTAGCCCAACTGTGGCGGAATTCCGTCGCCGGGGCGTTTGCGGTAGCGCACCACCACCCAGAAGATCAGGCCCCATACGATCACGCCGACGACCAGCGCCGCGATGACCGACGCGGACCACAGGGTCTGCATGACGTCGGCCTGCGGGGTGATCCCACGCGGCCAGCCGAATCGCGGCAGGTCCTGTGTCGAGCATCCAGCCAGCGCCGGCACGCCCAGGGCCATGGCGACCCACAGCCGTGCCCTCCGATACGCCGGACGAGGGCGACTCGCAGAGCTCCGCACTAGCAATTCTGCCTTCCTCGCGACCGCCGAGCCGACCTGCGCAGACTAACTGACACGGGGTCAGCTGTCGGCTCGGGGTACGCCGTGGCGAGGTCGTCCGTCAGCGAGCCTCCGGGGCGCGCCGGACCGCACGTCAACACGGCAGGTGTGACCGGACCTCGTCGGCCGCCTCCTGGCCGTAGGCCGCTCCCAAGCGCTCGACGAAGTCGGCCGGCTTGATCTGGTACTCCTGGGTGCCGATCGTCTCGATGACGTACGTGGCGACCTGGCAGCCGACCTGTGCGGCCCGCTCCAGGCCGAGGTCCCAGGACAGCCCGGCGAAGAAACCGGCGCGGAATCCGTCGCCGACGCCAGTCGGATCGTGCTTGACCAGCTCCTGGGCGACGGGCACCTGAATCGCTCGGTCGAGGTCGCGGCCCTCGATGCGCACGCCATCGCTGCCCAGGGTGGTCACGCGGACCTTGACCCGCTCGAGCAACTGATCGTCGGTCAGGCCGGTCTTTGACTCGAGCAGCTTCTTCTCGTACTCGTTGGTGAGCAGGTACTCGGCACCGTCGACGAGCTGGGCGATGTCGTCGCCGGACATCCGGGCCAGCTGCTGGGAGGGGTCGGCGGCAAAGGCGTAGCCACGCTGCCGGCACTCCGCCGTGTGCCGCACCATCGCGGCGGGGTCATCCGCCCCGATGATCACCAGATCGAAGCCGCCGACCCTTTCGGCGATCGGGCTGAGCTCGATGTTGCGTGCCTCGCTCATCGCACCCGCGTAGAAGGAGGCGATCTGGCACATGTCGTCGTCGGTGGTGCAGACGAAACGGGCCGTGTGCGCCAGCTCGCTCACGTACACCGACCCGCAATCGACGTTGTGCCGCTCCAGCCACGCCTGGTAATCGGCGAAATCGGCTCCCACCGCGCCGATCAGAATCGGCCGCAGCCCGAGCTGGCCCATGCCGAAGGCGATGTTGGCCGCCACGCCGCCCCGGCGCACCACCAGCTCATCGACGAGGAAGGACAGCGAGACCCGGTCGAGCTCACCAGGCAGCAACTGGGTCGCGAACCGACCCGGGAAGTGCATCAGGTGGTCGGTGGCGATGGAGCCGGTCACGGCAATGCGCACAGGGCACTTCCTGGCTGCTACGGGGCACGGACTCGATCAGCCTAACGGGCGGCACTACCGCCCGGTAAGAGTGCCGGTACGGCGCGGACGCTCCTACGCTGCGGAGATGACCACTGCGGCAGGCGATGGCCCCCTGGACAGCCTCATCGCCGACGCGCGGGGGATCCCCCAGCTCTTCCAGCCCCGGCCGCGCCAGTCCCGGCCCCTCCAACCCCGGCCAGGGGAAATCCCGACTTCAGTCGAAGGAACCGACGAGCCTAACGGGGCGTCCCACCTTCATGACCGAGACAGCGCGGGCGGCGAGCACCGCCGGTAGCTCCTTGCCCAAGAGCCGCCGGCTCCTCCCAGTGGCCACAGCCGCGGCGGTCGTTCTGCTTCTCTTCGGGGTGTTTTTGACGCTGCGGACTTCATCCGGATCGGCGCGGACCGGCTCGGCCGGCAGCCCGCCGGTGCTGCGCCTGGTCGGCGCCGACACTTCGGTGGCAGGCGCGGATGGTGCGCCACGGGTAGGCGCGCCGGTGAGAGGTGGCCTCGGGGCCGGCTCCTTCGTACTCGCCGGGTCGCTGCCCGTGGGACGGCCGGCGGACGCGCCGGTGTACCGCTTCGGTGAGGGACGCGCTCCGACCGAGCTGGTTCGCCGGCTCGCCACAGCACTCGGAGTGCCTGGTACGCCCCGGCGCGAGGATGGGGGCTGGGCCGTGTCGGCCTCGCCCCGGGAACTGAGAGTGGAGGACGGCGCGGGCTGGCCGTGGCAACTCCCCGGCGCCGTTTTCGCGACGAGCGTGCCCGTGCAGTGCTTCCGGGCACCCTGCCCTACGTCGGGCGACACCGTTGCCGAGCCGACCGATCAGGTCCATGGCCAGATGCCCCCCGAGCGAGCCAAGAGGATCGCCAGCGGGATCCTGCGCGCGGTCGACCTGGCCTCCGACGACCTCACGGTGAGCCAGGGCGGCCGGATCGCCGACGTTCGGGCCGCACGGCGGGTGGATGGCAAGATCGTCGCCGGGCTCGAGACAAACCTTGCGATGACCGGGACCGGGCGAGTGGAGTACGGCAACGGCTGGCTCGGCACCCTTCACGGTGCCGCGAATTTCCCGCTGGTGACCGCGACCGACGCTTTCCGCCGGCTGGCGGCGCAGCCCCGGGCCTACCCCGACATCTGCCGGATCCAGCCGAAGGGGGGCTGCGCTGCGCCGGAGCCGGTGAAGGTGACCGGGGCGAGACTGGGGCTGATGCTGAGCGCCGACGAGCACGGCTCACTTGTCGTGCCGGCGTGGCTGTTCACGGTGGCCGGGGAGCTCTCCCCTATGCCGGTGGTGGCCGTCTCGGATCGCTACCTGGGCAAGCCGAGTACGCCGCGTCTGAAGCCCAGCACGGGTGTGGGAAGTGCGGGAGGTGTGGGAGGCGTCGGGCCGGCCGCGACTCCACCAGCGCAGGACATGCCACTCCGCGGGCCAGTCGGCAGCAGCAGCTCAGCCGGATAGGCGGCTGTCACAGCGAAGATTGCTGGGATATACGCGAGCCAACGGATATATACTGAGTCGGTGACGAAACACTTGATCGAGCTTGACGAGGAGGCGCTCAGCGCCGCTCGTGCCGAGTTGGGCACGATCACGATCAAGGAAACGGTGAATGAGGCGCTGCGGCGGGCCACCAATGGCCGAGAACGCCGGGTCGCCGCGGCTCTGGACACGCTGGCCGATGCCCGCCTCGACGATCGTGCCGACGCGTGGCGTTGAGATTCCTTGTCGATACGAGTGTGTTGAAGCGGCTCGGCTGCCGTGAGGTGCGGGCAGTCGTCGAGCCGTTGGCTGCCGCGGGCCAACTCGGACGCCCGAGCATCTGCGACCTCGAAGTTGGCTACTCAGCGCGGAACGCGAAGGAGTGGGATCGACTTGTGGAAGCACTCGACGCGTTCGATGCTGTAGAAACGAGCGCCTCACATCTGCGCCGGGCGCTGCAGGTGCAGCGCATGCTCGCGGAGCGCAGTCAGCGGGGCCGCAAAATCCCCGACCTTCTGATCGCAGCGGCAGCGGAGGAACTCGACATTGCCGTGCTCCACTACGACGCTGACTTCGATCTCATCGCCTCGGTCACCGCCCAGCGCTGCCAATGGGTCGTGCCCGCCGGCAGTGTCGAGTGAACGCGACTCAGCGCCTCTCTGGGCTTCCCAACCAGCGTTCGACCGTCGAGCGGGCCGATCCGCCGTCTAGTGGAAGGAGTCTCCGCACGCGCAGGAGCCACCGGCGTTGGGGTTGTCGATCGTGAAGCCCTGCTTCTCGATGGTGTCGACGAAGTCGATTGTCGCGCCGCTGAGGTAGGGGACGCTCATCCGGTCGACCGCCACCTGGACGCCACGGAAGTCGGTGATCTCGTCACCGTCGAGGGAGCGCTCGTCGAAGAACAGCTGGTAGCGCAGGCCTGAGCAGCCACCAGGCTGGACCGCGATGCGCAACCGCAGGTCGTCGCGGCCCTCCTGCTCGAGCAGGGCCTTGACCTTGGCCGAGGCCTGGTCGGTGAGCAGGATCTTCTGCTGCGTCGGGGTGGTCTGAGGTGCGGTCACGGCGCGGTGTCCCCCACTCGTAGGATGCTGGCAACTGTCATCGTACCTGTAGATCGGGTTGACTCCACTCTCTCGCGACCCGCTCGGCCAGCGACTGCAGGCCGGTGACCGGTTCGCGCCGGGCCGCTTCAACCGAGCCGAGGTGATCGGAGAGCGAGTACGCCGCCTCAATGCCCGCCGCCGCCATCTCGCGGCGTCCCACAGATACCTG
>JBBPZR010000019.1:0-6250 GCA_038276285.1 Mycobacteriales bacterium | reverse complement strand
TTCCGTGGTCGCCGCGGTGGCCATGCTCGAACAAGCGTCCTACTCAGCCGGCGGAGGCGACGCACGTCCGGCTGTGGCGGCCACCCTATGGATCCGGCGCCGCCTGCTGGCCGATCCGTGCGCCGGCGAGGGTCATGCCCTGTTTGGCCCGCTCGTGGACGGCGACCCGGTCTGACACCTCCGCGCGGAGCCGGGTGATTTTGGTCACACGCTCCATGATGTGTCCCGGGCAACCCAGCCCACCTTGGGGGCGTCTCTCTGGTTGCATGCGGTATGTCCCGCGGCATGCTACAGTGAGTGACTGAGTAGACACGAGCTGCTACGGTAGGGCGGCCGTTCAGTGCGTCGTGGGAGGCGTGGAGCGCGGTTGGCTGGGAATCCTCCAAGCGTGACGCACGTTGGACCGGCTGGGAGACTTACTTCGGAGGGAGCACCACATGGGTGAGCGGACGCTACGCGGCAGCCGCCTGGGTGCCGTGAGCTACGAGACCGATCGCAATACCGAGTTGGCTCCGCGACAAGAGGCTGAGTACCTCTGCGCCAAGGGCCACCGGTTCGTGGTGCCCTTTGCCGCCGAGGCCGAGATGCCGACGGCGTGGGAGTGCAAGGCTGACGGCACGGCGGCGAAGCTGGTCGACTGCATCGAGCCGGAGGCCAAGAAGGTCAAGCCCGCGCGGACCCACTGGGACATGTTGCTGGAGCGGCGCAGTGTCGCCGACCTCGAAGAGGTGCTCGCCGAGCGCCTCGAGGTGCTCCGAGGCAAGCGGTCCCGCTCCGCCTGATCTTCACGGCTCGACTTCTCCTTCGATAATCCTGGGGTCCGCTTCGCTGTGCGCCCTGGGGTCCTCGTACCGCTGACCGGCACCCCGCCGCGCTCGCACCCGCTGGGTGCCTGAAACTCTCGCCACGAGCCGGCGACCCGCGATCGTCGTCAGTAGCCGGCGCAGCAGGCCCCGCGTCGGCGGTAGCAGGCAGAGGACGCCGACGGCGTCGCTCAGGAATCCCGGCGTGATCATCAGGGCGGCCCCCAGGATGACCAGGGCACCATCGGCCACCTCCCGGGTCGGCACCCTGCCGGCGGCCACCGCCTCCCGGAACGCCTGCCACGTCCTCCGTCCTTCTCTGCCCAGCAGCCACGAGCCCACGATCGCCGACAGCAGCAACAGCCCGGCGGTCCACCACGGGCCGATCAGCCGCCCGATCTGGATGATGATGACGATCTCAGCGATGGGTACGAGGACGAACACGGCGAACAAGATCACCGGCATCGCGTCACCTCTCCGAAAGCTCCCGGCGACGCGCACCCTTCACCCGGCTCGCCAACCCCCAGAACGTCACGCGCCACAACGCCTCGGCGACGATTGCCCGGCTCATCTTGCTCTGCCCTCGTTTCCTTTCAGTGAACGTGATGGGAACCTCCACGATTTCGAAGCCGCGCAGCCACGCCTGCCAGGCGACGTCGACCTGGAAGCAATAACCCTGTGAGGCCACCCGGTGCAGCGGGATGGCCTCCAGCACCCGCCGGCGATAGGCGCGGTAGCCGCCGGTCGCGTCACGCAGCGGCAGCCGCAGAGCCAGCCGCGCGTAGGCGTTGCCCGCGCGCGACAGCAGCAGCCGCGACCGCGGCCAGTTGACCACCGCTCCCCCGGCGACCCACCGGCTACCCAGCACGAGATCCGCGGAGTGCAGCGCGGACAGTAGCCGGGGCAGCTCCTCCGGGGCGTGCGAGCCGTCGGCGTCCATCTCGACGACGACGTCGAACCGCTGCTCGGCGGCCCACTGGAAGCCGGCGATATAGGCCGCGCCGAGCCCCTGCTTCCCCGGCCGGTGCAGGACATGCACCATCGAATCGGTGGCCGCGAGCTCGTCGGCGATCTCGCCGGTGCCGTCGGGGCTGGCGTCGTCGACGATGAGCAGCTGGGCACTCGGCACGGCGGCCCGCAGCCGGCCGGTGATGAGCGCGATGTTTTCTGCCTCGTCGTACGTCGGCACGACGACGAGCACGGCGCCGAGCGGCCGGTCGGTCACGCCTGCCTCCTTCGGTTCCGTCGGCGTTGCACGACGGCGACGCACGCGGCGACCAGCGCGGTTCCGACGAGCAACCACTCCGGCCATGCCCCGACCCGGGTCGCCAGCGTACTTTGCTTCGACAGTCGCACAGACTCGACGATCAGCGACCTGGTGAAGGTTCCCGTTCGCCGGACGACCCTCCCGTCGGGACTGATCACGGCACTGATCCCGCTCGTCGAGGACACCACCAGGGTCCGATCGTGTTCGATGGCGCGCAACCGGCCCATGGCCAACTGCTGCTCCGACTCACCACTACGGCCGAAGGTCGCGTTGTTGGTCTGCACCACCAGAAGGTCCGCGCCACGTCGCACTGTGTCGCGCACCACCCCGTCGTAGGCGACCTCGAAGCAGATGACGTCGCCCACCCGGGCCGGCCCGACAGCAAGCACGCCCGGCCGCCCGCCGCCGAGGAAGTCGCGCGCGACCCGGTCGACCTTGGTGGAGAAGACCCGGGCCAGCGACCGCATGGGGATGTACTCGCCGAACGGCACCGGATGCCGCTTGACGTAGCGCTGCCCCGGGCCGGTCGCCGGATCCCAGACGATGCCGTCGTTGGACAGGTTTCGTCCCGGTCCGTCGACCACGGCGCCGACCAGGATGGGCACACCCACCGCTCGGGACGCGGAGTCGATCAGATGCCCGGCTGAGTGGTCAGACAGCGGGTCGATGTCGGAAGAGTTCTCCGGCCAGATCACCAGGTCAGGTTTGGCTGACTTCCCACTGCGCACCCGCTCGGCCAGGTCGAGCGTCGCCTCGACATGGTTGCGCAGTACGGCCATGCGCTGGGCATTGAAATCCAGACCCAGCCGCGGCACGTTGCCCTGGACAACCGCGACCGTGATGGCACGGCCACTCGGTCGGTTCGGCGGTACGACGAGGCCGCTGAGTGCGACGAGTATCGCCGCAATGGAGAGTACGCCGGACGACCTCACGCTCCGGCGTGCGCCCCGGTCGATCGCGGCCGCCAGAAACGCGCCGGAGAGTGCGACAGCGAAGCCGACGAGCGGTGCACCGCCCAGCGCCGCCAGCCGCGCGCTCGGACCCCCGGACTGGCTGAACGCCAACTCACCCCACGGAAAGCCACCGAAGGGTGCCCGGGACCTCAGGGCCTCCTGGGCGACCCACAGCGCCGCGATCCACAGCGGCCAGACCGGTAGCCGCGACACCAGCGCGGCCAGCGCTCCGAACAGCGCCACGGGAGCGGCCTGCGACAACGCCAACAGGATCCACGGCAGCGCACCGACGTAGATGCCGCTCCAGTGCAGCAGCGGCAGGAAGAACCCCGTGCCGAAGGCGAATCCGACCAGGGCTCCCAGCCCGACACCTGACCGCACCAGCAGCAGGGCAAGTCCGCCGAAGGCCAACGGGGCGAGGAACCATCCGCCGAACGGCGGGAAGGCGAGGACGAGAGCCGCGCCGAGCCCGAGGGCGGCCAGCACCCGCAGGTATCCGGGCAGGTGGTCGTCTCCTCTCAGACCTGGGTCTCCCAGGCTAAGCGGTGACCACATGGGGCAGGGGCGCGGCTCATGGCCGCGCCCCCTGCTCAGCTCCGCACTCCGGCCTGAGGTGCCACTAACGGCCGCGACCGCGCCTTCGGACCGACTCGGTGCCCGCCGGATGCGAGCAGCTTGCCGTTGTCTACTGGCCGGTCATCGTCCGCAGGTGATGCGCACCCCCCCTGGCACCGAAAAGCAAGTCTCCGTCGTCGTACCCCTCGCGCTGCACCTGGCCGTCGCGGCGTCGTTGCCGCTGCCCAGCTCGGAGATGCGACGAAGGCCACCCCGGTGTCGCCTTCGTGTGGAACCCCTGCACGCTACCCAGTGTTCGCCCGGTGTTGTCAATACCGGCATTGACCTGCGGCTTCACGACGTTTTCCCAGGTCAGGCGTGCCATCGACAGCGGGCGACGACTTTGGGATTTCTTGTCGCACGCGGCGTGTCGCGCGGCCGACACGCCGGGCGCTACGGGACGACGACGGTTCCGCGCGCGGTCGCGACCAACAGTGGATCGGACAGAACGTCGGCCGCTGACGCGCCTCGTCCCGGTGCCGCCCGGCACAGCACGTGCGCGGTGAGATCCAGGGCTCGGCTGCGGCGGCCCACCCGGATGACCGTCGCGCGCACCTCTACCACGTCACCCGCGCGGACCGGTGCCAGGAATTGCACGTCGGCATATGACGCGAACAGTCCCTCGTCGCCGTCGGTGCGAATGCACACCTCGGTGGCCACGTCGCCAAAAAGCCCGAGCAGGTAAGCCCCGTCGAGCAGATCGCCGCCGTAGTGCGCATGTGAGTACGGGACATAGCGCCGGTGCGCGACCGTGAGCCCGACCCGCGAGTCGTCGCTCATCGGTCGGCGCCGGACAACAGTGCGTGGACGAGATACGAGGCCACTTCGCCAGGCGTGGTCCCCTTGCCGAAGATGCGGTCGACCCCGAGTTCGCCGGCCATCCGGGGATCGAATCGCGGTCCACCGACGACTAGCACCGGCCGGTCGGATCGCCCGTACGCCGAGGTGAAAGCCGCGCTCATCTCGCGGGTGTTCTCCAGGTGGGCGTCCTTCTGCGTCACCACCTGTGACACCAGCACGGCATCAGCCCGCTCCATGCGGGCGTGCTCGATCAGCTGCGGCACAAGGAGTTGGGCGCCGAGGTTGACCACCCGAATCTCCCGGTAGTACTCCAGGCCCTTCTCACCGGCGAAGCCCTTCACGTTGAGGATGGCGTCGATGCCGACAGTGTGCGCGTCGGTGCCGATGCATCCGCCGACCACCACGAGCTTGCGGCGCAGGCCCTTGCGGATCGCGAGGTTGACCTCCTTTGCCGAGAGCAGCGGGTACTCCCGTCGGGCGACCTCCACCTTGGACAGGTCGACGAGGTGACTGACGCTGCCGTAGACGACAAAGAAGGTGAACGATGGGCCCATCGCCTTGGCATGCACCACCATCGCCGGCTGCAGGCCCATCTTCTGGGCGAGTTGCAAGGCGGCGCCCTCTGCCCGGGCGTCGGGTGGCACCGGCAGCGTGAAGGACAGCTGCACCATCCCGTCACCGGTGGTGTCGCCGTACGGGCGCACGATGTTGCCCGTCGTCGCGTCCAAAGTGGACTCGGCTGTCATCGGCCGTCCTCCAGGATCTGCATCGCCGGGTTGAAGTAACCCTCGGCATGGGCGACGACGCCCTCGAGGCCCTTGCCGCCGTCGGCCGGCCGCTTGGTGATGCCGAAGGTGCCGTCGGCAATGGCGTTCATCAGGCCGTCGTCGACGATGTCCGAGAGCAGCTCGACCGCCTCGGACAGCACCTGGCGGGCCCTGGTGGCGATGAAACCGCCTCGCGGCGGGTGGAAGTCCTCGGCCAGGTTGCCGCAGGCATTCAGCACGTACCGGACGTTCTGCAGGGCCAGGTCGCGGTCGGACAGCAACGGGGTGACGACCGCCTCGGTCATCATGCCGACCAGCAGAATGCCCTGGCCGGTCATCGCACCGACGAGGTTGAAGAACCCGTCGAGCAGGTAGCCGCGGAAGACGTCACCGGTCATGTGTTTCGTCGGCGGCATCCACTTCAGCGGCGCCGCTGGGAAGAGTTCGCGGGCCAGCAGGGCGTGTGCCAACTCGAGCCGGAACGAGTCGGGCAGGTCGGGGTTGATCTCGAACGCATGTCCGAGCCCGAGCTGCCAGTCCTGCAGGCCGGCCTCCTTGGCGAAGCACTCGTTGAGCAACTGGCTCACCGTGACGGTGTGCGCCGCTTCGACCGCGTCGGCCGTGGTCAGGTAGTTGTCCTCGCCGGTGTTGATGATGATGCCGGCCCGGGCGTGCACCATCCGGCTGAAGCGCTGGTCGATGAAGGTGCGCCGCGGATTGATGTCGCGGAAGAGAATGCCGTACATCGAGTCGTTGAGCATCATGTCGAGGCGCTCCAGCCCGGCGAGGGCGGCGATCTCGGGCATGCACAGGCCCGAGGCGTAGTTGGTCAGCCGGACGTACCGGCCGACCTCCACGCTGACCTCGTCGAGTGCCGCGCGCATCAGCCGGAAGTTCGCCTGCGTCGCGTACGTCCCGGCATAGCCCCGCGTCGTGGGGCCCTCGGGCACGTAGTCCAGGAGGGACTGGCCCGTGGAGCGGATCACCGCGACGACGTCGGCACCCTCACGAGCCGCGGCCTGCGCCTGCGGGATGTCCTCGTAG
>JBBPZR010000018.1:0-43255 GCA_038276285.1 Mycobacteriales bacterium | reverse complement strand
GTCTCGCAGGAGCCGTCGCTCACGCAGCAGCTCTCGCAGTTCGCGCGGCTCTAGAGGCATCGGAGGGGCTCGCCAGTTCGAAAGAGCATCAGGCCTCAGCCCTTCCTGCGGGAATCGTAACGGTGTCCGTCGCCTGGGGCGCTCGCGAGTCACCGAAGCTTCTTGTGTCCGCAGTCGGAGCGGGCCCGGCTGATACACCGCCCGGCAGGTCCTGGGCGGACGGGGGGCGCCTTCCGGTTGTGACGGGCGGCTCGAGCAGCCGCAGCACCTCACGCAGGGCGCATGCGCGGAATGTTTGTTGTACGTCCATGCTCAGTTCGTTGACGATGACGGGGAACCCAAGCAGGTTCACGTGCAGAGGTCTGATCCAGCGTAGGAGCGCGGTCCCGTTGGCGGCCACTATCTCGACCGCCGACGTCTGCCGGCGGGCACCCATGCCGACGCGGCTGCCATCGGCGTCGGTGAGCTCACCGGTGAACACGCCGGCGGCCGCGAGTTGCCCGTACTGAGATACGAAGCGCTCCAGCCGGTACGAGCCGGTGAAGGTCCCGGCTCGCCCGCTCGGGGAGCCGAACGACCCCGTCACCGCAGCCACCAGCGCCAGCGGCGGTCCAGTGCCGGTCTCCGGCCGCATGCCACGTGCGGTGAATGGGATGACAGTCGTGTCTTTCTCCTCGGCTTGTTGGTCGTGGGCCTGAGTTCGGTACCGCACCTCTGAAGACCACGGCAGCCGGAGTGCATGACGCGAGGAGGGCGTACCGTGGCGAGGGTGAGCGCGGCGCAGCCCACTGACGAAGGCCGTGAGCCCGGTGGTCATCCCGATGTCGCGGCGCTCATTCCGATGGTGCGGCGCATCGTCGGCGCGCGCGTGGCCGACCGCACTGCGGCCGAGGACCTCGTGCAGGAGACGCTGCTGCGGGTGCTTGCGGCGGCCGGCCGCGTCGAGCCGGGGATGCTCGAGCCGTATGCCATCGTCACCGCGCGCAACGTGGTCGCCGCGTCGTGGAACGAGCAGGATCGTCACCGGCGAAACCAGCACCGCGTCGTCGACCGCCGACTTGTCGAGGCGCCCGATGAGGACCTGCTTGCGCGGGAAAGGCACACCGCCGTCGCGGGGGGCCTGGCACGCCTGTCGGAGCGGGACCGGCAGCTGCTCCTCGCGCACGAGGTCTCCGGGCAGGACACCCGCTCGCTAGCCGAGGAGCTGGGGTCGACCGCGGGCGCGGTCGCGGCGCAGCTGAACCGGACCCGCTCTCGACTGCGGGTGGAGTACCTGCTGGCGCTGGAGCGGACGGAACCGCCGACCGACCGGTGCCGTCCGGTCCTGCTTGCGCTTTCCAGCGGGGATCGCCGCCGGCAGCGGGAGGTCGACGCGGGCCACCACCTGCTGGAGTGCGACCTGTGCGCTCGGCTGAGCCAGCCGCTGATGGAGCGCGGTAAGCAACGAGACACCGAGGTCCGCATCCCGGTCCACACGGACGGCGACATCGTGGCGGCCCGTCAGGGCGCCCGCGAGGTGGCGGCCCGCCTGGGTTTCTCGCGCACCGACCTGACCGTCATCGCGACCGCCGTGTCGGAGGTGGCCCGCAACATCGTCCGCTTCGCCGGCTCCGGGGAGATTGTCGTCGAGCTGCTCGAGGAGCCCTGCCGCGGCGTGCGCGTCGTGGCCCGTGACGCCGGCCCGGGCATCGCCGACGTGAAGCGGGCACTCACCGACGGGTACAGCACCTACCACGGGCTGGGTCTGGGCCTGCCTGGCGCCCGCCGGCTGATGGACGACTTCGCGGTGATCTCGGAGCCGGGCCGCGGCACGACAGTGACCATGACGAAGTGGCGGCAGGAAGGATGACCATGGACGAGGACTCCACCGTCGTCGCGGAGGTCTCGGCGGACTTCCCGGCGCTTGACCGGCGGGACGAGGATCAGCTGCTGCCGCAGCTGGTCGCGCACCTGCGTGAACACCGCACGAAGCTGCGCCAGGAGTGGGCCGGCCGGATCACCGATGCGCACCTGCTGCATGCCATGACCCCGCAGGAGATGGCGGCCGAGACGACATCGGTGTACGACAACTACGTCGAGGTGCTCGAGACCGGAAGCGTCGAGGCTCTGCAGCACTACGCCCGCGACCTGTCCGAGCGGATCATCCCGCGCGGGGTGGAGACCCACGAGGTGGTCGGCATCGTGTTGCTGTTGCGCGACGTGCTGGCTCGGTCGCTGTTCGAGAAGTACCAGCGCGACTTCGCGCTGCTCAACCGCGTCCTCGACGCCTACGAGCCCGCGGCGAACCGCATCGCCAACACGGTGGCGGTCAGCTTCGTCGACGAGCGCGAACGCGTCATCCGCGAGCAGCAGGACGCCATCCGGGAGTTGTCCACGCCGGTGCTGCCGGTCCGGGAACGGCTCCTCATCCTGCCCATCATCGGCATCCTGGACAAGGAGCGGGCCCGTCAGCTGACCGAGCAGCTGCTTACCGGCATCCGCACACACCGCGCGAAGGTCGTCGTCATCGACATCACCGGTGCCCCCGACGTCGACGAGTCCGTCGCCAACCACCTGGTCCAGACCGTCGATGCCTCACGCCTCATGGGCGCCAGCGTCATCATCACCGGGCTCTCACCGGAGATCGCCCAGACGCTGGTCACCATCGGGGTCGACCTGAGCAAGATGAACACCATCGGCGACCTCCAGGGCGGCCTGGAAGAGGCCGAACGGCTGCTCGGGTACACCGTGACCCGCCATGACAGCACGGCGGGCTAGTGACCACCGGACCGGCGCTGGTCTCCATCCTGCGGCAGGGCTCCTACCTGATCGCTTCAATCCACACGGCCCTTGACGACTCCCAGATGATCCGCTTCCAAGAGGACCTCATCGAGCAGATCGGCCGCTATCGATCCCGCGGTGTCATCATCGACGTCGCCGCCCTGGACGTCCTGGACTCCTTCGGGTCGCGCACGCTGCGCAACATCGCGGAGATGGCGCGGCTGCGGGGGGCACTGACCGTCATCGTCGGCATCCAGCCCGACGTGGCGTTCGCGATGGTAATGCTCGGGATGGGCACCGGATCAGTGCACACCGCCCTCGACCTTGAGGAGGGTCTGGCGTACCTTCACGGCCTTGTCCCCAAGCGGGCGGCCGGCGGCAGGGACCTCGGCGCACTTAGATGACCGCTCTGCAGAACCTGGCCCGCGACTACCGCGCGGCGTTCCTGCGTTACCTGCCGCGCCGGGAGGAGGCCGCTCTGCACAGCGCCTACCAGCTGGGCCGGGCCGCGGTCACCGATGGGCTGAGCATCCTCGAGCTCGCCCGGGTGCACCACGAAGTCTTCCTGGAGATCCTGCGCGACACCCGAAGCGAGGACCTGACCTCCGTGGCGACCGCCGCCTCGGACTTCTTCCTGGAAGTACTCGCCACCTACGACATGACCCAACGCGGCTTCCTCAAGGACAGCCGCACCTGACGGGGCAGCTGCCGCGCGGCAATCGGCCACACCCGGGTGCCCGACCGCGGCTGAGACTCTGATCGCCGTCCTGCAACTCCCCCTCGCTCGGTCGGCTCCTTGCCATGCACGCTCACGTGATTGAGTAGCGCACAGCGATGCGGCAGGCCGCTTGCGCCTCGCCCCTGCCCCTTGTGCTTCACCTTGCTTGTGGGGGACGCCTGCTTGAGGTGTGAAGGTGTCAGCGGCCGCGCAGCAGATCTGCGACCTCCGCGAGCGGTCGGTCCTTACCCACGAAGTCGTCTGCGCATAGGGACGAGCGCGTGTTCGCGCACCTCGTTCGAGGCCGAGAACATCACGATACGGGTGTCATCGAGGCCGAAGATTGTTTCCTCAGCGACGGTGGGGTTGTCGACACTGGCCCCGTTTGAGCCCGTCGCTGACATGCTGACCCCTGCGCCATCCGAAATCGATGCAGAGGACCGCATAACGACGGCTACCCATGGACCATCCGCTGTTCGGCATGAGGGGGCAAGCGAGCGGCGTCAACACCTGACGAGACATTGGTGGCAGGCGGCCATCCCGACGACGGCACGAGGCCGCGTCGAGCGCGCGCGGCGGGAGCGCGGGGTTCGAAAGAGCCGGTTCAGGTTGTCTGACAGTGCCCCCGGAGGGGTAGCAACAAGAAGGGAACGGCGTCAGGGCCGCGTGGATGTGGCTGGTGACCTCATCTTGCCTCCCGTCGTTGTCGCTGGTGCCGCCCGCCGGAGCAGGTGACCATCACGCTCATGCCGTTCGGGCTGGGCTCGCCGGGCGGTCATCGGTGGACCGGAGTCACCGTCGGCCCGAGACGTCCCAGGTTGAGTCCCGGAGTCGCCCCTCGGATCGGTGACTGTGCTTACCGGGTGGTCGCTCGTGGGTCTGGAAAGCCGAGTTTGACGTATCCAGGTGCGCGTTTGGCCAGTGAGGAAGCCAGTACACCGACGTGGGCGTCGTGGTAGTCGTGAACTTCGGCGGTTGATTTGCCAGGGTGAGGGCGGAGCACGCGGCCGGTGTACTGGACCAAGCGGCCACGATGGGCGATGGGGGAGGCCAGAAAGAGCGTGTCGAGTGCCGGGCAGTCGAAACCTTCGCCCACGTAAGGACCGGTTGCGACGGCGAGCAGCGGTGGCCCGTCCGGCGACGGGGCGAGCCGCGCGACGGCGGCCCTGCGCTGAGTGGCGGTGAGTCCACCGCGGAGAACGACTGGATCGGTGCCCTGCTCCACAAGCCGGGACACTAGGCGTTCCACGTGACGGGTCCATTGCGTCAGGACGAGGCAGTGGCGGCCTCGGGCGTTGGCCTCGAGCACGTCTCGAATGACCTGTTCGAGTCGCTCGTCGTTGTCGACGAGGTCTCGGTAGATGGCGGGCATCCCGCCAGGGGCTCGGGGATCGGCTGAGCCGAGGTAGTAATAGTCGGTCTGGTGCACAATGAGCACAGGTTGCGGGCGGGCGGCCAGCTGGTGGTCGAGGGTGTCTCCGTCGGGTGCGTTGTAGGTGTATCTCACTGGTCCGAGCTGGAAGTGGATCAGTTCGTCGAGTTCATCACGACGGTAGGGCGTCGCGGTCAACCCTGCCCAGTACCGCGCTGGGATTCGTCGGACGGCGTCGGTGTATGCGGCGGCGGGTAGGTGGTGGCATTCGTCGACGATGACGAAGCCATACTGTGCAGCCCATTCGGGGTCCATACCTCGGGTCAAGGTCTGCAGCATGGCGACATCCACGATGCCCGTGGTCTTGGTACGGCCTCCCCCGAGCTGTCCGGCCTTGATGCCAAGCAGCTGCTGAATCCGGGTTCGCCACTGCTCCGCGAGAGTCTTACGGTCCACCAGCACAAGGGTGGACGTGCCGCGGGCGGCGATCAGGGCGCAAGCCATGACGGTCTTGCCGGCACCCGGCGGCGCTTCAAGGACACCGAGGTCATGCTGCCGCAGGCTGTGGACGGCAGCCTGCTGCTCGGGAGTGAGCCCGACTGAAAGCTCGAACGTTCGCTGATGGCTGGCGACACGCTTATCCTCGGTGATCTCGAGGGTGCTGCCGGCCTCCCTCACGAGTGCTTCCAGACGCTCGAACAGCCCGCGGGGGAGCAGAAGATCGCCGTCGAACGTCTCATCAAACAGGCGCAGGAAACGCGGGGTGTCCCAGGTGGACAGCCGGCGACGCTCCCGGTCGTAGAAGGCCGGGTTGGCAAGTGAAGCGGCGTGCCGGAGCGTCGACAGCAACGCGGGCGGCAGGCCCGCCGCGGCGACTCTGATCATGCTGCCGAGGGAGACCTGGACAACCTTTGGCATCGCAATGGTGATCTTCGTCGAGGTAGCGGCATGCAGACGCTCGACCGACGTTCCGACGCGGACTGCACCCAGGCTGCGGGTCACGCGGGTCAGCTCGGCTGGTGATAGCCGGTCGAGCGAGGACAGATACGCCCACGGATCTGGGTGTGGCTCAAGGGTTGCCAGGTCGACGAACACGGTGGTTCCGGTCTTGCGACGCCTCCCATGCAGGGGGGCTGCGATCAGGTTTCCGATACCGCCCGCCGGCAACAGATCCTGGGAGGGGAACAGCCGGTCGTAGCTGCTCAACGTCATCTGGCCAGAAAGCGTCATAGCCTCGCGCAACAGTCCTGTGCCAAGTTGCCGGGCTTGTGCCGCGGACACCGGCCCAGTGAAGAAGATCCACACGTGCGCGCCAGCGCCCGAGCGGGAGATCTCCAACGCGGCGGGGACACGTTGGCTGCGGGCCGCTTTAAGGTAGGCGAGCGCATCCAAGAGACCGGTGGGGCCGTCGAAGTCCGCCGCCAGCCAGTGGCACCGGTCACCGGCCAGCATCGGGTACAGCCCGATCTCACGCTCCCCGGCGAGATGGTCGTGCAGCACCTGCTCGGTCAACGGCAGGTAGTGCCGGTCTTCCGGGCGCACACCCTTGCGAAAGCCGCCTTGCACGGCCGGCATCCACCCGCCCTTACCGCTGCGGGCGTTGTCCCACCGCACCGCGTACACGTCTTGTCGAGCGCGGAACAGCGAGGCGTAGGAGGCCACTTTCGCTTTCACGTGTGAGGAGCCGGTAACGGCCCCCGGTGTCGCGTCGAAGATCGCCGTTTGAACCGGGCCCGGCGGTTTTGCCTGTTCGGGGGAGAGCCTCAGAAGCCCGCGCAGGTGCGCGTTCTCGGCTTCCGCCTCCGCGAGTTTGGCGCGCAGATTCTGCACTTCGCCGTGGCGACTGTGGGCTCCGTGCGGTAGCGCGCCCGGGGTCACCTCATCGGTCATGAGCGGGAACCTCTCTTCGGCCGTCCCGACTCAGGTCCAGAGTCGATCGAGCGGCAGCACGTGGATTCCGCGTGGCTCGTCGAGGGTGAAGCCGCGGCTGCCGGTGTAGAGGATCACGCCGCCTAACCATGCGTCGCCGAGGCGATCGGCGAGTGCCGCGAGGTGCCGGGCGTCGGGCGCCTGCACGCGGGAGCCTGCCTTGATCTCGATGCCGACGACGCTGCCGTCGGAGCGTTCGAGCACCAGGTCGACCTCGACGCCGTCTCGGGTGCGCCAGTGTCCAGTCGTGACCACGTCGTCGAGCCACGAGACCTGCTTGAGGAGCTCGCTGACTGCGAAGGTCTCCAGAAGATGACCGAACTCGGCGAGGGCTGCTGGAGTCCGTGTGGCTAGCTTTGCTTCGCTCAGGCGCATGAGGTGGGCGGCCAGCCCACTGTCGATGATGTGCACCTTGGGCGTGGCTCCGGCCTTGGACCCCACGGTCGTGCCCCAGGCGGGTAGTCGGTGGACGAGGAAGACCGCTTCGAGGAGCTTGGTGTAGCTCTCCGCTGTTCGCGCTTCCATGTTGATCGTGCGGGCCGCCTCCGCCACGTTGAGCAGGCTCGCTGTCTGCCCTGCCACCCGGGTCAGCAGCCGGGGAAGCAGCGAGCGTTGGTGCACCCGCGAGATCTCCAACACGTCGCGTTCACACACCAGGTTCACATAGTCGGCAAACCAGCGAGTCCGTGCTGCTCCGTGGCGTTGCAGCGCGATCGGGAGGCCGCCGGCAACGACGCGGGCGATGTAGTCCTCACGCGAGCTTCGCGACACCCGGGTGTCGGGAAGCTGTCGCGGGTCCTCAAGGAGCTGCTCGACGAACGTCTCCGTAACGCCCTGGATCTCGCCTTGAGACAGTGGATAGACGGTCATGACGTGCGCGCGTCCGGTCAACGACTGCGCCGCGCGCGGCAGGGTCTCGTACCTCGTCGAGCCAGCCAGGACGTAGCGACCAGGCGTGAGACCCCGCCCGAGCTCGGCCTTGATCGCGTCGAGCAGCTCGGGCACCTTCTGGTACTCGTCGATGAGCACCGGCGCCGGGCCAGAGGCGAAGAGCGTCGGATCGCCGGCTACGGCGGAGCGAACGTCGAGGTCATCCAGGTCGATCACGTCGTGCCCTGAGCCGCCCGCGACCTCGCGCAAGAGCGTGGACTTCCCCACCGTCCGCGGACCTGTGAGCACCAGCACCGGCTCCTCGGCCAGTCGGCGTGCGATCACCTGGGTGATGCGTCTCGGAAAGTAGGCTTGGTCTATTGCGGACACGAGCCCATCATGACACGGTAATTCGGAATCGTCGGTGATTCCTCTTCGCCATCGTCGGCATCTTCTCTGCGGAATCGTCGCCTGTGACCGGAGGCACGCCCAGTT
This sequence comes from Mycobacteriales bacterium, assembly GCA_038276285.1. GTDB lineage: Bacteria > Actinomycetota > Actinomycetes > Mycobacteriales > QHCA01 > QHCA01. The sequence goes on along the minus strand of JBBPZR010000018.1, from coordinate 35,111 downwards.
GGGAGGGCTGCCCGGTCAGGCGGGCATCAGCCACTGCACCGGCTCCACGACGAATGCGTGTGCGGACCTTCCGCGGAGCCGCCATCGGGGGAGGTGATGGGGCTACATGTGGGACGTCCCGAATCCCGTACCTGCGTTACGTTTTGTCGTTCTGGTGATTACTCTCCGTAAGCGTGCCCCCGGCAGGATTCGAACCTGCGCTTCCACCTCCGGAGGGTGGCGCTCTATCCCCTGAGCTACGGGGGCCGGGGCGGATCCGAGACTAGCAGCCGGGACCGGTGGACTCCGTGTCATGCTCCGACCGTGACCGATAGCCCGTACCGCGTGCTGGTCGTCGATGACGACGCCGTCATCCGGCAGCTGATCGGCATCAACCTGGAGCTTGAAGGCTTCGAGGTGCATATGGCCGTCGACGGCGAGGAGGCACTTAGCCAAGCGGTCTCCCTCATGCCGGACGTCGTGGTTCTCGACGTGATGATGCCGCGCCTGGATGGGCTCGAGGTGGCGCGCCGGCTACGCCAGGACCCCCGGACCCGGGCGATCCGGCTGGTCCTCGTCTCCGCCCGGGCCCAGGCCGCCGATCTGCGCCGCGGCGAGGACACCGGAGTGGACGCCTACGTGACGAAGCCCTTCGAGCCCGACGAACTCGTGGCCGTGGTCCGACGGCTCGCTTCGGCTAGCCCGGAGCCGCCTTGAGGTCGGTCCCGGGCTTGGACGTCCCGCCTGAGCACGCGGCCTTCTCCGGGCCCTGTTGCTTGAACGCCACGATGAAACGGTGGATCTTCTTGTCCGTGGCACTTCCGACGGCCAATTGCCGACCCCATGCCTGCAGCGAGATCGGGGGCCTCTGGCCGGGATACGGGCTGAGCATGAGGTAGGTGTCACCGCGGACCAGGCTGGTCAGCTTGCCCACTTGGCTCTTTGCCAGGCCCGGTCGGTAGGTGATCCAGACGGCACCGTGCTCGAGGGAGTGCACGGCGTGCTCGTTGGCGATCTGCGCGGTGTAGACGTCGCCCATGCAGTTCTGCCAGATCGGGTTGTGGTTGCCACCGACCGGCGGGGACTGGGGATAGCTGACGTGGCTGGGCACGTGGCCGCTCTTGAGCCCGGAGTACTTGTGCAGCCCCGGGAAGCCGTTGGCGTAGACGGCGTAGCCGATGACCGCTCCGGCGAACAGCGCGATCGCCACGCCGATGGCGATCAGGCCCCAGGGCAGCCCGGGCTTGATTGGCGCGACGGGCGCGCGACCGCCTGCGACGCCCTTCCTGGTCGTGCCCTTGCCGATCGACTTGCCGGTCGGCTTGCCGGTGGGCTTGCCGTCGGCTCGCGCGTTGTTCTTGGTGGACGCCATCGATGCCTTCGCCGTGGGGTGTGAGGGTTTCTCCCTCCAGACTAATCAGAGAGGGCGGGCTGCCGTCCCGCGATAGCCTTTCCCGGTGACTCCCGACGATCTTGCCGACGCGATCCGCGATGCGGTACGGGCTTGCGTGGCCCGCGGCGACCTGGCCGTCGAGGTGCCGCAGCGGATCACCGTCGAGCGGCCGAAGGTACGCGCGCACGGCGACTACGCCACCAACGTCGCCCTCCAGCTGGCCAAGGCGGCCGGCCGGTCGCCGCGCGAGATCGGCCAGCTCATCGCTGACGAGTTGGGCAAGCACGACGGTGTGGCAGGTGTCGAGGTGGCCGGTCCAGGCTTCCTCAACATCACGCTGGCCGACACCGCGCTCGGGCTGATCGCGCGGGCCGTGGTCACCGCCGGCCAAGCGTACGGACGGACCGAGATGCTGGCCGGCCAGCGGCTGAACCTGGAGTTCGTCTCGGCCAACCCGACCGGCCCGGTTCACCTCGGGGGTGCGCGGTGGGCCGCCGTCGGGGACGCGCTCGGCCGGCTGCTGGAGGCCTGCGCAGCGGAGGTCACGAGGGAGTACTACTTCAACGACACGGGGAGCCAGATCACCCGATTCGGTGCGTCCTTGTACGCCGCTGCGATCGGGGCGCCCACTCCACCGGATGGCTACGGCGGCACCTACATCGCTGATGTCGCGGCCCAGATCGTGGCGCGGCACCCGGGCCTTGGCGAGCGGCCGGCGGCTGAGGCGATCACGGTGTTCGAACGCGACGGTGTCGAGCTGATGTTCGACGAGATCAAGCGGGCGCTCGCGGATTTCGGTGTCGTCTTCGACGTGTACTCCAACGAGCGCGAGCTGCACGACAGCGGCGCGCTGGAAGCAGCCATCAAGCGGCTGCGCGACGAGGGACACGTCTTCGAATCTGATGGCGCTGTCTGGCTCCGCACCACCGACTTCGGTGACGACAAGGACCGCGTGCTGGTGAAGTCCGACGGCGAGTGGACCTACATCGCCAAGGACTGCGCCTATTACCTGCATAAGCGCGAGCGTGGCTTCGACCGGGTGCTGATCATGTTGGGCGCCGATCATCACGGCTACGTGGGCCGCTACCGCGCGCTGGTGGCGGCGTACGGCGACGACCCTGACCAGACGCTGGAGATCCTGATCGGACAGATGGTCAACCTGGTCCGCAACGGGGAGCCGATCAGGATGAGCAAGCGGGCCGCCGCCGTCATCTCGATGGAGGATCTGGTCGATGCGGTAGGTGTCGACGCGGCTCGCTATGCCCTCACCCGCTCCTCGACCGACTCGCAGATCGACATCGACCTCGACCTGTGGGCCCGGTCGACCAACGACAATCCGGTGTTCTACGTGCAGTACGCACACGCGCGGGTCGCCTCGCTGCTGCGCAACGCAGCCGACCTGGGGCTTCATCGCGATCCCGGTGCGGACCTCGGCCTGCTGTCCTCCGACAAGGAGGGCGACCTACTGCGCGCGCTGGGCGAGTTCCCCCGGGTGGTGGCCGGCGCCGCGGAGTACCGCGCGCCGCACCGGGTGGCCCGGTATCTGGAGGAGCTGGCCGGGATCTACCACCGCTTCTACGACACGTCACGGGTGCTGCCACATGGCGACGCGGAGGCCGGCCCGCTCACCTTCGCCCGCCTCGAGCTCGTCGAGGCCACCCGCATCGTGCTGTCCAACGGGCTCACCCTGCTCGGAGTGAGCGCTCAGGAGCGCATGTGAGGGCGCATCCGGCGGGTCCGATGCACGCCGACGTCGTCCGGCATTCGTCGACCCGGCCAGCTGAGGCAGACCTCAATGCGCTGTTCCCCGCCCTCTGGCCGCGCTCGGCGGCTCGGGTCGCCGGCGTACTGACCATCGGCGGAGTCGACGTTCGCGATCTGGCGGCCGCGCACGGGACACCGGTATTCGTCCTCGACGAGGACGACTTCCGGTCGCGCTGCCATGATTTCCAGGCGGCCTTCGGCCGCGAAGCCGACGTCTTCTACGCCGGCAAGGCCTTCCTGTGCGCGCAGGTCGCCCGGTGGATCGAGCAGGAGGGGCTCGGGCTCGACGTCTGCACCGGCGGTGAGCTCACCCTCGCGCTGCGCGCCGGTTTCCCGGCCGAGCGGATCGCCTTCCACGGCAACAACAAGAGCCCGGCCGAGCTGGCCGAGGCCGTCCGTACCGGGGTCGGCCGAGTGGTGCTCGACTCGTACGAGGAGATCGTCCGGCTGGCAGCCGCCGCCGAGCGGGCCGGTACCCGGGTGAAGGTGCTGATTCGGGCCACCGTCGGCGTCGAGGCGCACACCCACGAATACATCGCCACCGCACACGAGGATCAGAAGTTCGGCTTCTCGATGGCGTCGGGTGCGGTGCTCGAGGCCGCCCGACGCGTGCTCATGTTGCCCGCGCTGGAGCTGGTCGGCCTGCACAGCCACATCGGTTCGCAGATTTTCGACACGGCCGGCTTCGAGGTCTCGGCGCACCGGGTCGTCGAATTGCTCGCCGCGATCCGGGACGAGCACGGCATCGAACTATCCGAGGTTGGTCTGGGCGGCGGCCTGGGCATCGCGTACATGCCAGACGATGACCCGCTCGACCCCAAGCAGGTCGCCGAATCCCTGCGCGGCATCGTCGAGCGCGAGTGTGCCGCGGCCGGGCTCGCGGTGCCCCGCCTCTCGGTGGAGCCCGGCCGGGCCATCGCCGGCCCCGGTACGGTCACCCTCTACGAGGTCGGCACCGTGAAAGACGTCGACGGGATACGCACCTACGTCAGCGTCGACGGCGGGATGAGCGACAACGTGCGGACGGCGTTGTACGACGCGGAGTACACCTGCGCGCTGGCCTCCCGTGCCAGCGACGCCGCTGCGATGCTCGCCCGCGTGGTCGGGGTGCACTGCGAGTCCGGCGACGTGGTGGTCCGCGAAGCCTGGCTGCCCGCCGACCTGGCTCCTGGGGACCTGCTGGCGGTGGCCGGCACCGGCGCGTACTGCCGGGCCATGGCCAGTAACTACAACCTCGTGCCCCGGCCACCGGTGGTGGCCGTCAGCGGCGGGCAGTCGCGGGAACTCGTCCGCCTGGAGACCTTCGACGACCTGCTCCGCTTGGACCAGGGATGGCTGGACCTCGGATGACGGGCCGCGGCGGCGGCCCGTCATCCCGACCCGTGCGGGTGGCACTGCTGGGGTGCGGCGTGGTCGGCTCGCAGGTGGTCCGCCTGCTGCACGAGCATGCCGACGACCTCGCGAGCCGGATAGGCGCGCCGGTGGAGCTGGCCGGCGTCGCGGTCCGCCGTCCACAGCGCCAGCGTGACCTGCCGATCGACCTGGGGCTGCTGACGACTGATGCGGCCGGACTGGTGATCCGCGACGACGTCGACGTGGTGGTCGAAGTGATCGGCGGCATCGAGCCGGCTCGCTCGCTGCTGCTGGCGGCCTTCAAGGCCGGCAAGTCCGTGGTCACGGCCAACAAGGCGCTCCTGGCGGTGGAGGGTGCGGCCCTGCACGCCGCGTCCCGCGAATACGGCGCTGACCTCTACTTCGAAGCGTCCGTGGCCGGCGCGATCCCGTTGCTGCGGCCGCTGCGCGAGTCACTCGCCGGCGATCGGGTGACGCGGGTGCTGGGCATCGTCAACGGTACGACCAACTACGTGCTTTCGAAGATGGACGAAACCGGCGCGGGATTCGCCGAGGCGCTCGACGAGGCGAGCGCGCTGGGCTACGCCGAGGCCGATCCCAGCGCCGACATCGAGGGCTTCGATGCGGCGGCCAAGGCGGCCATCCTGGCGGCGCTTGCCTTCCATACCCGGGTGACGGTGGCCGACGTACACCGGGAGGGCATCACCGAGGTCACGGCGGCCGATGTGACCAGCGCCCGCGCGATGGGCTGCGTCGTGAAACTGCTGGCCATCTGTGACCACACCGACGCGGGCATCGGGGTGCGGGTACACCCGGCGATGATCCCCCGTACCCACCCGCTCGCCGCCGTGGGCGGAGCGTTCAACGCGGTATTCGTCGAGGGCGAGGCCTGCGGAGAGCTGATGTTCTACGGCCAGGGTGCGGGCGGCGCGCCGACAGCCAGCGCTGTGCTCGGCGACCTGGTCGCGGTGTGCCGCAACCGGCTGTCAGGTGCCCGCGGCTTCGGTGAGTCCTCCTACGCCGACCTGCGGATCCGGCCGATGGGCGAGACGCGGACCCGCTACCACGTCAACCTCGAGGTGGCCGACCAGCCCGGTGTGCTGGCCGCCGTGGCGCAGGCCTTCGCCGCGCACGATGTATCGATCCAGACCGTCCGCCAGGAGGGTCACCGGGCCGACGCTTCCCTCGTACTCGTGACGCACACAGCCTCCGACGCCGCTCTCTCGGCGACCGTCGAGGACCTTCGCGGGCTGCCGACCGTGCGGGGCGTGGCGAGCGTCATGCGCGTGGAAGGCATGGCAACGACGTGAGCGCGTGGCGTGGAGTCATCGAAGAATACCGCGATCGGTTGCCGGTGACCGCCGACACGCCGGTGGTGACGCTGCTCGAAGGGGGCACTCCTCTGCTGCCCGCCGCCACGCTGTCCCGGCGCACCGGCTGCGACGTGTGGCTCAAGGTGGAGGGCGCCAACCCCACCGGGTCGTTCAAGGACCGCGGCATGACCCTGGCGATCAGCAAGGCAAAGGAGGAGGGTTCGGTAGCGGTCATCTGCGCGTCGACCGGCAATACCAGCGCGAGCGCCGCCGCCTATGCCGTGCGGGCCGGCATGACCTGCGCGGTTCTGGTGCCGCGGGGCAAGATCGCCCTGGGCAAGATGGCGCAGGCACTGGTGCACGGCGCCAAGCTGCTGCAGGTCGATAGCGGCTTCGACGAATGCCTGCAGGTGGCCCGCGAGCTGGCCGACTCCTACCCGGTCTCGTTGGTCAACTCGGTCAACGAATACCGCATCGAGGGTCAGAAGACGGCCGCCTTCGAGGTGGTCGACGCCCTCGGCCGGCCACCCGACGTGCACTTCCTTCCGGTGGGCAACGCCGGCAACATCACCGCCTACTGGCGCGGGTACGTGCAGTACTTCGACGACGGTGTCGCGGCCAGCCGTCCGGTGATGCGGGGCTTCCAGGCGGCCGGCGCCGCGCCCATCGTCACCGGCCACGTCTTCCCGACACCGACGACCATCGCCACCGCCATCCGGATCGGCAACCCGGCGTCGTGGAAGCAGGCGCTGGCCGCCCGTGACGAGTCCGGCGGCACGATCGAGTCCGTCACCGACCGGCAGATCCTCGACGCCTACCGCGTGCTCGCCCGGCAGGAGGGCGTGTTCGTCGAGCCGGCCTCCGCGGCCAGCGTGGCCGGCTTGTTGCAGGCCACGGGGCAGGGCACGGTGGTGCCCGGCCAGATCGTGGTCTGCACGGTCACCGGACACGGTCTCAAGGATCCCGAGTGGGCCGTCGCCGCCGCACCGACGCCGGTGACCGTGCCGCCCGACGCACGCGCGGCCGCGACCGCGCTGGGCCTGGTCTGATGGCCCGGCCGTCCTTCCGCGCGGCGCCGGTCCGGGTCCGGGTGCCGGCCACGAGTGCCAACCTGGGGCCCGGATTCGACGCGTTCGGCCTGGCCTTGACCTGGCACGACGACGTGGTGGTACGCGTGGCAGATTCCGGCCTGTCGATCGACGTCGCCGGCGAGGGTGCCGACGATCTTCCCCGTACGGCCCGGCACCTGGTGGCAAGGTCGCTACGGGCGGCCTTCAACGCCATGGGTGGCCAGCCGCGTGGCCTGGAGATCGTCTGCGCCAACCGGATCCCACAGGCGCGCGGGCTCGGATCGTCGGCGGCGGCCATCGTCGCCGGCATCGTGGCAGCCCGGGCGCTCGTCCTCGGCGGTGAGCAGTTGCTGGACGACGATGCCGCAATGGCCATGGCGGCCCGGCTCGAGGGTCACGCCGACAATGTCGCCGCCTGCCTGCTCGGTGGGGTAACCATCGCCTGGGCCGAGGACGCCGGGGCGCGTGCCGTGCGGCTGGAACCGGCCGACGGCCTGACGCCGGTGGCCTTCGTGCCGACGACCCGCGGGTCGACGGCGCGCGCCCGCAAGGCACTGCCGGCCAGCGTTCCGCACGGCGACGCCGCCTGGAACGCCGGCCGGTCCGCGCTCCTGCTGCTGGCGCTGACCAGCCGTCCGGACCTCCTGCTGCCCGCCACCGAGGACCGGCTGCATCAAGAGGCCCGGGCGCCGGCGATGCCACGCACCGCGGCGCTGGTTCGCAAGCTGCGCGCCGATGGGGTGCCAGCGGTGCTCTCCGGGTCGGGGCCGACCGTGCTGGCTCTGTGCGGCCCGGGCGCGGACCTGTCGTCGTACGCCGGCAAGGTGTGGCAGGTGGTTCCTCTGACCGTCGACCTTCAGGGTGCCGTCGCGCTCCCACTGCACGACTGATTGCCGCCGATCGGCGACTATTCGGGCGGGAACACGCCGGCGGACCCCGGTGTTGCTCCAGGTGCCATGCCTGCTCTAGGCTCATTGGCACAGCCGCCTCAAGAGCGTGCCGATCGCAAGCCAAGCCGAGTTCCCCGCAGACTGGTCTTTGATAGCAGGCGGGTCGGCTCTCTCGTCCAAGTCCACGGGTTTCACTCGCGGATACCGCGAGAGACGCGCTTTTACCGGCGGTTGACTATCCATTCCCCTCGCCACGAGGCGAGGTACCCCGGTCATCACGATCGGTAGCTCCACCTCGGCAATTTTGAGACGTCGTCTCGGCCGTTTTCACGGAAGGATCCCACTTTGAGCGACACCATCGACCTCCAATCGGACGAGCGCACCAGCGCCGCCGGACCGGAGGTCAAACCGCGCTCGTCCAACGGCGAGTCAGGTGCCGAATCCGCCACGGATTCCGCGCCAGAGACCAAGCCACGCCGTCGCAGCGGCGGTCTGTCCGGCATGGTCCTGCCCGAGTTGCAGGCCCTGGCCAGTGCCCTGGGCATCTCCGGCACCGGGCGCATGCGCAAGAGCGACCTCATCGCCGCCATCCAGGCTCGTCAGGGCAGTGCGCCGGCCAGCAATGGTGAGTCGGCTGCACAGGCGACCGCGCCGGTGGATCAGCCTGTCGCTGCGCAGAGCGATACCGGACCTGCCCGATCACGGCAGCGACGCGCGGCGAGCCGCCCCCCAGGCGCGCCGACGATCGACACTCCTGAGTCTTTGGATGGCACCGCCACCACCGAAGGCACCCCCGCCGCCGACAGCGCGCACGGCGAGGTACAGACCGCCGAGCGTCCGCCCCGGGAGCCGCGTCAGCGCGAGCAGCGCCAGCGCGGTGACCGCCAAGCCCGGCAGGGCGGCCAGGACCGGCAGGATCGGCAGGGCGGCCAGGATCGGCAGGGCGGCCAGGATCGGCAGGGCGGCCAGGATCGGCAGGGCGGCCAGGATCGGCAGGGCGGCCAGGATCGGCAGGGCGGCCAGGATCGGCAGGGCGGCCAGGACCGGCAGGGCGGCCAGGACCGCCAGACCGGCCAGGACCGGCAGGGCGGCCAGGACCGCCAGGGCAACCGCGACCGCGGTCCCGACCGTGGCCCGGACCGTGACGAGGATGACGGCAGTGGTGGCAGCCGTCGCCGCGGTCGCTTCCGCGAGCGCAACCGCAATCGCGGCGGTCGCGAGCGATTTGGCAACGAGCCCGAGCCAGTGCTCGCCGACGACGATGTCCTGATCCCGGTCGCCGGCATCGTGGACATCCTCGACAACTACGGCTTTGTGCGTACCTCCGGCTACCTCACCGGCCCCAACGACGTCTACGTGTCGATGTCGCAGGTCAAGAAGTACGGCATTCGCCGCGGCGATGCGGTGACCGGAGCGGTGCGCCAGCCTCGTGAAGGCGAGCGCCGGGACAAGTACAACGCGCTGGTCCGCCTGGACACCGTCAACGGGATGAACCCGGAGGAGGCCAAGAAGCGGCCGGAATTCCACAAGCTCACGCCGCTGTATCCGCAGGAGCGGTTGCGCCTCGAGACCGAGCCCAACCAGATGACCACCCGGGTCATCGACCTCGTGATGCCGATCGGCAAGGGGCAGCGCGCGCTGATCGTCAGCCCACCCAAGGCAGGCAAGACGATGGTGCTTCAGGCCATCGCGAACGCGATCACGACGAACAACCCCGAGTGCCACCTCATGGTCGTCCTCGTTGACGAGCGACCTGAAGAGGTCACCGACATGCAGCGCTCGGTGAAGGGCGAGGTCATTGCCTCAACCTTCGACCGGCCGCCGACCGACCACACAACGGTCGCGGAGTTGTCGATCGAGCGGGCGAAGCGACTGGTCGAGCTGGGCCACGACGTTGTCGTACTGCTCGACTCCATCACCCGGCTCGGCCGCGCCTACAACCTGGCCGCCCCGGCCAGCGGGCGCATCCTGTCCGGCGGCGTGGACTCCACCGCGCTGTACCCGCCCAAGCGCTTCCTCGGTGCCGCTCGCAACATCGAGAACGGCGGCTCGCTGACCATCATGGCCACCGCTCTGGTGGAGACGGGCTCGACGATGGACACCGTGATTTTCGAGGAGTTCAAGGGCACCGGCAACGCCGAGCTCAGGCTGGACCGCAAGATCGCGGACAAGCGCGTCTTCCCGGCGATCGACGTGGACCCATCCGGCACCCGCAAGGAGGAGCTGCTGCTCTCGCCCGAGGAGCTTTCGATCGTGATCAAACTCCGCCGGGTGCTGCACGCCCTCGATCCCCAGCAGGCGATGGAGTTGCTGCTGGACCGGATGCGCAAGACCCCGACCAACGCGGAGTTCCTCATGCAGATCCAGAAGACGACGGTGGGCCCCGAGGCCTGATCCCGATACCCATTGCACAGAACTCATACTGCGATTAGAATAAGAGTATGACATCTCGGAAGGAGCGATTGACCGTCACGGTCGACCCCGAGTTCGTGACCGCCGGACAGCAGGCAGTGGCGGCCGGCTTGGCTGACTCCATGAGCAGTTGGGTGAATGCTGCAATGTCCGCAAGAGCCACCCACGATCGGCGGCTGCGATCACTGTCAGAGGCTGTGATGGACTACGAGGCGCAGTTCGGTGAGATCACTCCTGAGGAGATCGCGGCACACCGGCGTGCCGACCGCGAAGCAGCCCTTGTGGTCCGGTCACCACGTCCCAAGAGTGCTCAGGGGCCACCAGAGTCACCAGGTCGAGGAGCGGCGTGACCCTCGTCCTCGACGCGGGTGCACTGATTGCTCTCGACCGTGGTGAGCGCTCGATGTGGATCCGGCTGAAGACTGCCCAGCTTGCTGCCGACGTGCCGGTAACGCACGCGGGGGTGCTGGGGCAGGCCTGGCGGGGAGGGTCGCGTCAGGCGCGGTTCTCTCGAGCGTTGTCAGGGATCGACGTGCGTCCCCTGGACGAGCGTCTCGGCCGCTCCGCAGGGGAATTGTTGGCGAACGGCGGCTGGTCGGATGTGATCGATGCGGCGATCGCACTGCTCGCCGACGACGGAGACGAGATTGTCACGTCTGATCCGCAGGATCTCGCCGACTTGTTGGCCGCCACCGGGCGACATGTTGAAGTCATCCCGGTGTGATTCTGGATGCGGCCGCTCCCGGGAATGGCGGCGCCACCAGCAGGCGTTTCTCTTGCTGACGCCCCACCTGTCACATTGACGGCATCTGGAGCAGGCGTTGGAACTGCTGCTGGACCGGATGCGCAAGACCCCGACCAAAGCGGAGTTCCTCATGGAGATCCAGAAGACGACGGTGGGCCCCGAGGCGTGATCTGTCGGTGGTCAGTGCTTTGCTTCGTCCATCCGATCGGCTAACCGGAGGTTCACATGACCACCCGCACCGACCCATGGCCCACCGGCACGCCCTGCTGGGTCGACATCGCAGTCCCTGACATCGAGGCAGCCAAGGAGTTCTACGGCGGCATCCTCGGCTGGTCGTTTGTCGACACGGGGGAGGAGTTCGGCCACTACCAGATCTGCCAGGTCGACGGCCGGGCCGCGGCCGCGATCGGCCCGCTGCAAGACGAAGGACAGCCCACGGCCTGGACTGTCTACCTGGCCAGTGACGATGCCGACGCCACTGCCAAGTTGATCGCGGACAACGGCGGGATGCTGGTGTCCGAGCCGTTCGACATCCCCGGCACCGGGCGCATGTGCGTTGCGCTCGATCCGCAGGGCGCGGCGTTCGGCGTGTGGCAGGCCGCCGACATGAAGGGTGCGGAGGTCTACGCAGAGCCTGGAGCCCTCGTGTGGACCGACGTGCGCTCGCCCGATCCCGATGCCGGCCGGGCCTTCTACGCGGCGGTCTTCGGCTACCGCTACGAGCCCATGGAGATGGCCCCGCCGGACTACACCACGATCGGCTTCGACGCGGCCCGGGACGGCGAGACGGTCGGTGGCATCGGCGGGATGATGGGCGCCCCCGAGGGCACTCCAGCGCACTGGCTGGCCTACTTCCTGGTGCCCGACGCTGAAGCCGCTGCGGCCAGCGCCCGCGCCGCCGGAGGCACGGTGCTGGCCGAGCCGTTCGACACACCGTACGGAGCGATGGTCCCCATCACCGACCCCTACGGAGCCACCTTCATGGTGGTGGGATCGCCCCCGACGGCGTGATCGGGGAATGGCGCTCGGATCTACGGCGTTCCCGCTCGAAGCCCCTACCTGTCACACTGGGGGCGACATCCGGCTCCGGTTCACGCCGCATGAGGCCGGCGGCGACCCGGCGGCCATGACCGAGAGGACTTCCGTGAAGACCGGCATCCACCCCGAGTACGTCGAGACCACCGTGACGTGCAGTTGCGGCAACAGTTTCACCACCCGTAGCACCGCCAAGAGTGGTGCCATCCACGCTGACGTGTGCTCGCAGTGTCACCCCTTCTATACCGGCAAGCAGAAGATTCTCGACACCGGTGGCCGGGTGGCCAGGTTCGAGAAGCGCTTCGGCAAGCGCTCCAAGTAGCTACTCCGACGGCGCCCGTCCCCGCAGGGGCTGGGCGCCGTCGCCATGTTCCCCGCTCCGACTGCTGAATCCCGAGACGATGACCGACACCCCGACTGGCAGTCTCGCCGCGATGCTCACCGAGCATGCTCAGCTCGAGCAGCAGCTGGCCGATCCGTCCGTACACGCCGATCAGGCCCGTGCTCGGGAGCTGGCCAAGCGGTACGCCGAGCTGGGACCGGTGGTCGACACGGCCCACGAGCTCGACGCCGTACGGTCGGACCTGCTGGTCGCTCGCGAGTTGGGCCCCGAGGACGCCACGCTGGCCGCGGAGGCCGAGACACTGGCGGCTCGGGCCGGCGTACTCGAGGAGCAGCTCCGGGGACTGCTGTTGCCGCGTGACCCCAACGACGGCAAGGACGTGATCTTAGAAGTCAAGGCCGGGGAGGGCGGCGAGGAGTCGGCGCTGTTCGCTGGTGACCTGCTCCGGATGTATCTGCGCTATGCCGAGCGGCAGGGCTGGAAGACCGAGGTCCTGGATTCGGTGGAGAGCGACCTGGGCGGCTTCAAGGACGTCTCGGTAGCGATCAAGGGACGCCGCGGCGTGTGGCACCGGCTCAAGTACGAAGGCGGCGTGCACCGGGTCCAGCGGGTGCCGGTGACCGAGTCACAGGGCCGCATCCACACGTCGGCTGCCGGCGTGCTCGTGCTGCCCGAGGCCGAGGATATTGACGTGACCATCGACCCGAACGATCTCCGCATCGACGTCTACCGCTCCTCCGGCCCAGGGGGCCAGTCGGTCAACACGACCGACTCCGCGGTGCGGATCACCCACCTGCCGACGGGCACGGTGGTGGCCATGCAGAACGAGAAGAGCCAGCTACAGAACAAGGAGGCGGGGCTGCGGGTGCTGCGCGCCCGCCTGCTGGCGCTGGCCCAGGAGGAGGCCAACGACCTGGCTTCGGACGCTCGCCGCAGCCAGGTGCGCACCGTCGACCGAAGCGAGCGCGTCCGTACGTACAACTTCGCCGAGAACCGCATCTCCGACCACCGGGTCAATTTCAAGGCCTATAACCTCGATCAGGTCCTCGACGGTGATCTCGACGCCGTCATCGACGCCCTCATCGCCGGTGACAACGCCGCCGCACTGTCCGGCGCGGAGGGTGCGTGACGGCGATGTCGGCCGTGTCCGAGGCCGTCGCCAGGGCCGCTGACCGCCTGTCGGCGGCCGGCGTGGCCAGCCCCCGCCACGACGCCGAGGAACTCGCAGCGCACGTCCTGGGCATGCCGCGCTCGCGATTGCCGATCGCTGAGTCCTGGGATGCCGGGCGGGCGCGGGCATACGACGACCTGGTGGCCGAGCGCGCGCGCCGGGTGCCACTGCAGCATCTGACCGGCCTGGCCGGCTTCCGCCATCTGGAGCTCGCCGTCGGACCCGGCGTCTTCGTGCCCCGGCCCGAGACCGAGGTGCTCGTCACCTGGGCCCTTGATCAGGTGGCCGGGGTGCCTGCGCCGACGGTGGTCGACCTCTGTGCCGGCTCCGGCGCGATTGCGCTCTCGGTGGCCGGCGAGATGACGGGGGCGACTGTCTACGCGGTCGAGCGCGAGAAACTGGCGCTGGCCTGGCTGCGGGGCAATGCCGAAGGCTCGCCGGTACGCGTGGTGGCCGGCGACGCCACCGACCCGTCCGTGCTCGCCGAACTCGATGGGCGGGTCGATCTGGTGGTCTGCAACCCGCCTTACATCCCGACGGGCGCGTGGGTGGAGCCGGAGGTGGCCCGCCACGATCCACCGGCGGCGCTGTGGGGCGGAGCCGACGGGTTGGACGTGGTGAGCGGAGTCGTCGGCCGAGCCGGTGCGCTGCTGCGACCGGGCGGTTGGCTCGCCGTGGAGCATGCCGACCAACAGGGCCTGGCCGTGCCGGCCCTCATCCGGGCGGCGGGCGGCTGGCAGGATGTTGCCGATCACCCCGACCTGGTCGGCCGGGACCGATTCACGACAGCCCGGAGGGCCGGTTGAGCCGCAGCTACTGCTGCCGGGTGCCCGAGGAGCGGACCGAGGGAATCGCCGGGGCAATCGCCGCCGTGCAGCACGGTAGCCTCGTGGTGCTGCCGACGGACACGGTTTACGGGCTCGGTGCGGACGCGTTCACGCCGGCGGCGATCGACGGACTGCTCGCGGCCAAGCTGCGCGGACGCGGCATGCCGGTGGGTGTCCTCGTCGCCTCCTGGCGCGGGCTGGACGGGCTGGTCATGTCGGTGCCGTCCCCGGCGCGCGACCTGGTCGAGGCGTTCTGGCCCGGCGCGTTGAGTCTCGTCGTGCAGCAGGCACCGTCACTGTCCTGGGATCTGGGGGACAGCCGCGGCACCGTGATGGTCCGGATGCCCCTGCATCCGGTGATCCTCGAGGTGCTCGCAGAGACCGGCCCGATGGCGGTCTCCAGCGCGAACATCAGCGGCCATCCTCCGGCCACCACGGCGGCCGAGGCCCAGCACCAGTTCGGCGACGCCGTCGAGGTCTATCTCGAGGCCGGCAGTTGCGGTGAGCCGGTGGCTTCCACGATCGTCGATGTGACCGCTGCGGTGCCACGCGTGCTGCGGCTGGGCGCCATCTCGCTCGAGGCGCTCCGCGAGGTGGTCCCGGACGTGACCAGCCCGGACTAGCGCGGCGACCGCACCGGCGACTGCGCCGGCGACTGCGTCGGCGACGGGGAGGCTGAGGCCGGCGCTGAAGGCGCCGGTGCCGACGGGCTCGGAGACTGCGCGGGCGCCGGAGAGCCCGATCTGGCCGGTGTCACCTGGGAACTCGTGGCCGAGGGCGCGCCGGTCGGCTGGGCCGAGTTTCCGGGTGCCCGCCCGCTCGATACCGCGGCCTGGTCAGCCGGTGAGGCGGACCCCCAGGATGCGCCGTCGGGGTTGCCGATCGGGTGGCCGGTGCTGTGTGGCCGGCGGGTGCCACCGCGTGCCGCGCGAACAGCGTCAGGCCGGTCACCCCGCCCAGCACGCAGGCCACGATGAAGACGGTGGCCATCAGTGGCAGGGCGGGCAGCGACCGCCGGGTACGCGGCGGCGCGGCGTCGGACATGGACAGTGCCGTACCCCCAGGTGGCGTGTCCATGCGAGGACCGATGGTCGGTAGAGTGGCCGCACCGCCCACCGGCAGCGAAGGAGCTGGGCATGACCGCGTTCTGGGGCCCCGACTTCAACGCCCTTCAGCAAGATGACCCGGAAATCGCCGAGGTCGTGCTGGGCGAGCTCGACCGCCTCCGTGGCGGCCTCCAACTGATCGCCAGCGAGAACCTCACCTCGTCGGCCGTGCTGGCCGCGCTGGGCTCGACGCTGTCCAACAAGTACGCGGAGGGCTATCCCGGCCGCCGCTACTACGGCGGCTGCCAGGAAGTGGACAAGGCCGAGGAGATCGCGATCGCCCGGGCCAAGGAGTTGTTCGGCTGCGAGCACGCCAACCTCCAGCCGCACTCCGGCGCGTCGGCCAACCTGGCGGCGTATGCAGCGCTGTTGGATCCGGGCGACACCGTGCTGGCGATGTCCCTGCCGCACGGCGGTCACCTCACCCACGGCAGCAAGGTCAATTTCTCCGGCAGGTGGTTCAACACGATCGGCTACTCGGTCACCAAGGACACCGAGCTGATCGACTACGACGAGGTACGCGACCTGGCTCGCGAGCACCGGCCGAAGGTGATCATTTGCGGGGCGACCGCCTACCCCCGGCTGATCGACTTCGCGGCGTTCCGGGCGATCGCCGACGAGGTCGGCGCGCGCCTGCTCGTCGACGCCGCCCACTTCATCGGTCTCGTGGCGGGCAAGGCGATCCCATCGCCGGTGCCCTACGCCGACGTGGTGACCTTTACGACGCACAAGGTGCTCCGTGGCCCCCGCGGCG
Source organism: Mycobacteriales bacterium (assembly GCA_038276285.1). Lineage (GTDB taxonomy): Bacteria > Actinomycetota > Actinomycetes > Mycobacteriales > QHCA01 > QHCA01. The sequence goes on along the minus strand of JBBPZR010000018.1, from coordinate 18,956 downwards.
GCATGATCGTGTGCACCGAGGAGTTGGCGTCCAAGATCGACAAGGCGGTGTTTCCGTTCACTCAGGGTGGGCCGCTGATGCACTCCGTAGCCGCCAAGGCGGTCGCTCTCAAAGAGGCGCTGCAGCCGTCGTACCAGACCTACGCCCGGCAGGTCATCGCCAACGCCCAGGCTCTGGCGGAGGGTCTGGCCGCCGATGGCATGCGCCCGGTTTCCGGCGGCACCGATACGCACCTGGCGCTGATCGACCTGCGCGGCCTGCACGTGACCGGCCGGGAGGCGGAGGCTCGGTGTGACGCCGCACGCATCACGTTGAACAAGAACGCGATCCCGTACGACCCCGAAAAGCCGATGGTGGGGTCGGGGATCCGGGTGGGCACGCCCGCGGTGACCACGCAGGGGATGACCGAAGGCGACATGAAAGAGGTCGCCGGACTGATCGGGCGAGCGGTGCGCGACGCGGACGGTTCGGCGGCCGGTGAGGTCGGCGAGGCGGTGTCCATGCTGGTGTCAAGACACCCGGCATACCCGCAGCCGTAACGCTTCTGACGGCTGACCCGGCGCCCGGCTCGCCGTCGCTCGTGTGATTGAATCTTGGCATGCGACAACGGCTGCCGCGCTAGCAAAGACCGTGGCAAAGCGGCCGCTGGGCGTGTGGGAGCTCGTTACGCTGGGGGCGACACTGGTCGGCTGCCTGGTCGGTGGTCTGGTGATCGGCCTGCTGCTCGACCGGCAGCTGGACGCCCTCCCGGTGTACACGTTGGTGGGGCTGGCCGCGGGGATCGTCTGTGGCGGCACCGTCACGTACCTGCGGATCCGGCAGTTTCTGCACGGCTGAGAGGACGGCACTGGTGACAACCGGGGCGGATACGCCGGCGACCGAGATACCGGCCATCCCCGCACACGCGTCGGCCAATCTGCGGCGTTCCGCGCTGGTGTCGGTGCCGCTCGGGGTCGTCGCGATCGGCCTGCTCGCCCTCGTCGGCCACGTCCTGGCCGGGCTGCTCGCCTGCGTGGGACTCGCCCTGGGTGCGCTCAACAGTTGGCTGGTGCAGCGGTCGGTGGTGAAGTACGCGGGGAGCACGGACGCCCATCGCAAGCGCCGGTTCATCGGTGGGGTGTTGGGCCGGCTGACGCTCATCAGCGTCGTGGGCCTGGGCCTCTGCCTCCTGCTGCTGCCCGACGGCCTCGGCGTGCTTGGTGGCATCGCGGTGTTTCAGATTCTGATGCTCGCCAGTGCGTCGGCGCCGCTGATCAGGGAACTCCGCAAGGCATGAGTGCCGTCCTGGCCGCCGAAAAGATCGACATCGGCATCATCCACCCCACCCTCACCATTGGTGGCCTGGTGTTCCACCTCGACACGATCTGGTCGACCGCAGTGGCCGGCACCATCGTGATCCTGTTCGGGATGTTCATCGCCCGCCGGGCCACGAGTGGAGTGCCCAAGGGGCCGCAACTCGTCTGGGAGACGGTGATCCGCGGGATCGAGGACCAGGTCGAGGACTCGATCGGCCATCGCGTCGCCCCCTTCGTCGTGCCGCTCGCGACCGGCCTCTTCTTCTTCATCCTGTTCGCCAACTGGCTCGAGATCATCCCGACTGAGCATCACCTGCCGTCACCGACGGCCGACGTCAACCTCACCTTCGCGCTGGCCCTCATCGTGATCGTCTGGATGCACGTGACCGGCGTGCGCAAACGCGGTGGCAGGAAGTACTTCGGGCACTTCTTCAAGCCGTTCTATCTCGCCCCGATCAACATCATCGAAGAGCTCGCCAAGCCCGTCACGCTGGCCCTGCGACTGTTCGGCAACATCTTCGCCGGCGGGGTGATGATCTCCGTCATCGGGCTCATGCCCTCGTTCATCCTGTGGGCACCCAACGTCATCTGGAAGCTGTTCGACATGGTCATCGGGGTGATCCAGGCGTTCATCTTCGCGCTGCTGACCATCCTGTATTTCAGCTTCGCAGTCGCTGGTGAGGGGCATGACGATGAGGTTGAGAACGAACACGCCGTGCCGATCGAAGAAACTGCCCTGACGCATTCGTAAACGACCAAGGAGAGACATGGCTGCAAACGAGACCGCCACAGCGATCAAGCTTGCCGGCGCGTTCATCGGCGGCGGGCTCGCCCTCGGCGGTGGCGCGATCGGCGCCGCGGTGGGTGACGGCCTGGCGGGTAGCGCGACCATCAGCGGTGTGGCCCGACAGCCGGAGGCTCAGGGGCGGCTGTTCTCGATCTTCTTCCTGACAGTCGGCCTGGTCGAGGCCATGTACTTCATCAACCTGGCCTTCATGGCCGTGTTCGTATTCGTCCTGTCGGGCGGGTAGTCCGCACCGTGTCGAAGAGCGTTCTTGCCGGGAACAACTTCCTGGTCCCCAATGGGACCTTCCTCGCTGAGCTACTGGCCTTTGCGGTCATCCTGGCGCTCATGTTTCGGTACGTCGTTCCGCCGCTGCAGAAGGCGATGCGCGAGCGAGCGGAGCTGATCCGGGCGCAGTTCCAGGAGGCTCGCGCTGCGCGGGAGCGGGCGGAGGAGGCCGAGGCGGAGTATGAGCGCTCGATGAGCGAGGCGCGCGCCGAGGCGGCATCGATCCGTGAGAGCGCTCGCGCCCAGGGGCAGCAGATCATCGACGAGATGCGCGCCGCCGCGCAGGCGGAGGTTGACCGGCTGGCCCAGGAGGGTCGGCAGCAGCTTGCCGCCGAACGCGAGTCACTGGCCGCCACGCTGCACGCCGAGATGGGCACGCTGGCCGTCGACCTCGCGGCTCGCATCGTGGGCGAGTCGCTAGCCGAACAGGCTCGCCGGGCCGGCACGGTGCAGCGATTCCTGGCCGAACTCGACCGGGAGCCGGTCGATGAGGCGACCTCCGTGGCGGCGGGGGATGGCAACACCTGATGGTCAAATTCGCAGCCGAGATCTTCGGCTTCCTGGTCATCATCGTGGTGATCTACCGCTACATCGTGCCGCCGCTGCGCAAAGCCATGACTGCGCGCCAGGCCACGATCGGCTCGGAGTTCGACGAGGCCCGCAAGGCGAAGGAAGACGCCGAGGCGGCTGAGACCAAGTACAAGAAGTCCATCGGCCGTGCAGAGCAAGAGGCAGCGCAGCTTCGCGATAGCGCGCGGGCGCAGAGCGAGCAGATTCTCGAGGAGCTGGGGGCCAAGGCGCACCAGGAGGCCGAGCGCATCGCAGAGCGCGGGCGCCAACAGCTCGCCGCGGAGCGTGACCGGCTGGTCCGAGAGCTACGCACCGAGATGGGCACTCTCGCGGTCGACCTGGCCAGCAAGATCGTGCACGACTTCCTGGCTGACGAGGCCCGACGCGGCGCCACGGTGGACCGCTTTCTGGACGACCTCGATCGCCGTGGCAGCGAGCAGCCGGCACCGGTCTCGGCGAGCACCTGATGCAGGTCTCCAGTCGCGAGTCGCTCGCCGAAGCCTGCGCGGCGCTCGACAAGCTCGCCAAGAAAGCGGCGTCCCGCACCCTGTCGAAGCTGGCCGAGGACCTGCTGGCGGTCAGCCGGCTGCTCGAACGCGAGGTGATCCTGCGTCGGTCGTTGTCGGATCCGTCCGCCTCCGAGGATGCCCGCCAGGGCCTGCTCGACGCGGTGATCGGCAGTCAGCTGGGCAAGCAGTCGATGCAGCTGCTGCACGGCATGGTCGGGGCCCGGTGGTCGCGACCGGGCGACCTGGTCGACGCGTGCGAGCTGCTCGGGGTGCAGGCCCTGCTCGCCGCCGCCGAGCGTGACGACGCCCTGGCCGACGTCGAGGACGAGCTGTTCCGCTTCCTTCGCGTCTTCGCCGGTGACTCCGAGCTCCGGGCCGCACTCGGGGACTCGACCGCCGCGACGGAACGCCACGAGCGCCTGGTCGCCGATCTGCTCGACGGCAAGGCCCAGCCGGTCACCGAGGCACTGGTCAAGGTCGCCGTCCGCGGCCTGGGCGGCCGGGGCTTCGAGCCCTCCCTGGAACGGCTGGTCGAGCTGGCCGCGCGGCGCCGTGACCGCGAGGTCGCCTACGTCACCGTTGGCACCCCGCTCACGCGCGAGCAGGAGCGGCGGTTGGAAGCCGTGCTTTCCCGCACGTACGGTCGGCGCATGTCGCTGTTGATCGTGGTAGACCCGTCGATCCTCGGCGGGATGACCGTGCGGGTCAGCGACGAGCTCTACGACGGCAGCGTCGCCCGGCGCCTGGAGCAGGTGCGCGGTGCTCTTGCCGGCTGATCCGCAGACATGGACTGCCCCACCGACACACAAAGGACCCTGACCATGGCCGAGTTGACCATCTCCTCCGAGGAGATCCGGAGCGCGATCGAGCGCTACGTCTCCTCGTATACCCCGGAGACCTCCAAGGAGGAGGTGGGGCTGGTCACCGAGGTGGGTGACGGGATCGCCCGCGTCGAGGGGCTGCCCTCGACCATGACCAACGAGTTGCTGGAGTTCGAGGGCGGCGTCCTAGGTATCGCCCTCAACCTCGACGTGCGCGAGATCGGCGCGGTCGTCCTCGGCAACTTCGAGCACATCGAGGAGGGGCAGCAGGTCCGGCGTACCGGCCGGGTCCTGTCGGTGCCGGTCGGTGACGCCTACCTCGGCCGCGTGGTCGACGCCCTGGGCAACCCGATCGACGGCAAGGGCGAGATCGAGACCTCGGAGCGACGCGCTCTCGAGTTGCAGGCCCCGTCGGTCGTGCAGCGCCAGCCCGTGAGGGAGCCGCTGCAGACCGGCATCAAGGCCATCGACGCGATGACCGCCATCGGGCGCGGGCAACGGCAGCTGATCATCGGCGACCGGCAGACCGGCAAGACCGCGGTGCTCATCGACACGATCATCAACCAGAAGGACAACTGGGCCAGCGGTGACGTGAAGCTGCAGGTCAAGTGCATCTACGTGGCGATCGGGCAGAAGGGGTCCACGATCGCCGCCACGCGTGGCGCGCTCGAGGACGCCGGGGCGATGGAGTACACGACGATCGTGGCGGCACCGGCCTCCGACGCCGCCGGGTTCAAGTACGTCGCGCCCTATACCGGGTCGGCGATCGGCCAGCACTGGATGTACCAAGGCCAGCACGTCCTGATCATCTTCGACGACCTGTCGAAGCAGGCCGAGGCCTACCGTGCCGTTTCGCTGCTGCTGCGCCGCCCACCGGGCCGCGAGGCCTATCCCGGCGACGTTTTCTACCTGCACTCCCGGCTCCTCGAGCGCTGCGCGAAGCTCTCCGATGAGATGGGTGGCGGATCGATGACCGGTCTGCCGGTGATCGAGACCAAGGGCAACGACATCTCGGCCTACATCCCGACCAACGTGATCTCCATCACCGACGGCCAGATCTTCCTCGAGACCGATCTGTTCAACTCCGGCGTCCGCCCTGCCATCAATGTCGGCGTCTCCGTCTCGCGGGTCGGCGGCAACGCTCAGGTCAAGGCGATGAAGTCGGTGGCCGGCCGGCTGCGGCTCGACCTCGCGCAGTTCCGCGAGCTCGAGGCCTTCTCGGCTTTCGGATCCGACCTGGATCCCGCCTCGAAGGCCCAGCTGGCCCGCGGCGAGCGACTGGTCGAGTTGCTCAAGCAGGCGCAGTACACCCCGTTCCCGGTGGAGCACGAGGTCGTCTCCTTGTGGGCCGGCACCACCGGCGAGCTCGACGTCGTGCCGGTCAGTGACATCCGCCGCTTCGAAACGGAGTTCCTCGACTACGTGGGTCGCGAGCACAAGGGCATCTACGACGCGATCACCCAGACCGGCAAGCTCGAGGATGACACCGTCGAGTCGCTGAAGCAGGCCATCGAGTCCTTCAAGAAGCAGTTCGAGACCGGCGACGGCGACAGCCTCAAGCTGAACGAGCCGGACGCGGAGGCGATGGACGCCGACGAGGAGGGCCAGGAGACGGTCAAGAAGTACACCAAGAAGAAGCCCGAGAAGAAGGCCGAGCAGAAGTCCGAGCAGAAGTCCGCGAAGAAGCCCGCGAAGAAGCCCGCGAAGAAGCCCGCGAAGAAGCCCGAGTCGGGGAAGAAGAGCTAGCCGATGGGCGCGCAGCTTCGTATCTACCGACGCCGGATCCGCTCGATCCAGTCAACGAAGAAGATCACCCGGGCGATGGAGCTCATCGCGGCATCTCGGATCGTCAGGGCGCAGCAGCGGGTCGCCGCGTCCAAGCCGTACGCCGAGGAGATCACCCGGGTGCTGACCACCCTGGCCTCACGAAGCTCGCTCGACCACCCGCTTCTCAACGAGCAGCCCGACCCCGAGCGGGCCGCGGTACTGGTTGTCACCAGCGATCGCGGCCTGGCCGGCGCGTACAACTCGAACGTGCTGCGTGAGGCAGCCGAGTTGATGGCGCTGATCAAGTCCGAGGGCAAGGAGTCGGTGCTCTACGTCATCGGCCGCAAGGGGGTTGGCTACTACCGATTCCGGCGGCGCGAGGTGGCCGGCGACTGGACCGGATTCTCCGAGCAGCCGCGCTTCGTCAACGCCCGCGAGGTCGGCGGCACGCTCGTCGCGGCATTCCGGCAGGGTGGCCTTGACGACGCCGAGGCCGGGCAAGACGACGAGCGCGTCGTCGCCGGTGTCCAGGAGATCCACCTTGTCTACACCGAGTTCGTCTCGTCGCTGACCCAGCGGGCGGTCGCGACCCGGATCGCGCCACTCGTCGTGGAAGAGGTCGACGAGGAGGAGGCACCGGCCGGCTATCTCCCCGAGTACGAATTCGAGCCCGAGCCGGAGGCCCTGCTCAACGCGTTGTTACCCAAGTACATCAACACCCGGATCTTCGCGGCGCTGCTCGAGTCCGCGGCCTCCGAGTCGGCGGCTCGCCGGCGGGCCATGAAGTCGGCGACCGACAATGCAGAAGACATCATCAAGTCGCTCACCCGAGCGGCCAACTCGGCCCGGCAGGCTGAGATCACCCAGGAGATCAGCGAGATCGTCGGTGGCGCGGACGCGCTCGCCGCGACAGGGAGTGATCAGAGATGACCGCCACCGCAGAAGAGAAGACCGCTGAGACCCAGGAGGGCGGCACCGGTCGGGTCGTACGTGTCATCGGCCCGGTCGTCGACGTGGAGTTCGCCCGCGACACGATGCCCGAGCTGTTCAACGCATTGCATGTCGATCTGCAACTCGGCGACGACACCATGACGCTGACTCTCGAGGTCGCCCAGCACATTGGCGACAACATGGTGCGAGCCATCTCCATGCAGCCTACTGACGGGCTGGTGCGCGGCGCCGAGGTGACGGACACCGGTTCGGCCATCACCGTCCCCGTAGGTGATGTCACCAAGGGCCATGTGTTCAACGTCCTCGGCAAGCCGCTTGACGTGAAGGAGAGCGAGCTCAACATCACCGAGCGCTGGCCGATCCACCGCTCGTCGCCGCCGTTCGACCAGCTCGAGGCCAAGACCGAGATCTTCGAGACCGGTATCAAGGTGATCGACCTGCTGGCTCCCTACGTCGTGGGCGGCAAGATCGGCCTGTTCGGCGGGGCCGGGGTGGGCAAGACAGTGCTGATCCAGGAGATGATCCGGCGGGTCGCACAGAACTTCGGTGGCGTTTCGGTCTTCGCCGGTGTCGGCGAGCGCACCCGCGAGGGCAACGATCTGTTCGGTGAGATGACAGAGTCCGGTGTCATCAAGGACACCGCGCTCGTATTCGGTCAGATGGACGAGCCGCCCGGCACCCGACTGCGCGTCGGTCTCTCCGCTCTGACCATGGCAGAGTATTTCCGCGACGTGCAGAAGCAGGACGTGCTGCTGTTCATCGACAACATCTTCCGGTTCACCCAGGCCGGCTCCGAGGTGTCCACCCTGCTCGGGCGAATGCCGTCCGCGGTGGGCTACCAGCCCACCCTGGCCGACGAGATGGGCGAGTTGCAGGAGCGGATCACGTCCACTCGCGGGCACTCGATCACTTCCCTGCAGGCGATCTACGTACCAGCCGACGACATCACGGACCCCGCGCCGCACACCACGTTCGCGCATCTTGACGCGACGACCGTGCTGTCCCGGCCGATCTCCGAGCTGGGCATCTATCCCGCGGTGGACCCGCTCGACTCGACCTCACGCATCCTCGACGCGCGGTACGTCGGCGACGAGCACTACGCCGTTGCCCGCGAGGTGCAACGAATCCTGCAGCGCTACAAGGATCTGCAGGACATCATCGCGATCCTCGGCATCGACGAGCTGTCCGAAGATGACAAGGTGCTGGTGGGCCGGGCCCGCCGCATCCAGCGGTTCCTGTCACAGAACCTCTTCGTCGCGGAGCAGTTCACCGGCCAGGAGGGGTCCTTCGTGTCCCGCGAGGAGACCGTCGAGAGCTTCCGCAAGCTCGCTGACGGTGACTACGACCACCTGCCCGAGCAGGCCTTCTTCCTGTGCGGCGGCATCGAGGACGTCGAGGCCAAGGCCAAGCAGCTAGGCGACCAGGGCTGAGCACCCTCATCACCGTCGACCGTCTGTCAGATCGTGAGCCATGACTCGCGATCCCGCAGACAGTCGTCGGCGAACGGACGGGCCGAAGGCTGTGTACTTGGCCGGAACTGTGGGCTGGAGCCGGTTAGACTGCTTCATCCCTGCACTTTCGAAGGAGCTGCTAGGTGGCGGAGCCCTTACACGTCGAGCTCGTATCCGTCGAGCGCCCGATCTGGTCGGGCGAGGCGACCATGGTGATCGCTCGGACCACCGAGGGCGAGCTCGGCGTGCTGACCGGCCACGCTCCGTTGCTGGGAGAGCTTGCCGAGGGCTGGGTGGTCCGGATTCAGCAGGAGGACGGCGAGGAGTTGGTCGCCGCGGTGCACGGTGGATTCCTGTCCGTAACCGACGAGGGTGTATCCATCCTCGCTGAAATAGCCGAACTCGCTGACGATGTCGATGTGGAGCGGGCGCGGCGGGCATACGAAGCCACCGACGATGCCGAACGCGACGACGAGGACGCTCAGGCGGCACGACAGCGCGCCATGAGCCGACTCCGCGCCGCCGGCGAGTCGGTCTAGCCTCGCGACGCAGCGGGGGGGTCCGCCGTGCTTCTGTCTGGAGAGATCCTCTTCGTCTTTCTCCTGCCGGTCGCCCTGGTCGTCGCGTTCGCGCTGCGCCGGTGGGTGCTGGCCCGCAGCGGAGGCACGGTTGAGCTGAGCCTGCGGCTGCGGGATCGCAAGCACGGGCGCGGTTGGGTGCTGGGGACGGGCCGGTTCGTGGGCGATGAGTTGCAGTGGTTCCGCGTGTTCAGCCTCGCCCCCCGGCCACGCCGGGTGCTCTCCCGGCGCGACCTGTCGGTGCTCCGGCAACGGGCTCCCAGGGAGTCCGAGCGGCTGTCGCTGCAGGCCGGCATGGTGATCCTCGAATGCACCAGCGCCGGCGGCCCGGTGCAGGTCGCCATGGGTGTGTCGGCGTTGACCGGTTTCCAGTCATGGCTGGAGTCGGCGGCACCAGGCGCCCAGACGGGTGCCTGAGCGACCGCGCTTCCACGCCGGCGCTCCCCAAGGCTCGCCGCCCCGCTCGAGCCCTTGACAGCATGGTGCGTGGTCGTGTATCTAACTAATCAGTTAGATAACCGACTGGTTGGATACCCATGGCCACGGATGCCTTGAGCACCACCTTTGGCGCTCTCGCTGACCCCACGCGCCGGGCGATCCTCGCCCGGCTCACCGCCGGCGCGGCCACCGTCAAGGAACTCTCCGCGCCGTTCTCCATGAGCGGTCCCGCCGTCTCCAAGCACCTGCGGGTGCTCGAGCGGGCCGGCCTCATCTCACGCGGGCGTGAGGCGCAGTGGCGCCCGTGCAAACTCGAGCCGGCGCCGCTCAAGGACGTCGCCGAGTGGGCTGAGGACTATCGCCGCTTCTGGGACGCGAGCTACGAACGACTCGACAAGTACCTCCACCTGCTCAAGGAAAAGGAGAATGATCATGACCATGGCACATGACGTCAGCGCCACGACGATCACGACGCCGGACCGGGAGATCGTCATGACCCGGGTCGTCGACGCGCCGCGCCGCCTTGTGTGGGAGGCCTATACCAATCCCGAGCATGTGCCGCACTGGATGTTGGGACCGGACGGCTGGACCATGCCCGTCTGCGAGATAGACCTGCGCCCCGGCGGGGAGTGGCACTTCGTCTGGCGCCGCGGCGACGGCACCGAGATGGAGATGCGCGGTCACTATCACGAGGTCACGCCGCCCGAGCGGTTCGTCAACAGCGAGTCGTGGGGCGGTGACTGGCCGGAGACGACGAATACGCTGACGCTGACGGAGCACGACGGCAAGACGACGATCACGAGCACGATCTGCTATCCGTCACAGGAGGCTCGCGACGCGGCATTCCGGACGGGGATGAAGGACGGCGCGTCCACCAGCTTTGATCGTCTCGCCGTGCACCTGCGAACAATGGTCTGACGCTTTCGCCTCAGGCGGAACCTCGGTCGCCACCCGGGCGCCAGAGCACATCGCCACCGGGGTTGGCCACCCGCGCCAGAATGAACAGCAGATCGGAGAGCCGGTTCAGGTAGCGGACCGGGATCGAATTGGTGTGACCGGGATCGGTCGCCAGGAGCAACCAGGTGCTTCGCTCGGCTCGTCGCGCGACCGTGCGCGCGGTGTGCAGCAGGGCAGCGCCGGGGGTCCCTCCGGGGAGGATGAAGCTGTCGAGCTTGGCCAGCCGGTCGTTGAACGCGTCACAGGCGTGTTCTAGGCGCTCGACGTACTCCTCGGTGACCCGCAGCGGCGGGTAGTCGGGGTTCTCGGCCACCGGCGTACACAGGTCCGCCCCGACGTCGAACAGGTCGTTCTGCACCTGGCGGAGCACGGCCGCCACGTCGGGGGGCAATTCACCGAGTGCCAGAGCCACCCCCACGGCGGAGTTGGTCTCATCTACGTCGGCGAATGCCCCGATCCGCGGGTCGGTCTTGGCCACCCGGCTCATGTCGCCCAGGGCGGTGGTGCCGTCGTCGCCGGTCTTGGTGTAGATGCGGGTGAGGTGCACGGCCATGTCCTTGAGCCTACGGGCGGACCGTACGATCCCCACGTGGAGCTCTTCGGAATCGACGGTGGCCTGCGGCTGGTGGGCTCAGTGGAGGTCACCGGCGCCAAGAACAGCGTGTTGAAGCTGATGGCGGTCGCGCTGCTCGCCGAGGGCCGCACCGTGCTCACCCACACGCCGCCGATTCTCGACGTAGCCATCATGGGCGAGGTGCTGCGGCGGCTGGGCTGCCAGGTCGAGCTTTCCGGCGGTCAGATCGCGATCGACTGCCCGGAACGCCCCGGCTCGGAGGCCGACTACGACCTGGTACGCCGGATGCGGGCCTCGATCTGCGTGCTCGGGCCCCTGCTGGCCCGCACGGGTGAAGCCAAGGTGGCGCTGCCCGGCGGCGACAACATCGGGTCGCGGGGCCTCGACATGCACATCGCCGGGCTGACCCGGCTGGGCGCCGAGCTCAGCACCGAGCATGGCTATGTCATCGCCCGGGCCGACCGGCTCACCGGCGCCACCGTATGGCTGGACTTCCCGAGCGTCGGTGCGACCGAGCAGATCCTGATGGCGGCCGTGCTCGCCAAGGGCATGACGGTCATCGACAACGCGGCCCGGGAGCCCGAAATCGTCGATATCTGCACCTTGCTGAGCAGCATGGGCGCGCAGATCTCCGGAGGTGGCACCTCGATGATCGAGATCGAGGGCGTCGAGCACCTTCGTCCGGCTGAGCACCGGACTCTCCCGGACCGCATCGTGGCCGGTACCTGGGCGATCGGTGCCGTGATGACCCGCGGCGACGTGACGGTGCGAGGCGCCGACTTCCGCCACCTCGAGATCACCCTGGACAAGCTCGTCACGGCCGGCGCGACGGTGGAGCCACTGCTGGGCACCGCCGGCTTCCGGGTCGTCATGGAGAGCCGCCCCCGGGCGGTCGACGTCGTCACCCTGCCCTACCCCGGCTTCCCTACCGATCTGCTGCCGATGGCCATTGCGTTGGGCTCGGTCGCCGATGGCGCCTCGATGGTCACCGAGAACGTCTTCGACAGCCGTTTCATGTTCGTCAACGAGCTCACCCGGCTCGGTGCGGATGTACGGACGGACGGCCATCATGCGGTGGTCCGCGGCCGGGAGCGACTCTCCGGCGCGCCGGTCCGAGCGACTGACATCCGCGCGGGTGCCGGGCTGGTGCTGGCGGCGCTGTGTGCCGACGGGCGCACCGAGGTATCCGACGTCTTCCACATCGACCGCGGTTACCCCGACTTCGTGGAGCACCTCCGCGGTCTCGGTGCCGAGATCCGCCGGGTCGAGGCCCCGGAGCTCGACTTCCCGCTGGACTTCTGACGCGGATGAGTGGCCACCCCCCCGGGTAGACTCCCCCCCTCGGCGATGATCAAGGACTTTGCGTCGCAACACGCCGTGCGACACGCCGGCAGCCCGACGCAAAGTCCTTGATCATCGATTGGACGGGGGTGGGGGCGCTAGCGAGGAGAGTCTGACGTGGCTGGAAAGCTGGCGGTCATCGGCGCTGGCCTGATGGGCGCCGGCATCGCGCAAGTGGCAGCACAGGCCGGCTGGGACGTCATCCTGCGCGACATCGACGCGCCCGCCCTGGAGCGGGGGATTGCGGCGATCCGCCAGTCGCATCACCGATTCATCGCCAAGGACAAGCTCACCCGGTCCGATGCCGATGCCGCGTTGGACCGGATCGTCACGACGACCGCGCTCGAGGCGGCGGCCGAGGCCGATGTCGTCGTCGAGGCGGTCTTCGAATCGATCGAGGTCAAGCGCGAGGTGTTCTCAGCGCTGGACAAGATCTGCCGTGACGAGGCGGTACTGGGGACCAACACCAGCGCCATCCCTATCACCCAGATCGCCGCCGCAACCGGGCGCCCGGAGTCGGTGGTGGGGATGCACTTCTTTTCTCCGGTGCCGATGATGAGGCTCTGCGAGCTGGTCCGCGGCTTCAAGACATCGGACGCGACTCTTGCCACGGCGCGCGAGTTCGCGGAGGGTCTGGGAAAGACCTGCATCGTGGTCAACCGCGATGTGGCGGGCTTCGTGACCACCCGGCTCGTCGCCGCTCTTGCCAACGAAGCGGTCCGGCTGGTCGAGACTGGCGTGGCCACCGCCGAGGATATCGACACGGCCTGCCAGTTGGGGTTCGGTCACGCCATGGGGCCGCTGCGCACGATGGACCTCACGGGCATCGACATCATGGTGCACGCCGCCCAGAACATCTACGCAGAGACTCGCGACCCCAAGTTCTCCCCGCCGGAGTTGCTGGCCCGCATGGTCACCGCCGGCGACCTCGGTCGCAAGACCGGCAAGGGGTTCTATACCTACGAGGCTTAGCGTGGCCGGGCTGACGGGTCCGCGGCTAGCGGGTCGCGCGGCTACCGTCGACAGCGACGGTTTTGCCGTACTTCTTTCGTAGGCCGTGTACGGCGATGGCGATGTCTGGGTCGGCAGTCTCCGGGTGCATGGCAGTCACGCTGGTCAGGTCGAGCCGAGAACGGGAACGACCGCCCGGTGCACTCGATATCAACCAAACGGTGGATAGCAGAGAGTGGTCGGATACACTACAATCGGTTGCGAAAAGGACGCCGGTTGGGTCATCCTCTTGGCAACCACACGGTTCGCCCCGGCGTCGTACAAGTGACAGATCACCGCAGGGCACGAGGCGAAGGGGACGACATGGCGACGATAGGTGGCCTGGTAGTTCTCTCCGGTCGGCTCGATGCATCGACCGTATCGTCGTGTCGCTCCCGGCTGCACGCCGCGGTCGACCACGGTGTGGGGCCGCTCGTCATCGACCTGGGGGCCGTTGACGTCATCGACGCGACCGCCCTGGGCATGCTGGTGGGCACCCAGCGCCGCGCCGAGCGGATCGGCCGGGTGGTCGTCCTGCGCGATGTGCCGCCTCGCGTCGCGCGCCTGCTGCGCTTCACCCACCTGGATCGGGTGCTCCACGTGGAGCCACGGGTAGCCGCGGCCCTCGGCTGAGCCGAGGCCTATCAGCTACTGGTCGGTAGGCTGAGGGCTCCTGACGGGAGGAGCCGGCGTGCCGTACCCATCGGAGCCCGGGGTGCGCGATCGGCCCTGGGTCATGCGGACGTACGCCGGACACACCTCCGCCGCGGAGTCCAACGCCCTCTACCGCCGCAACGTCGGCAAGGGTCAGACCGGTCTCTCGGTCGCCTTCGACCTGCCCACCCAGACCGGCTACGACGCCGACCACGATCTCGCCCGCGGCGAGGTCGGCAAGGTCGGGGTGCCCATCGCGCACCTGGGCGACATGCGGGCGCTGTTCAACGAGATCCCGCTCTCCGAGACCAATACCTCGATGACCATCAATGCCACGGCTATGTGGTTACTCGCCCTCTACCAGGTCGTGGCTGAGGAACAGGGCGCCGACGTCGCCGCGCTGACCGGCACGACGCAGAACGACATCATCAAGGAGTACCTCTCGCGCGGGACCTACGTCTTTCCGCCCGGGCCCTCGCTGCGACTGGTGACCGACACGGTGGCCTACACGGTGTCCCGGATGCCGACGTGGAACCCGGTCAACATCTGCTCGTACCACCTGCAGGAGGCCGGTGCGACGCCCGTGCAGGAGGTCGCCTATGCGCTCTGCACCGCCATCGCGGTCCTCGACGCGGTGCGCGACTCGAGGCAGGTGCCGGCTGAGGAGTTGGGTGCGGTGGTGGCGCGCATCTCGTTCTTCGTCAACGCCGGCGTGCGGTTCGTCGAGGAGATGTGCAAGATGCGCGCCTTCGTGCGGCTCTGGGACGAGCTGACGCTGCAGCGGTACGGCATCACCGACGCCCGGCAGCGGCGGTTCCGCTATGGCGTGCAGGTGAACTCTCTCGGGCTGACCGAGGCGCAGCCGGAGAACAACGTGCAGCGCATCGTGCTCGAGATGCTCGGCGTCACCCTGTCGCGCGACGCGCGGGCTCGGGCCGTGCAGCTTCCGGCCTGGAACGAAGCTCTTGGCCTGCCCCGACCCTGGGACCAGCAGTGGTCGCTGCGGTTGCAGCAGGTGCTGGCCTACGAGAGCGACCTGCTGGACTACGACGACCTGTTCACCGGCTCGACCGTCGTCGAGGCCAAGGTGGCGTCGATCGTCGAGGGCTCCCGGGCCGAGATGGAGTGCGTGCAGTCGCTCGGCGGCGCGGTGGCGGCGGTCGAGAGCGGCTACATGAAGACGGAGCTGGTGCGGTCGCTGGCCGAGCACCGCCGCCGCATTGAGGGCGGCGAGGACGTCGTCGTGGGCGTCAACCGCTTCACCACGACCGAGCCCAACCCCCTCGTCGCCGACCTCGATACGGCGATCCTGACGGTCGATCCCGCGGCTGAGCAGGCCGCCGTCGAGGCCCTTGTCGCTTGGCGCGACCGTCGTGCTGCCGCGGCCGTCGACGACGCGCTGGTCGCCTTGCGCGACGCCGCCAAGACCGAGGACAACCTGATGGAGGCGACCCTGCGGTGTGCCCGCGCCGGCGTGACGACCGGCGAGTGGACCGACGCCCTGCGCGAGGTCTTCGGCGAGTACCGCGCGCCCACCGGCGTGGCGGGCGCCGCGGTGGGCGCGGCGGCCGGTGCCGATGCGGCCGCGGTCCGCGAGCGGGTGCGCTCGACCGGAGCCGAGTTGGGTGTACGACTGAAGATGCTCGTCGGCAAACCGGGGCTGGACGGGCATTCCAACGGTGCCGAGCAGATCGCCGTACGGGCCCGGGATGTCGGCTTCGAGGTTGTCTACCAGGGGATCCGGCTGACCCCCGCGCAGATCGTGGCGGCCGCGGTCGAGGAGGACGTGCACGTCGTCGGCCTGTCGGTGCTGTCCGGATCGCACCTCGGTGTGGTGCCCGACGTGGTGGCCGGCTTGCGCGCCGCCGGGCTCGGTGATGTGCCGGTCGTCGTCGGCGGGATCATCCCGGAGCGCGACGCCGAAACCCTCCGCGAGCAGGGAGTCGCGCGGGTGTTCACGCCCAAGGACTACGAGCTGACCCAGATCATGGCCGAGATCGTCGAGGTCATCCGCGAAGCCAACGCCCTGTGACGGCGGTGCCGACGGCGCTGACCATCGCCGGTTCCGATTCCGGCGGTGGCGCCGGTGCCCAGGCCGACCTCAAGACCTTCCTCGGCTGCCACGTGCACGGCATGTCCGCGATCACGGCGGTCACGGTGCAGAACTCACTCGGCGTTTCAGGCCGCTATGAACTGCCGCCGCACGCCGTGGTGGAGCAGATCGAGTCGGTGGTGACCGACATCGGCGTGGGCGCGGCCAAGACCGGGATGCTGGCCTCCGCCGCGATCATCGAGGCGGTCGCGGAGGCGGTCGGCCGGCTCGGCGTGTTCCCGCTGGTGTTGGATCCGGTCGCCACCTCCCAGCACGGTGACCCGTTGCTCGGCGACGGTGGGGTGGCCGCGTTGCGGGCGCTGCTGCCATTGGCCACGCTGCTGACGCCCAACACCGATGAGGTGCGCCTGCTCACCGGCATCGATGTCCGCACCGACGACGACGCGCGGGAGGCGGCCCGCCACCTGCAAGCGCTCGGCCCGCGCTGGGTGCTCGTCAAGGGCGGCCACCGGTCGGGCCCGTACTCCACGGATCTGCTGTTCGACGGTACGAACTTCACCGAGCTCAGCGCGCCGCGGCACGACACAATCCACACGCACGGCAGCGGAGACACCCTGGCAGCGGCGACCTGCGCCGCGCTGGCGCGTGGTCTGGACGTGCCGGCGGCGGTCCGGGCCGGCAAGAGCTACGTCACCGCGGCCGTGACTGACTCATACGCTCTGGGCCGGGGCAGGGGCCCGGTCGGCCATTTCTGGCGGATCCGCGACTGGCCCGCGCCGCCCGCTCCCTGACGACAGCCGCTCCTTCAGTCGTCGGCCGCGGTGCCACCCGCAGCGGCGGCCAACCGATCGGCGAACTCGCGCGCCGCAGCGCCCGGGTCGGCCGCGTCGGTGATGGCCCGGACGACGACGACGCGCCGGGCACCGCGCTCGATCACCTGATCGAACCGGTCCAGGTCGATGCCGCCGATGGCGAACCACGGCCGGCCACCCGTCGGCGTGTTGGTCGCCGCGTGCTCGATCAGCTCCAGCCCGGCCGCCGGGCGCCCCGGCTTCGTCGGTGTGGTCCAGGTCGGGCCGGCACACAGGTAGTCGACCCCCGCTTCACGGCGAGCCGCGTCGAACTGTTCCGGCGAGTGCGTCGATCGCCCGATCACCACCTGGTCGCCGAGGATCTGCCGGGCGAGGGGCACCGGCAGGTCGTCCTGGCCGAGGTGCAACACCGGCGCCCGCACCGCCCGGGCGACGTCGGCCCTGTCGTTGACCGCGAAGAGCCGCCCATGGCGCTCGGCGGTCGCCGCGAAGATCTCCAGCAACCGCATCTCCTCGAGCGCCTCCAACCCCTTCTCGCGCAGCTGGACGACGTCGACGCCGCCCGCGAGCACGGCGTCGAGGAACTCCTCGAGATCACCCTGCCGGGCCCGCGAATCGGTGCAGAGGTACAGGCGGGCGGCTTGGATCGCCGCCTTGGGGTCGCTGGCCACGCTGCACGGTATCCATCGCGCAGCCGACCGCTCCGGCCCGGTCCGGGAGTACGCTCGGCGATGCACGGGAGCCCGGTGGGACCGGGCTGAGAGGGTGGGCTGGGAGCCCCCGACCGTTAGGGACCTGATCCGGGCAATGCCGGCGCAGGGAGTCGAGGCCCCCAACGACGCTCGGCAGCGGTATGCCGGCGAGGAGGTGCAGGTGGAGCGGACCAGTGATGTGGTGATTGCCGGCGCCGGTGTCATCGGCCTCTCCGTCGCCTGGCGCGCGGCGCAGCGGGGGCTGTCGGTGATCGTCGCCGACCCGTCGCCGGGCCGGGGCGCCACCTGGGCTGCCGCCGGCATGCTTGCACCGCTCACCGAACTGCACTACGGCGAGGTGCCACTGCTGGCCCTGAACACCGAATCGGCGCGCCGCTATCCGGCGTTCGTCGCCGAGTTGGAGCAGGCCGCCGGCGGGTCGGTGGGCTATCTGACCTGCGGGACCCTGCAAGTGGCATGGGACGGCGCCGATCTGGCCGCGCTGCGCGACCTGTACGCGTTCCAGCGCTCGCTCGGCCTGCCCGGTGAGCTGGTCTCCAGTCGCGATCTGCGTGCGCTTGAGCCGGGCCTCTCCCCCGGCCTGCCCGGCGGCCTGCTGGCCGCCGGCGATCACCAGGTCGACAACCGCCTCCTGCACGCCGCCCTGTTGGAGGCGGCCGCACGGGCCGGCGTGATGCTCCTGCCGCGCCTGGTCTCGGAGGTGACCACGGATGCGGGCCGGGTATCCGGAGTCCGGCTCGACGACGGCACCCCGGTGGCCACCGAGATGGTGGTCCTCGCGGGCGGCTGCTGGTCGAGGAACGTCGGTGGTCTGCCCGAGGACGTGCTGCCCGCGGTGCGGCCCGTGAAGGGGCAGACGCTTCGGCTGCGGACGACGGGGGAGCCACTCCTGCGGCGGGTCCTGCGCGGCAACGTCAAGGGTTCGCCGATCTACCTCGTGCCACGCGGCGACGGGCAGATCGTGGTTGGCGCTTCCAGCGAGGAGGCCGGTTTCGACGTGACGCCGCGCGCGGGAGCGGTCTACGAGCTACTGCGCGATGCGCAGGCCCTGTTACCCGCCCTCGGCGAGGCGGAGCTGGCCGAGGTCAGCACCGGCCTGCGGCCCGCCACTCCTGACAACGCCCCGCTCATCGGCGCCTCCAGGCAGCCCGGGCTGATCCTGGCCACGGGCCACTACCGCAACGGCGTGTTGCTCGCACCGATCACGGCCGACGGCGTGGCGGCACTGCTCGCCGATGGCGTCATCCCGGCCGAGTTCGCGCCCTTCTCGCCGACGCGCTTCCACGGCCGCGGGGGGGGGGGGGGGGGGGGGGGGGGGGGGGGGGGCGGCCCCCCACGCCCCCCCCCCCCCCCCCGGGGGGGGGCGGGCGCAGTCAGCGCGCGCCCCCGCGCCCCCCCGCGGGCGGGGGG
>JBBPZR010000017.1:0-44420 GCA_038276285.1 Mycobacteriales bacterium | reverse complement strand
GGGGTGAATCCGGCTTCGTTCGCCAGCCGTACGGCGTTGTCGACGTCGTCGCCGGGATCCTCGCGGCGTAGCACGCGCAGCCAGGCGCGCAGGGAACGCAACTGCGCTTCCCACGGCTCATCGCCCGCAGCGGCGCCGTCGAGGAAGGCGTCGGCAGCTTCTAGGGCTTGCTCCCAGCGGCCGGAGAAGTATGCCCGCATCGACTCGTCGGAGAAATCGGTGGCCAGGCCCAGCCCGGCGCTGCGGCCGACTTCCTTCGACTCGTCGAGCAGCGCGTAACTGGCCCGCAGATCGCCCTCCTCCTGGTGTGCGGTAGCCAGGTTGATCAGGCCGCGTCGAAGTGCCCGCAGTCGTCCGGCCCGGCAGAAGTCGACGGCTGCCGCCATCTCCTCGATGCCGGCCGGGTCGCCCGAGAGGTAGCGCGCTGTCGCGCGGGTGACCATGGCATTGGCCCGCACCTCGGTCAGGCCCAGCCGGGCCGCGATCTCCTCGGTGCGCAGCGCGGCCGCGATCGCCTCGTCGTGGTGATAACTGAGCATCTGCAACCGGGCCAGCTCGGCATATGCGCTGGCCGCCTCGGCCGAGTCGGGCTGCCCGTCGAACAGCTCCAGGGCGCGCTGGATGTAGCCGTACGCGGGGTTGCGGCGCGCTCGGAACCACTCGATCTGGCAGAGCAACGTGTAGGCCCGGCCGGCGTCGGACGGGCGGCCCAGCGCGCCCAGCCGTTGCGCCAACTCCTCGAGTCGGCCCACTCCGCCGTCAGCATGGAACGACTCCGGGTCGTCGAGGAAGCTCAGCTCCGCCGCAAGCACCTCCATGCACAACCTCTCGGCCGGCTCGGTCGTCGGTGGGCAGATGTCCAGGGCGCGCTTCACCTGAGCCAGGGCCGGGCCGTAAGCGTGGAGGGTGAAGGCATGCCGGGCAGCGGCGCACAACGCCCGCCAGGCCGGCTCGGCGTACTCCTCCAGATCCATCCCGATGCGTCTCGCCAGGTCGAACGCGGCGACCCGGTGATGCGCGAGCAACTCGGCGAGGTCGGCACTGCGGGTGCGGGTCAGCCCGTCGAGCCAGTCGGCCGCCCGGCGGTGCTGCTGCGCGCGCTGCCCGCGCGGCAGCCGGCGATAGGCGACGTCGCGCACGAGTACGTGCCGGAACGCGCACTCGACCTCCTGCGCCACCGTGCTGTCGCTGCTCAACTGCACGAAGTCGCGCCGTTGGAGCGCGAGCAGGTTGCTGTCCACGAAGGGTCGCGACCGGCTCGCCGTCGCCGCGACGGCGCCTGGCCAGAATGTGGGCCCGATCACCGAGGCCGCGAAAAGCACGGTCTGCTGGTCCACCGTGAGCAGGTCGAGGCGGCTGCCGATCACCCCTTGCACCGTGTCGGGCAACGACGGAATGTCAGTCATGGCGCCGCCCAAGGCACCGCTGTCGGCCAGCATGTTGACGTACTCCTCGGCGTACAGGGGATTGCCACCGGCCAGCGTGGTGAGGCGGGCCACCGTGGCCCTGTCCACCGATGAGTCCACCGACGAGGCGCCGAGCAGCGCGTGGAACAACTCGCCGATCGCCGGATCGGACAGTGACCGCAGCGCAAGCGGTTGCCCTGGGAAGCCGGCGGACCACTCGGGCACCCGGTCGAACAATTCGGGGCGAGCGGTGGCGATGACGCATAGCGGCACGTCGGAGGCTTCCGCCACCAGCGTCTCGATGAAGCGAAGGAAGGCCAGGTCGGCCCAGTGCAAGTCCTCGAACACGAAGACTGTCGGTCCCTGCGCGGCGATGGCCAGCAGCACCGCTCGCCAGGACGCGATGGTCTCGGCCCGGTCGAGAGGGGTCTCGGGCAGGCCGACGAGTGGCGCCAGGGCGGCAAGGGCCAGCGGCTGGTCGGCCGCGGTGACCAGCGGGGCGAGAACCCGCTCGAGTCGGCGCCGGGCCTCCGGCGCGTCGTCGGTGTCGCGGATACCGGCATGGGACTTGACGATCTCGCCCAGCGCCCAGAAGGTCATGCCCTCGCCGTAGGGCAGGCAGCGACCCACCCCCCAGCGGACGAGGAGCGGGTTTTCGGAGTCGACGCGCCGGTGCAGCTCGCGGACCAGGCGGCTCTTGCCGATGCCGGGCGGCCCCAGGACGGTCAGCAGCTGGGGCCGGCTCTCGGACATCGCCGATCGCAACACCTCCCACGCCCGGTCGAGCTCCTTCTCACGACCCACCAACGCGGTCGCGTCGGCCGGCTCGCGGGTCGGCCGGGACAGCAGCTCGCGAGCCAGCCACACACTGACCGGCGCCGACTTGCCTAGCAGTTGTACGTCCGGCACCGGCTCGTACTCCACCATGTCGCCGGTCAGCCGGTGGGTGGTGGCCGAGACGAGCACGCCTCCCGGTGGGGAGGCTCCCTGCAGGCGAGAGGCGACGTTGACCACGTCGCCGGACAGCAGGGCGTGCCCACTGCTTCGAAGCGCGTGGAGGTCGACGACGGCCTCACCGGTCGCCACTCCCACCCGCAACGCCATGGCGGTGTCGCCCGCCAGGACGGTGCCGGCCAGTGTGCGCTGCAACTCCAGACCGGTCCGCACCGCGCGGTACGGATCGTTCTCATGAGCGGTCGGTGCCCCGAAGACGACCATCACCGCGTCGCCGATGTACTTCTCGACCACCCCGCCGTAGTCCTCGGCGATCCGCCGGACGGCCGCGAAGTAGGCCGTCTGGACGGCCCGCAGGTCCTCGGGGTCGAGCCGCTCCGCAAGAGCGGTGAACCCCACCAGGTCGGCGAAAAGTACGCTGACCGCCCGGCGCTGCACGTCAGCAACCGCCGGTTCGGTGCCGGTCCACAGCCGGGCGCCGCACGTGGTGCAGAAGGTCAGCTCGCGGTTGTTGAGCGCCGAGCACTCGGGGCAGCGCAGATGCAGCCGAGCACCGCAGTAGCCGCAATGGTGGGCATCGTCAGGGCCGTCCCGGGAGCAGGACAGGCAGGTCGTTTTCAGCTGCGCACCCCCGGGTGGCTGGGCGACTTCCATCTTGGCAGGAGTGTCCGGAACTCGACAGCGGATCGTCGTTGTCCCCGTTACTTTGGGCTACACCCGATTTCACCGGAGGTCACTATGCCGCTCGTCACCCTGGCCAAGGACTGGGTCCGGTCGCCGACCCATACCGAGGCCGCCGGTAGCTCGGTGTCGGTCGATGCCGAGACCGCCCGCTGGTTGCACACGCATGGCTACGTCACCTTCCCCCAAGGCAGCGCGCAGCCCGACTGGGTTCACATGACCGGCCCCGGGCAGTAGGCGCTCTGTTCAGGCGGGCTCGCCGGCCCGCCGTCGCAGCGCAGCGAGGTCGTCGAGGGCCACCCGACGGCCCTCGACATGCAGCCACCCGCGAGAGGCGAAGCCGCCGAGAGCCTGGTTGACGCTCTGCCGCGAGCCGCCGACCATTTCGGCCAGCTGCGTCTGGCTGAGTTCGATGATCACGGGGGCGACCGTCGCGCCGCCCGCCAGCCGCACGAGTGTCTTGGCCACCCGGCCTGGCAGGTCCAAGAACACGTGCTCTGCCGTCTGATCGGTCAACCGGCGTACCAGGGTGCCGAGCGAGCGGAGCACGGCGTCGAGAAGCACCGGTTGACTGTGCACCAGGTCCAGGAAGGCGGCCCGCGACACCGACAGCGCAGTGCACGCCTCGATGGCCTCGGCCGACGCGGAGCGGGCCGCGCCGTCCAGGATGGCAACCTCTCCTAGCACGTCCGGTGCGCGGACCACGGTGAGCAGCGCGCGCTCGCCGGAAGGGGCCGAGCGATAAACCGACACCGCGCCGGTGCGCAGCACCAGCAGCGAATCGCCCGGGTCGCCCTCGAGGAAAACGATCTGCCCGCGGCGGTAGGTCCGGCGGACCGCCAGGCCGGCCACCCGGGCGCGAAGGTCGCGGTCGAGACCGGCGAACACCTCCACACCGGCGAGCAGGTCGGCCGGATCAGCGCTCGGCGGGCTCATGGTCCGCCATTCCTATCATTCGTCTCATTCGTCGGTGGCCCAGCCCCGGGTCCGATCCACCGCCCGGCGCCAGCGGGCGTGCCCACCATCGTCGCGGCCGCCGGCCGCTGGTGCAAAGCGCCGGTCCAGCCGCCAGGTGTCGGCGAGTTCATCGGTGGACGACCAGACACCGGTGCCGAGCCCGGCCAGGAAGGCGGCGCCGAGGGCCGTCGTCTCGGTGACCCGCGGCCGGCGCACGTCGACCCCGAGCTGGTCGGCCTGCAACTGGCACAGCAGGTCGTTCGTACTCGCGCCACCGTCGACGGACAGCTCCGGCACCTCGATGCCGGCGTCACCGGTCATGACGTCGATGACGTCACGTACCTCGAACGCGATCGCCTCCAGGGTTGCCCGCGCCAGATGTGCGCGGGTCACGCCCCGGGTGATCCCGAAGATGGCCCCGCGCGCCCGCGGATCCCAATCGGGTGCGCCGAGCCCGGTCAGGGCCGGTACGAACACCACGCCGCCGCTGTCGTCCACCGTGCGAGCCAGCGCCTCGATCTCCGGCGCCCGGTCGATGATGCCGAGGCCGTCGCGCAGCCATTGCACGGCCGCGCCGGTGACGAAGACGGCGCCCTCCAGCGCGTAGGTCAGGCCGGCGCCGAGGTCCCAGGCGACGGTTGTGAGCAGCCCGTGCGCCGAGCGCACCGGTCGATCGCCGGTGTTGACGAGCACGAAGGACCCGGTGCCATAGGTGCACTTGGACTGACCGTCGGCGTAGCAGGCCTGGCCGAACAGCGCCGCCTGCTGGTCACCGGCTAGACCGGCGACGGGCAACCGGAGGCCGAGAAAGGCGGCCGGGTCGGTGTGCCCTACCTCGCCGGAGTTGGCCACGAGATCGGGCAGTGCCTGGGCCGGCACGCCGAAGAGCTCGCACATCTCGGCCGACCAGCCCCCGGCGAAGGTGTCGTAGAGCAGGGTGCGGCTGGCGTTCGACGGGTCGGTGACGTGCCTCGCCCCACCGGTGAGCCGGGCGATGACGTAGGACTCGACCGTGCCCACCGCGGTGCGCCCCGCGAGCACTCCGGACCACGCTCGCTCGTCGTGCTCGGCCAGCCAGGCCAGCTTGGTCGCCGTGAAGTACGGATCAAGCCGCAGCCCGGTGACCTCGCGCACCCGATCCTCGTGGCCGGCATCGCGCAGCCGGGTACATAGCCCGCCGGTGCGCCGGTCCTGCCAGACGATCGCCCGGCGGGGTGCCGCCAGTGTCTCCCGGTCCCACAGCACGGCGGTCTCTCGCTGGTTCGTGACGCCGATGCACGATGGCGACCGCTCGGCTCCGTCGAGTGCCTGCCGGCTGGCCGACAGCAGCGCCTGCCAGATCTGCTCGGGCTCGTGCTCCACCCAGCCCGGTCGCGGAAAGTGCTGCGGGAATTCCTCATAGCCCCGCGCCTGCACCGTGCCGTCCTCGGCCACCACTAGCGCCGTGACGCCGGTCGTGCCCGCGTCGATCGCCAGGACCGTCACTGCGTGGCAGCCTCGCGTAGCTTGCGCAGGACCAGGGGGTCGATGGCGCCTGGCAGACGGCGGGCCTCGTAGTTCTCGATCCCCATCCATGTCTCGAGATCGTTGGCGCCGACGCGCTCGAGCAGGCCGCGTACCTCCTCTGCCAGCTCGCCCTCGAGCCGCAGAGCGGTCTTGGGATCGGGTTGACCGAAGTACAACTCGTGCTGGGAGAGCAGCCTCGCCAGCTCCATCGTCGGCGCCGCATGGTCGTCGACCCGCAGGTCCACCAGGACATCGCTGCCGCCGCCGTATCCACCCCCAGGGCTGACGACGTTGAGAGCGGCGCTCTGGCGGCCCCGGCGGTCGCCGCCGGCCGCATCACCGGCGGCGAGGGCGCGCAGCAACCTGCTCGCCAGTGGCTCGTTCGGCTGGGTGGCCAGCCAGGCCCGCTCCATCTCCTTGACGACCTGCGCGCCGACCAAGATGTTGCCCTGGCAGCAGTAGCCGTCGCCCGCGACGCTGCCCGCCCACGGGTTGCACTCCGCGCCGGTGAACGTCGCTCCCGGCCCGGACGGCGCGACGATGCCGAGTTGGCGGGTCTCGCGGCCGGGATCGGCGGCGGTCAGCCCGGCGACGGTGCCCGCCGCGGTGGCGCCGGTGCGTAGCAGTGCCAGCCCCTGCGGGCGGTAGGCGAGATTCGCATAGGACTGGGTGGCCAGCCCCCCCACGCCCGCCTCGGCGGCGGGCACGGCGTTGCCGACGGCCAGGAACTTGCTGGCGACCGCGACGCCGTACGACCGGCCGTCCGCGCCCCTTGCCACGATGGAAAAGGTCATGCGGGGACGATAGCGCCGAGTGTGCGGCGGCCACCGGAGACCGTTGCGCTGGAGCCGCATATCAAAGTTGATATGCGACTCGTACGAGAGGTCGCGCCGGTGGACGTCTTCCCAGTGCCTGTGCGGCGGCCACCGTTGTCCACAAACGCTGCCCGGCCGGCCACCAGGCCGGACGATGTGCGGCAGGTTGGTGCGATGGACGTGGCGGGGCTGATCAGGACCGCTCGGGACCGGGCCTGCCTGACGCAACAGCAACTTGCGCAGGCGGCGGCGACGTCGCAGAGCCGCGTTGCGTCGTACGAGTCGGGCGCCGCCATCCCCTCGGTGGCAACGATCGACCGGTTGTTGGCCGCGTGCGGTGTGCAGGCCAGGTTTGAGTTGGAGATGCGCCATGCTGACGTCGACGCCGAGATAGCCGCGTTGCTCGCCAAGAAAGCAGCGCTGCGGTTGGCGTCGGGGAGCTTTGAGGGCGTGCTCTACGTCGACCAAATGGCGGCCAAGGGCGGACCGGTATGCCTGACCGGTCGCGCGGCGGCCAGGCTCCACGGCGCGCCGGTCGACGCTGATGAGGTCGAATGCGTCTGCCCGCCCGGCCGGCTCTCCGACCTGGCTGACGCGGTGCGGCTGACCCGACGGGATGCCGAGCGGCTGGATGAAGGCACGCTGCAGATCCGGGGCGTACGTGTCAGCCTGGCCGAATGGCCACCCACCACCGATCACCTGCTGTGGTCGGGACGCCCCTTGCCCGTGGTCACCCTGGCCGCCCTGATGGACGAGGCGTGCTGGACGCCGAATGAACGGCGAGTGCTGCAACGGCTGTTCGATACGGTCGGCGGGTGAGACGGGTGTTCTACGACTGCGAGTTTCTCGAGGACGGCCGCACGATCGACCTGGTTTCCATCGGGGCCGTCGACGAAGAGGGCCGGGAGTTCTATGCCGTCTCGACCGAGTTCGACCCCGCGCTGGCCATCCCCTGGGTGCGCGCCAACGTGCTCGACAAGCTGCCCTCGCCAGGCGACCCCGCCTGGCGCTCGCGCGAGCAGATTCGGGCTGATCTGTTCACGTACCTGACCGCGCCGGGTCAGGGATTAGAGCTCTGGGCGTGGTACGCGGCCTACGACCATGTCGTGATCGCGCAGCTCTGGGGCGGGATGCCGGCCTTGCCGCGCGCCATCCCGCGGTTCACCAAGGATCTGCGCCAGCGCTGGGATGACCTGGGTCGTCCGGAACTTCCCGAAGCGCCGCCCGACCAGCACGATGCCTTGTCGGACGCGCGGCACAACCTGGCCCGGTGGGGTGCGATGGAGGCGCACCGACGACAGCACGGCTGGCCTGTCAGTCCTTAGGTTACGGTCTGCGCCATGCGAATCGGAGTGCTCACCGGCGGCGGCGACTGCCCAGGGCTCAATGCGGTGATCCGGGCGGTCGTACGCAAGGGGGTGGGCGTTCAGGGGCATGAGTTCGTCGGCTTCCGGGACGGCTGGCGTGGCCCGATCGAGAACGACACCGAGCCGCTCGGCATCGAGCAGGTGCGTGGCATCCTGCCCCGCGGCGGCACCATCCTCGGCTCGTCTCGGACCAACCCCTACAAGCTTGAGGGCGGCCCAGAGGCGATCCGGGCCACGGTGGACAAGCTCGGCCTCGACGGGCTCATCGCGATCGGCGGTGAGGACACCCTCGGTGTCGCTCGCCGGCTGACCGACGATGGCATCCCGGTGGTCGGGGTGCCAAAGACGATCGACAACGACCTGGGCGCCACCGACTACACGTTCGGGTTCGATACAGCGGTGACCATTGCCATGGAGGCGATCGACCGGCTGCACACCACGGCAGAGAGCCACCACCGGGTGCTCGTCGTCGAGGTGATGGGCCGGCACGCGGGCTGGATCGCGCTTCATGCCGGGATGGCCGGCGGCGCCAACATCATCCTCATCCCCGAGCGGCCATTCGACATCGAGCAGGTCTGCAACTACGTCGAGCACCGCTTCCAGACGCATTACTCCCCGATCATCGTCGTCGCCGAGGGCGCCACGCCCAAGGAGGGCACGATGACCGTGCGCGAGGGTGAGTTGGACGCTTTCGGGCACGTCCGGCTCTCTGGGATCGGCGCCGTTCTTGAGGAGGAGATCCGCGGTCGCACCGGTCACGAGTGCCGGGCCACCGTGCTGGGTCACGTGCAGCGCGGTGGAACCCCGACAGCCTTCGACCGGGTGCTGGCCACCCGTTTCGGGCTGCACGCGGTCGACGCGGCACACGACGGTGCCTGGGGCAACATGGTGGCCCTGCGCGGCACCGACATCGTCCGCGTGCCGCTAGAGGAGGCCACCCGCGAGCTCAAGCTGGTCCCGCTCGAGCGGTACGCGGAGGCCGAGGTGCTTTTCGGCTGATCAGGCACATTGGAATCAGGCAAAGGACCAGACCACCCGCACGCTGACCGAGACCTGCTGCGACCCGGCTTGCACGGGCACTGGCGCGCCGGCCGCCGCGTCGGAGGCGGCCGCCCGACCGAGCTGGATAGGGGGCGCCGGCCTGGTGTCTTCAGAGATCACCTGCACGGCGCCGAGATCGCGACCGGCGGCCTTCGCGTACGCCTCGGCCTTGCTGTGGGCATCGTTGATCGCGGTCTTGCGCGCCGCAACGAGCAGGCCGCTGTCCCCTTCGAGGTCCAGAGCCAGGCCATTCACCCGGGCCGAGTCCCCGCCCGCGGCCACCGCCGACGTGATCGCGGCACCCGCCGTTTTCAGGTTGCGCAGAGTGACGGCTATCTGTTCGTCGGAGGTGTAGCCGTTGATCGTGGACTTGCCGCCCGAGTAGTCGTAGTTCGGTTGCAGCGACAGACCGGCCGTCTTGATGTCCTTGTCCCGCACGCCACGCCCCTTCAGCGCCTTTATCACCTTTGCCGCGGCACTGCTCGCCCCGCTGAGGGCGCCGGCGGCATCCGAGCGTGTCACCGAGATGGCCAGATCCAGGCGCAACACGTCGGGCGTGCCGGCGACCTTGCCGGTGCCGACCACCTCCACGCCCGAGGAAGGCGCGGGTTGTCCGGCTGCCGCCGCCCCGGGCGCGGCCTGGGCCTGCTGCGGGCTTCCGCTGCCGAGTTCGTAGGCAAGCAACAACGCAAGGGCGAGGGCTGAGGTTGCGGCGATGGCTCGCGCGGTCGGGCTGGTGAGCAGACGGGCGGATCGTACGGACATGGTGGCCTCCCAGCGGGGGGTGATGACCGCCGTTGGACGCGACTGTCACGGCTGCGGTTCCCGCCCGATGTCGCCGACTACGCTGGACGGCGTGCTTCCCGACCTCGATTCGTGGCGAGGGCTGCCGGCCGCGCAACAGCCGACCTGGCCCGACGCGGACGAGTTGCACGCCGTGGCCGCCACGCTCGCCGAGTTGCCCGCGCTGGTTGTCCCCGGCGAGGTCGACGTCCTGCGCGAACGCCTGGCCGCCGTGTCTCGCGGCGAGGCGTTCCTGCTTCAGGGCGGCGACTGCGCCGAGACCTTCGGCGCTACCGAAGCGACCCTCGGCGCGACCATCAAGACGTTGCTGCAGATGGCGGTCGTGCTCACCTACGGCGCGAGCGTGCCGGTGGTCAAGGTGGCCCGGATGGCCGGGCAGTACGCCAAGCCGCGGTCCGCGGATGTCGATGCGGCCGGCCTGCCTTCGTACCGCGGTGACATGGTCAACTCCTTCGCCCCCGACCCGGTGGC
Source organism: Mycobacteriales bacterium (assembly GCA_038276285.1). Lineage (GTDB taxonomy): Bacteria > Actinomycetota > Actinomycetes > Mycobacteriales > QHCA01 > QHCA01. The sequence continues at coordinate 34,418 of JBBPZR010000017.1, read as the reverse complement.
CAGGATCCCTGACCCCAAGCGCCTGCTCCAGGCGTACTCCTCGGCATCGACGACGCTCAACCTGCTCCGGGCCTTCGCGACCGGCGGGTTGTCCGACCTGCACGCGGTGCACGACTGGAACAAGGACTTCGTGCGCCGGTCGCCGGCCGGGCAGCGCTACGAGACGATGGCCGCCGAGATCGACCGGGCGCTGTCGTTCATGCGCGCCTGCGGGGTTCGCGACGAGGTGCTGCGCGGCGTGGAGTTGTTCGCGAGCCACGAGGCGCTGATCCTCGACTACGAGCGGGCGCTCACCAGGGTTACCAACGGACGCGCCTACGACCTGTCGGCGCACACCGTCTGGGTGGGCGAACGCACCCGCCAACTCGACGGCGCGCATCTGGACTTCGCGGCCCGCATTCACAACCCGCTCGGCGTCAAGTTCGGCCCGACCGCCCGGCCAGAGGATGCCGCAGCGGTCGTGGAGCGGCTCGATCCCGATGGCGTTGCCGGCCGCCTGACGCTCGTCTGCCGGATGGGTGCCGGGCGGGTACGAGACGTGCTCCCGCCGCTGATCGAGAAGGTCGAAGCCACCGGCCGGCTGGTTGTCTGGGCCTGTGATCCGATGCACGGCAACACAGTCGAGTCTCCGAGCGGATACAAGACCCGGCACTTCGATCGGGTCGTGGATGAGGTGAGCGGCTTCTTCGAGGTGCACCGGTCCCTGGGCACCCGTCCCGGCGGCATCCACGTCGAGCTCACCGGGGATGACGTGACCGAGTGCCTCGGCGGTGGCCAGCAGATCTCCGACGAAGATCTGGCCGGCCGCTATGAGACCGTCTGCGATCCCCGGCTCAATACCCAGCAGGCGCTGGAGCTGTCCTTCCTCGTCGCCGAGATGCTTCGCGAGAGGACCGCGTCGTGATCGACCTCCGCTCGGACACCGTGACCCTCCCCACCGACGGTATGCGCGCGGCTATGGCGGCCGCCGAGGTCGGCGACGACGTCTACGGCGAGGACCCCACCGTCAATGCCCTGGAGGAGCAGGTCGCGGGTCTCTTCGGCCACGAGGCGGCGATGTTCGTGCCCAGCGGCACGATGGGCAACCAACTGTGCATCCGGCTGCTCGTCGCACCTGGCGAGGAGTTGCTCTGCGACGCCGACGCGCACGTGGTGACCTACGAGAGTGGAGCGGCGGCGGCGCACGGTGGCATCTCCACTCGCACCTGGCCGGCCCGCCGCGGTCAGATCGTGGTCGACGAGGTGCGCGCCATGGTGCGCCCGGCCGGCTTCCACACGGTCGACACTCGCGCGATCGCCGTGGAGAACACCCATAACCGCGGTGGCGGTGCCGTCGTCCCGCTGGCCGTCCTGGCGGGCCTGCGCGAGCTCGCGGCGGAGACCGGCGTGAGCCTGCACTGCGACGGCGCCCGCATCTGGAACGCACACGCGGCCACCGGCGTCCCACTGGCGACCTACGGCGCCCTCTTCGACACCATGTCGGTCTGCCTGTCCAAGGGGCTGGGTGCACCCGTCGGATCGCTGATGATCTCAACCGCCGGGCGGGTGGCCACCGCCCGGGTGATGCGGCGGCGACTCGGCGGCGCCATGCGCCAGGCCGGCGTGCTCGCGGCGGCCGGCCGGTACGCGCTCGACCACCACCTCGGCCGGATCGCTGACGACCATGCCCGGGCCGACCGGCTGGCGCGGGCGCTCGGTGTGGATCCGTCCACTGTGGAGACCAATATCGTCTCGTTCGACGTCGACGATGCCTTGGCGGTGGCTGACAAGGCGCGGGCCGACGGTGTGCTCGTCTCCGTGGTCGGTCCGCAGCGGATGCGACTGGTGACGCACCTGGGCGTGGATGACGCGGACATCGAGCGGGCGGCAGAGGTGCTCAGCCGGCTGATACCGGCGTAGCCGTCAGCTGCGGCCCATCAGCGGGGGTAGGTCGCGCACGGCGGCAGCCAACTCGTCGAGGCTGTCGCCCTGCAGGGCCTGCGGACCGTCACACCGGGCGAGCTCGGGGTGGGCGTGGACGTCGACCATCACGCCGTCCGCGCCGGCGGCGATCGCCGCCCGGGCCAGCGGCACCACGAGATCGCGCCGGCCGGCGGCGTGCGACGGGTCGACGATCATCGGCAGGTGCGACATCCCATGGATCATCGGGATCGCCGAGATGTCGAGCATGTTGCGGATGCTGGTCTCGAAACCACGTACGCCGCGCTCGCACAGCACGATGTCGAGGTTGCCGCGCTGGGCTACGTACTCCGCCGCCATCAGCCATTCCTCATAGGTCGCCGTCAGCCCGCGCTTGAGCAGCACCGGCTTCCCGATCGCCCCGACCGCCTGGAGCAGGGCGAAGTTCTGCATGTTGCGGGTGCCCACCTGCAGCATGTCGGCGTACTCGGCCACGGTGTCCACGTCCGCCGCATCGACCACCTCGGTGACCACCGGCAGGCCGGTAGCGGCGCTCACTTCGGCGAGGATCTTCAGACCGATGATGCCCAGCCCCTGGAAGGCGTACGGCGAGGTGCGCGGCTTGTACGCTCCGCCCCGCAGCAGGCGGGCGCCGGCGTTCTGAGCGAGTACGGCCGCCTCGTGGGTCTGCTCGGCCGACTCGACCGCGCAGGGCCCCGCGATGAGGGTGAAGGTGTCCGGGCCGATCGCGACGCCGCCCACCTGCACGCTGCTGGTACGCGGGTGATTCTCGCGGCTGACCAGTTTGTAGGGCGCGGTGATACGGACGATGTCGGCGACGCCGGGCAGAGAGAGCACGCCGAGGGCCTCGAGCACCTCCTCGCCGGCGACGACTCCGACGATCGTGCGGCTGACCCCTCGGGAGACGAAGGCGGTGCCACCGGCGCTCTGGACCGCCTGGACGACGTCGGCGAGCGCCCCCTCTTCGGCACCCGGCCGCATGACGATGACCACCCCGCTGATCTTGCCACGCGGGCTCAGCGCAGGATGTTCACGGTGCTTCCCTTGGGCGCCTTTTCGCCGCCCTTGGGCGTCTGGATCTGCACGTGGTCGGTGAAGAAGAAGGGTACGACGCGCACCTTGAAGCCGGCCTTTTCGAGCTTCCGCTTGGCCGCTTGGACCTCCATGCCGACGACCTCGGGCACGGTGACCAGCGGCGGGCCATTGGACACCGTCAACTGCACGGTCGAACCCCGGGTGAGGTGACCGCCGGTCGGCTGCTGGGCGATGACGACGTCCTTGTCCACAGTCTCGCTGTACTTCTTGGTCTCGGTCACCCTGAGACCGAGGTCGGTGAGCCGCTGTTTCGCCTCGTCGATCGCCAGGCCGACCACCGACGGCACCGGCACCGGGGCCGGGCCCAGGCTCACCACCAGCGACACCAAGGTGTTGGGGCGCACGGTCTGTCCGTTGGCCGGCGACTGCGCGACGACCAGGCCTATGGCCACCTTCTCGTCGTAGCGCTTCGTCACCTCCGGCACGAGCTTGAGCTTGCGTAGCGCCGCTTCTGCGTCGGATTGCGGGCGGCCACGGACGTCAGGAACCTGGTAGCGCTCCTTGCCGCGGGACAGAACGAGGGTGATGGTGCCGTTCTTTCGGATCCGGGAGGTCGCGACCGGGTCCTGAGTGATGACCGAGCCGACGGGGACCACCTCGTTGTAGGCGGCCGGGCCGAATTTCACCGAGAAGCCGTCGAGCTTGGCCTTGGCTACCGCCTGATCGCGGGTCAGCCCGGTCAGCGATGGCGTGGTGGTGTACTGCCCGGCGCCGAGCCACCAACCGGTGCCGCCGGCCACGAGTCCGAGCACCAGCACGATGAGCAGGGCCACCGGAAGTCGGCGTCGCCGGCTCCGCTGCGGTAGGAGCCCGTCGCTCGGCGCGATGGGCGGCGGGGTGGGCGGCGCGGCAGGTGGCGGCAGTTCAACGGCGATGGTGCGGTGTCTGCCAGCACTCGATCGGCTGCCGGCCGGGACGGGCACGCTCGCCAGCCCCAGATCCGAGCGCACCTCTCGCAGCTCGGCCAGGAACGCCCCGGCATCGGCCGGCCGCGCGCCCCGGTCGCGCCGGGTCGCCCAGACCGTAAGCGCATCCAGAGCGGGCGGGACGTCGGCGCGCGTGGAGGGCGGTGGCACGTCTTCGTGCAGGTGCCGGTAGGCCACTGATACGGCGGTCTCGCCAGCGTAGGGAACGCTGCCGGTCAGCAACTCGAACAGCATGATGCCCGCGGCGTAGACGTCGGTGCGCTCGTCGGCAGAGCCCGTGGCGACCTGCTCGGGCGCCAGATAGGCGACCGTACCGATCAGCAAGCCCTGGGCAGCCGTCATGGTTGCCGCCTCGACGGCCCGAGCCAGACCGAAGTCGGCGACCTTGACCGATCCGTTGTCGCCGAGAAGCACGTTCTCCGGCTTGACGTCGCGGTGCACCAGGCCCGCGGCGTGTGCCGCGGACAGCGCGATCAAGACCGGCTCGAGAACCGACAGTGCCTGCTCGGGAGTGAGTCGCCCGCGCTCGATGAGCAGGTCGCGCAGGGTGCGCCCGGTCACCAGCTCCATGACCAGGAAGGCGACCCCGTCGTGCAGCCCCTGGTCGAACACGCTCACCACATTGGGACAGCTCAGCCTCGCCGCCGCACGGGCCTCGCCGGTGAACCGGGCCAGGAACTGCGCGTCATCGGCGAGCCCGGCGTGCATGACCTTGACCGCGACCATGCGATCGAGGCGTTCGTCGAGGGCGCGGTAGACCGTGGCCATGCCGCCGCGGGCGATCCGCGCTTCGATGCGGTATCGCCCTTCGAGCCGCCTCCCCACGAGTGGGTCGGCCAGAGTCGTGTCCACGCGGCCAGTCTACGTTTGCCGATACATGGCGATGGTTGCTTCGTTGCGGCGCGCCGGTCCGGGGCGAGCATGTGAAGGAACGGCCCGGTCTGCTTAGGTTGTGACAGTGACCCAAATCGCGCTCGTGACCGATCAGCCCGAGGCGGCCGCGCTCGCCTCCTACCTCCGCGCCTGCGGGCTGATCGTCGACGACCGGACGGCCGCGGCCGATGCGATGGTCGTCCTGGCGGCCCGGCCCGATGTCGGGCTGCTTGATCTCGTGCGGGCCGGGATGCCGGTCTTGCTGGCCGGCCCCACCGTGCGGGCCTGGTGCGATCTCGGCGAATTCGATCAGACCATCGGCCTGCTACCAGGGGCGTTGACGCCGCCACACGAGGTGCGGGTGCGGCCCGGCCCGGCCGCGGGAGCGCTGACCGACCGGCTCGACGCAGGACCGCTCTTGGCCAACGACCGGGTGCTCACGATCGACAAGATCCTCGACGGCACCGAGGTGCTGCTGACGGCCAGCGTCGGTTTCGTCGATCACCCGGTGGCCACCTTGCGCGACGCGGTCGCGACCTTCACCTGCGGCTGGACGCCGGAGACACTGAGCGATGCGGGCTACCACCAGCTCCTGCACCGGGTGCTGCGCCGCTTGCTCGCGCAGCCCGAGCGCGCGGCGGTCGGCATCGGGATCCTCGGCTATGGCGCGATCGGTCACGAGCACAGCGCCGCGATCAGCGCGGTCCCCGGGCTTGAGTTGGCGGCGGTGTGCGATCCCAACCCGCTCCGGACCGAGGCGGCGCGCGGCCGTACGCCGGAAGTCGGCGCCTACGCAGAGGCCGAGGGCCTGCTGGCCGATGACAGCGTCGATCTCGTGATCGTGTCGACCCCGCCCAACACACACGCCGATTGGACCCTGCGCGCGCTCGAAGCGGGGAAGTCGGTCGTGGTCGAGAAGCCGTTCTGCCTGACCGTCGCCGAGGCCGACGCGCAGATTGCGGCCGCCGCTGAGGGCGGCCTGACCCTGACCGTCTACCAGAACCGTCGCTGGGACGCCGACTACCTGGCCCTCAAGAGAGCCTGGCGCGCGGGCCTGCTGGGTGAGGTCTTCCACTACGAGTCGTTCGTGGGCGGATACGGCCATCCCTGCAACTACTGGCACTCCGATCAGGCGACCTCCGGCGGGGCGATCTACGACTGGGGATCGCATTACCTCGACTGGGTCCTGGACCTGCTGCCGCAGCCGGTGGAGTGGGTGTCCGCCACGTCGCACAAGCGGGTCTGGCACGACGTGACCAACGCCGACCACACCCGCGTCCTCGTCCATTTCACCGACGGGGTCGAGGCCGAGTTCACCTGCTCCGATCTGGCGGCGGCGATGAAGCCGAAGTGGTACGTCCTCGGCACCCGCGGCGCGCTCGTCGGCTCGTGGCGCTACGAGCGGGTCGTGGCCCGTGACGTCGTCGGCAACCTCGACGAGGACCGGCTCACGGCGGCCGAGTCGCCCGCCGTGCTCGACCTCTACGGCGCCGATGGATCGGTCACCCGGCTGGCCGTGCCCGACCGGCCGGTGTATCCCTTCCACCGGGAGTTGGCCGATCACCTGCTCTGCGACGAGCCGATGTCGGTGACCCCTGAGGGTTCCCGGCGCAACATCGCGTTGATGGAGGCTGCTACGCACTCGGTCGCCGAGGGCGGTCGCCCGCAGCCGGTGCCCGGCTCATGATCCGCTGGGGGTTTCTGGGCGCCGGCAACATCGCGCGAAAGGCGCTGGCCCCCGCCGTCCGGGAAGCGAGAGGAGCCGTCCTGCAGGCCGTTGCCGCCCGCGACCCGGCCCGGGCGGCGGCGCTGCAGCCCGCGGGCGCCACCTACGGGTCCTACGACGACCTGCTCGCAGATGCCACCGTCGATGCGGTCTACATTTCGCTGCCCAACGATGCTCACGTGCCGTGGACCCTGCGCGCCCTGCGCGCCGGCAAGCCGGTGCTGTGCGAGAAGCCGCTCGGTCTGACCGCGGCCGAGGTCGATGAGGTGGCCGAGGCCGGTGGCACCGTCGTCGAAGCCTCCTGGTACCGCTGGCATCCCCGCATCCGCACGGCGCAAACGATCATCGCTGGCGGCCGGATTGGTGCCGTCCGCCACGTGTCGGCGGGGTTCACGTCCTCGGGCGTGCCCGCCGGCAACTACCGGTTGGATCCGCGGCTCGGGGGCGGCGCGCTCTACGACGTCGGCTGCTACGCCGTATCGGCGGCGCTCTGGGCCATGGGCGCGCAGCCGCCCTCCCAGGTAGCCGCGGCCGCCCGGTGGTCCGACCGTGGTGTGGATCTCGTTGCGGATGCCCTTCTCACCTGGCCCGACGGTGCGACAGCCGAGGCGCACGCCGCGATCGATGAGCCCGACCGGCAGTGGCTGACGATCACCGGCACAACGGGGACGCTGGAGCTGCCGGGCTCGGCCTACACGACCCTCGGCGGCGATCGGAGCGAGGTGGTGGTCGCGGCTGCTGCGGGCAGCGAGCGCATTCCGATCCCACCGGCCGACGCCTACCAGGTGATGGTCGAGGAGATGTCCTCCGTGCTGTCGGGCGGCCCGGGATGGCTGCTGCCGTTGGCCGAATCGCGGGCCTGCGCCGCCGTGCTCGACGCCTGTTTCGCCAGCGCCAGCGCCCGCGCCGAGGGCGCACCCGTCCTGGTGCGCTGACCGTCAGGCCTTCGCTGTGGCCCGCCGCGTCGGGCCACTATCGGCTTCGGCGTCGTCCTCCGGCTCTCGTCCCGGCGTCAACAGGTCAAAGCGCCGGATGCACAAGCGGAACACGAAGTAGTAGATCGCGGCATATCCCAACCCGATCGGGATGATCAGGAGGGGCTTGCTGGCGATGTTGAAGTTGATCAGATAGTCGATGAGACCGGCGGAGAAGCTGAAGCCGTCGCGGATGCCCAGCGCGGTGACCAGTAACAGCGACGTGCCGGTCAGGACGATGTGCGCGACGAACAACAGCGGCGCCACGAAGATGAATGCGAACTCGATCGGCTCGGTGATCCCGGTGACGAACGATGTGATCGCCGCCGAGATGAGCAGGCCGGCGGTCGCCTTCTTGCGGACGTCGCCGCGGGCCTCGGCGATCATGGCCAGGCAGGCGGCCGGCAGGGCGAACATCATGATCGGGAAGAACCCGGCCTGGAACAGCCCGGGCTTCGAGCCGTCGGTGTAAGTGCCCTTCTTGATGAAGCAGGTGATGTCTCCGACCGCCTTGGCGCCGCCAGGCAGCTTGCAGTCGCCGACGTTGAACCACAGGATGCTGTTGATGATGTGATGCAGGCCGAGCGGGATCAAGGCGCGGTTCGTCATGCCATAGAGGCCCGCACCCACCGCTCCCGAGCCCGCCAGCCAGTTTCCGAACTTGCTTATCTCGCTGCCGATCGGCGCCCAGACCCAGCCGAACAGCACGCCGAGAAGGAGGGCGACAACGGCGGTGATGATCGGTACGAACCGCCGGCCGCCGAAGAAGGCCAGCCAGGTCGGGAGCTTGATCCGGTAGAAGCGCTGCCAGAGCAGCGCCGCGGTGATGCCGATGATGATGCCGCCGAGCACACCGGTGGGGTTCGCGGCGGCGAAGTCCAGCGGGCGGGTGCCGTCGGGCAACTTGCCGGCGAGGACCTGTTCCTTGATCGACGAGCCGGCGAACATCACCCGGGTCACCCGGTCGAACACGAGGTAGCCGACCAGTGCGGCGATGGCCGTGGTCCCGTCGGATTTGCGCGCGAAGCCGATGGCGACACCGACGGCGAAGATGATCGGCAGGTTGCCGAAGAGCACGTCACCGGCCGCGGCCATGACGGCCGCCACATTCTTCAGCGCGGAGAAACGACCCAGCATGTCGGGCTGGCCGAAGCGCAGGAGCAGGCCCGCGGCGGGCAGCACGGCGATCGGCAACAGCAGGCTGCGCCCGATGCGCTGGCCTATTCCCAGCAGCCGGGACCGGCCCGACGCTCCGGAGATGCCCTCAGCGGTGGTGGCGGTCATGTTGTGCCTCCTCTGAGGTCGACCATGGGTCGGCCACAGCTCGGGTGTCCGTCCCGGACCTGGCCGGACTAGACCAGAGGCTAGGGTCGGCGTCAAGCATCGGTCGGCCCGTGGCGGCGGAGGTGGCGAGTGCTTGTGCTCAGTGCCCCACGCGTTGTGACCAGCCACGGTGTCCTCGCGCCCGGCACGGTCGGCGTCGAGGACGGGCGCATCGTCGCCGTCGAGGTCGGCAGCTCGCTGAGCGGGAAGTCGCCGGGCGTGGTCTTGGAAAGCGGGGTGCTGGCGCCCGGCCTGGTCGACCTGCAGATCAACGGCTGCCGCGACGTCGACTTCGTCGACGCCACCCCGGATCAGTGGCGTACGGCGGCGCAGTGGCTGGCGACGACCGGCGTGACGGCGTTCGTGCCCACCTTCATCACGGCACCGGTGGCGGAACTCGTCGCCGCACTGGGTCGGGGCGCTGCCGCGGCCCGCGACCTGGCCACCGATGCGGCTGCGGCCCAGCCGCTCGGCGTCCACCTCGAAGGCCCGTTCCTGTCCGAGCGGCGCCGAGGGGCGCACGACCCCGCCTACTTGACGGATCCGACGCCCGAGGCGATCGAGGCGCTGCTGGCTGCCGGCGGCTTGGCGATACTCACCCTCGCCCCCGAACGCGTCGGTGCCCTCGACGCCATCCGCCGGCTGGTCGCCGCCGGTGTCCTGGTGAGCGTCGGTCATAGCGACGCCACCGAGGCGCAGGTGACCGCTGCCGCCGACGCCGGTGCCCGCATGGTGACCCATCTGTACAACGCCCAGCGGCCGCTGCACCACCGCGAGCCGGGCGTGGTCGGAGCCGCGCTCACCGACGGTCGCCTGACCAGCGGGCTCATCCTGGACCTGCACCATGTCGCCCCGGCGGCGATGAGACTGGCCTTCGCGGCCGCAGCGGGCCGGATCGTGCTCGTCACCGATGCGGTGTCTGCCGCCGGCATGCCGCCCGGCCGGTACGTTCTCGGTGGCGCCGAAGTGACGCTGATGGCCGGCGAACCGCCGCTGCGGGCCGACGGTGCCATTGCGGGCTCGGCGTTGCGCCTGGACGAGGCGGTGGCCAACGCGGTCGCGATCGGTCTAGACCTCCCGGTCGCTCTCGACGCCGCCACCCGGGTGCCGGCCGACCTGATCGGGCGGCCGGATCTGGGCCGGATCGCGCCCGGCGCGGTGGCCGACCTGGTATGGCTCGGGGAGGATCTGCGCGCGCGGGCCACCTGGCGTTCCGGCGCGTTGGTCGCCGGCCGGTTGCCGCCGGGGCAGGCCGCGTGACGAGCCTCATGCGGGCCGAGATAGCCGAACAACCGGCGGCTATCGCCCGCACCCTCGACGCCCTGCTGCCGCAGGTGCCCGAGGTCCGCCGGCTTGCTGCTGACACCCGTCATGTCCTGCTCATCGCCCGCGGTTCCTCCGACAACGCCGCCGTCTACGGCCGCTATCTCGTCGAGATCCACGCCGGCCGGATGGCCGCGCTCGCGGCGCCGTCGGTGGCGACCGTCTATCACAGCGCGGTTGACCTGTCGGGCGTCCTCGCGGTGGCGCTGTCGCAGTCAGGGCGGACGGAGGAGATCGTCGAGACGCTTCAGTGGGCCCGCGACGGCGGCGCACGCACCATCGCCATCACCAACGAAGACAATGTCCCGCTGTCCGACACGGCCGATGTCACGCTGATGACCCGGGCCGGCGTAGAGCGCGCGGTGCCGGCCACCAAGACCTACACGACGGCGTTGGCTGCGCTCGCCGTGCTGGCCCTGGGCCTGCGCGAGGACCAGGGCATGCGGGCCGACCTGGCGAGGGTTCCCTCGGCGGTGCAGGACGTGCTCGCGACGGCGGAGCCGGCCGAGGCTCTCTCAGGGCGGCTTGCGGGCGCGACCAGCATGGTGGTGTCCGGCCGCGGGTACGCGTACTCCACCGCCCTCGAGTTGGCGATCAAACTCAAGGAGACCTGCTACCTCGGGGCGACCGGCCTGTCCTACGCCGACCTGCTCCACGGTCCGATCGCGGCGGTCGGTGAGGAAACCCCGGCGCTTCTGGTGGCGGCCGACAGCGGTCCCGTGTTGCCCGGTGTCGTGGCCCTGGCGGTCCGACTGCGGGCGGCCGGCGTGCCGACGTACGCGATCGGGGGAGGAGCCGCGCTGGCCGCCGTATGCGACGCTTTGCTGCCGGGCACAGCGCTGCCGGAGAAGCTGGCGCCGCTCGCTCTGGTGGTGCCCGGGCAACTGCTCGTCGAAGCGCTGGCCCGGCGGTTGGGCATCGACGCGGACGCACCGCGTGGTCTGCGCAAGGTGACGCAGACGGACAACTGACCCATCGGCACAGGGAGGTAGCAGTGGCGGACCAGGCAGAGGCGATTATCGCTGGGCTCGGCGGTGCGGACAACATTGTCGAGATCGAGCCGTGCATCACCAGGCTGCGTACGGAGGTGCGCGACGCGTCCTTGATCGACGAGGCGGCGTTGAAAAAGGCTGGGGCACACGGGGTCATGCGCAGCGGCAGGATCATCCAGGTCGTCGTAGGCACCCAGGCCGACAACATCGCGAGCGACATCGAGGAGCTCATCGGATGACCGTGGTGGGAGCGCCGGTGGCAGGTCAGGTGGTGGCCTTGGGGGACGTTCCCGATCCGGTCTTCGCCGAGGGCATGGTCGGGCCGGGGCTAGCGATCAACCCCGAGCGGCGCCGCGGTGCCGCCGTGTCGCCTGTGGACGGTCGAATCGCGAAGTTGCATCCCCACGCGTACGTCGTTGTGGACGCCGACGGTCACGGCGTGCTGGTGCACCTGGGCATCGACACGGTCGAACTCAAGGGTGAGGGCTTCACCTTGCTGGCGGCCGACGGCGACGAGGTACGGGCCGGCCAGCCGGTGGTGTCGTGGGACCCTGCTGCCGTCGAGGCGGCTGGGCGGTCACCTGTCTGCCCGGTCGTGGCCCTCGACGCGGCTTCGGAGTCACTGGGCGACCTGCTGGGCCCGGGCTCGGTCGATGCCGGGGATCGGCTATTCACGTGGACCTGAAGACGTCAAGGAGATGCGCATGGCAGAACGTCGGGTGACGACCGGCCCGGGTGTCGGCCTGCACGCCCGCCCAGCGGCGGTGTTCGTACAGGCGGCCACGAAGGCCTCGGTGCCGGTGCGGATAGCCAAGTCCGGCGGGAAGCCGGTCAACGCGCGCAGCATTCTCGCCGTGCTGTCCCTCGATGTACGTGGGGGCGAAGAGGTCGTCTTGACCGCCGAGGGCGATGGCGCCGAGGAGGCGCTCGATGCTCTCGCGGCACTGGTCGAAGCCGGCGCCGACAAGACGTGAGCGGTCACCTCAAGGGCGTCGGAGCCAGCCCCGGCCTGGTGGTCGGCCCGGCCCGCCGTTACGTCCGTGACATTGCCGAACCGCCGGCTTCCGACGAGCCGATCGGGAAGCCGGCGGAGGAGGCGGCCCGGGCGGTGGAGGCCCTGGAGGCGGTGGCGGCCGATCTCGACGAGCGGGCGGCGCGGGCGGGCGGTGAGGCGGCTGAGGTTCTCGGCGCGCAGGCCATGATGGCTCGCGACCCGGACCTGGCCGATGCCGTGGCGGCGAGCACGAAACAGGGCCGTGGTGCCCCCCGAGCGGTCTGGGAGGCCTTCGCCGGCTATCGCGAGATGCTGGCCGGCGCCGGGGAGTACCTAGCAGCTCGGCTGACCGACCTCGACGACCTGCGGGACCGGGCCGTCGCTCGGCTGGTCGGTACGCCGGTTCCCGGACTGCCGTCGTCGGACTCGCCGTACGTCCTGCTCGCGCACGACCTCGCGCCGGCCGACACCGCGCTCCTCGACCCGGCGCTCGTGCTTGCCCTGGTCACCGAGCAGGGCGGCCCGACGAGTCACACGGCGATCCTGGCTCGCTCGCTCGGCGTGCCAGCGGTGGTTGCCTGCGCGAAGGCGATGGATGTGCCCGACGGCACCATCGTGCTGGTCGACGGCTCGTCTGGGGTGGTGCAGGTCGACCCGCCGGCCGAGCAGGTCGAGAAGGCGAGGGTCACCGGCGCCAGAAGCCGCGAGGATCGGCCGACCGGCCCGGGTGCCACCGCCGATGGACACCAGGTGCCCCTGCTGGCCAACATCGGCGGGCCGGCTGAGGTGGCTGCGGCCGTGGCGGCCGGCGCCGAAGGGGTGGGGCTGTTTCGCACCGAGTTTCTTTTCCTCGACCGGTCGGTGGCCCCCACGGTCGCGGAGCAGGTCGCGGCCTACCAGCCTGTGCTGGCTGCGTTTCCCGACGGCAAGGTCGTGGTGCGGGTGCTCGACGCCGGCGCGGACAAGCCGCTGGGCTTCCTCCCGGCGCCCGAGCCGGAGCCCAACCCGGCCCTGGGCATCCGCGGGCTGCGCATGCTGAACCGGTTCCCCCATCTGCTCGCCGAGCAACTGAGAGCACTTGCCTTGGCGGCGGACGGCGGGGGCGCCGCCTTGGAGGTCATGGCGCCGATGGTGACCGACGCGGCGGAGGCGGCCGATTTCGCAGCGCGATGCCGGGCGGCCGGCATCGCGACAGCGGGGGTGATGATCGAAGTGCCGGCGGCCGCGCTGCGTGCCGCCGACATCGCGGCCGAGGTCGACTTCGTGAGCATCGGCACCAATGACCTCACGCAGTACGCGCTGGCCGCCGACCGGATGCTTGCCGGGCTGGCGACGTTGCAGGACCCCTGGCACCCGGCGATCCTCGACCTGATCGCCGCTACGGCTGAGGGCGTGACGGCCGCGGGTGGCCGGATCGGCGTGTGCGGTGAGGCGGCGGCGGATCCGGCCCTCGCCTGTGTCCTCGTCGGGTTGGGGGTGCAGACGCTGTCGATGGGCGCCGGTTCGTTGCAGCAGGTGCGCGCCGCCCTGGCGGCCTGCACGGTGGACTCCTGTGGGACCGCGGCCCAGGCGGCCCGCTCGGCTACCACGGCGGCCGGGGCCCGCACCGCCGCCCGGACCGCTCTGCCAGAACTTAGGCTGGTCAGATGATCGACATCGCCACCGGATGGCTCCCCGTGCCCGCTGTCGCCGAGCTGCTCGACATCCCCGTCACCAAGGTGCACCAGTTGTTGCGCGACGGCTGCCTGCTGGGCGTTCGTCTCGACGGTGTGCTGAGAATACCGGCCGAGTTCGTCCGGGACCGTGCCGTCATCAAGGGCCTGCAAGGCACCATCACGCTGCTGCGCGACGCCGGGTACGACGACGAAGCGGCACTGCGCTGGTTGTTCGCCGCCGACGACTCGCTCCCCGGCACGCCGGTGCGGGCGTTGGCCGAGAATCGAGGCACGGAGGTCAAACGGCGCGCGCAGGCCTCGGCTCTGTAGACGATGAGGGCCACCTACCTCCTCGTACTGGGAGCCTGCCTGCTCGGCACGCTGCCGCTCGAGATCTTTCTCCATGTGCGCGTCTACCGTCGCTGGCGCCGGCTCGTGCTGGCGCTGCTGCCGACGTTGATCGTCTTCGCCGCTTGGGACATGGCGGCCATCGCGGCGGGGCACTGGCACTACGACCTGCGGCAGATGACCGGCGTAGTCCTGCTTGGCGGGTTGCCGCTGGAGGAGTTGCTGTTCTTCCTGGTGGTGCCGACCTGCGCGATCCTCGGGTTCGAGGCCGTCCTGTCGGTGCGCCGGCGCCGGGACCTCTCGTGACCGACTCGTATATCAATTTTGATATCGGCGTCATCGAGACGGGCCTTCGGAGCCGAGAGAGGAAGGTAGCGCCATCAGTTACACCGTGGCGGCTGTCCTCGGTGTGTTCGGCGCCGCGGCGGTCGACCTGGCCGTGCTGCGTACGCGCCTGCTCACCCGCAAGGTGTTCTGGATCGCTTACGCCATCGTCCTTGGCTTCCAGCTCGTGGTGAACGGCATTCTCACCGGTCGCGGGGTGGTTCGCTACGACCCTCGGGCCATCATCGGGCTGCGGGTGGTCTACGCGCCCGTGGAGGACCTGGCTCTCGGTTTCGCGATGGTGCTTCTGACGCTGTCGACCTGGGTCTGGCTAGGTCGTCGAGGCATGCAGCGCTGACGAAGCGCCCGGTCATCGTCGGCGGGCGGCGTGCGCGCGGATCAGGCCCGCGGTGGCCACGCGGGCCCGGTCGAGCCCGCTCACCGACACCCGGCGGTCGAGCACCCGGTAGTCGGCACGCTCGATCTCGTCGAGGATCCCTCCGTACAGGGCGAACGCCGCCTCCATGCAGGGCCGCGACGTGGGGTGCAACAGCCGAATGCCCGGCGCGGCAGCGCGGAAGATCTCCCGGGTGCGGGCGATCTCGTACGCCAGAAGCCGACGGAAAGCGCCGTCGACCACGCCCCGCCGCAGGCGCGCCCGGTCGACCCCGAAGTGCCGCAGATCCGCCACGGGGAGGTAGATCCGGCCGCGGCGCAGATCCTCGCCGACATCGCGGAGAAAGTTGGTCAGCTGAAAGGCGATGCCCAGATCGGTGGCGTAAGGCTCGACCATCGCCCGTGGTACCCCGGGGTGCTCGAGCACCGGCACCATCTGCAGCCCGATGACCGCCGCCGAGCCGTGCATGTACGCCATCAGATCGTCGTAGGTCTGGTACTCGGTGACCGTCAGGTCCATCCGCATCGAGTCAAGGAAGGCCTCGAAGTAGGAAACCGGCAGGTCCCAGCGCCGCATGGTGTCGGCAACGGCGGACAGCACGCCGCCGCCGGCACGGCCAGACAGGAACTGCTCGCCCCACCGCGCCAGCGCGTCTGCCTTCTGTGCCCCGGTCAGCGTGGACCCCAGGTCGTCGACGATCTCGTCGGCGTAGCGCGCGAAGCCGTACAGCGCGTGGACGTACGGTCGCTTGGCGGCCGGCAGTAGCAGGGTCGCCAGGTAGAACGTCTTCCCGTACGTGGCGTTGAGCCGACGGCATGCGTCGTACGAGCCCCGCAGCGCCGCTCCGGTGATTCCGGCGGCGTCGAGTTCCCGGCGGCTCACGCCGGAATTCTCGCCTCCGGCCGGCCCCGCCGAATGCGGCGCAGGCCGAGTGTGATCAGCCCGCATGCGACCACGACGTCGAGCGCCAACCCGACCGGCATCGTCGCCCGGGCCAGGTTGTAGCCGTCGGGCATGATCAGGAAGCACAGGGCCGCGCTGACCGCCACGATCACCGTGCGCGGGCGGCCGGTGAGACCGGCGGCGGCGAGCACGTTCACTGGCCAGGTGACGTACCAGGGATGCACCGCCGGACCGAGGGCAACGACCGCCAGCAGCGCCCACCCGCAGTACTCGACGACGAGCCGCGCGCGGTCTGGTTCGGGATCCCGAAGTCGACAGGCGCGCAGCCACAGCCAGCTGAGGACCGCGAGGATGAGTACGGTCGCGGCGCCACGAGTGGTGGCCAGCACGCTCGATGTGGCGACCGAAATGCCGATCAGGTGGGCCGCACCGGCGAGCACCAGGCCGAGTCCGGTCGACAGCGAAGTCCACTGCCGGGTCAGGCCCACGGTGTCGAGGGTGCCGAGCCAGCCGTACCCGACTCCGCTCACAGCGGTGATCAGGGCGAAGGCGGCACCGGCGGCCGCCAAGGTAGCGGCGAGCGGGCCGGCCAGCGCCCGGAGTAAGGGCTGCCTGCGCGGCAGCCGGGCCACCCAGAGCAGCGCGATGAACGGCAGCGCAATCAGGGCGGTGGCCTTCACCGCGCCTGCCAGACCGCAGAGCACGGCCCCGGCCGCCGGCCATCGACCGGCCGACACGGCGAGCGCGGCCACCAGCAGTCCCACCATGAGTGCGTCGGCGTGCGCGCCACCGACGAAGTGGGCGAGCACCAGTGGATTGACCAGGCCGAGCCAGAGCGCGCGGCGCTCGTCGACACCGCAGGCACGGGCGGCGCGGGGGAGCGCCCAGGCCAGCAGGACGGTGCCCAGCACGGCGACCAGGCGCAGGCCGAGGATCGCTACGGCCAGGGAGCCGCCCGACAACGCCACGACCACCCGGGACAGCAGCAGGAAGAGCGGCCCGTAGGCGAGCGGCACGTGCAGCCAGGACACCGAGGTCGAGGGCACCCAGGAGGACGCGAGGTCGGCGGCGCCGTGGTGATACGGGTTCAGGCCGGCTTGCAGCAGCTGGCCGGCGACGGCGTAGCCGTACACGTCGCGGCTCAGGATCGGCGGCGCGAGCAGCATTGGCAAGGACCACAGGGCCGCCGTCAGGTACAGCTGCCGCCGGTCCGTCCGGTCGAGGCAGCGGCCGAGCATCAGCCACGCAGCGACGAGCAGTGCCATGCCGACCCCGGTGAGGGCAACGCACAGGACCCGCACCACGCCGTGCCGCATGACGCCGAGCACGACCGCGTCGCGCAACGGGTCAGGCCGGGGAAGGACACCCGCCCCCGCGGCGCCGACGGCCAGCGCACACGATCCGGCCAGTCCGAGCAGGCGCCATCGGGTGGGGCCCGCCGCTGGATGCACCGGCCCATGCTGCCACGGGCTCGCCGCACGCTGATTCAGCGCAGCGCCCGCGAGCGGTAGGCGCGGTCGCGGCCGGTGATCCGCTCGGCGGCCAGCCGCCCCGAGATGAGCACCATCGGCACCCCGACTCCCGGCTGGGTGCCCGACCCGGTGAAGACCACGTTCTCCAGGGCCGGCGCGAGGTTGCTCGGCCGGAAGGGACCGGTCTGGCCGAGGGTGTGGGCCGCGGCGAAGGGCGTACCGCCGGCCATCCCGGCGGCCTGCCAGTCGGCCGGTGTGACGCTGCGCTCGACCTCGATTCCGGCACCGAAGCCGACGTACCCCCGCCGCTCCAGGACCGCCATCAACTCGCCGCGGTATCGCGGACCGATCACCGACCAGTCCAGGCCGGCCCCGGCGTTGGGAGTCGGCGCGAGCACGTAGTACGTGTGCCGCCCGGCGGGTGCCAGCGAAGGATCGGTGCGGGTCGGGTTGGTGACCAGGATCGACGGGTCGCTCATCAGTTGCTGATCGTCGATGAGCTCGCGGAACACCCCGCGCCAGGAGTGCCCGAAGTGCAGGTTGTGGTGCGCTATCTGCGCGTACGCCGCCGAAGATCCCGCGTGCAGCAGGAAGCACGACGGCGAGTAGCGCAGCTGGGCCACCCGGGTCGGCATCGCCGTGGGCGGCAGCAGGTCGCGGTAGGCCACCGGCAGATCAGGGTTGAGCACCACCACGTCGGCCGGGATCCGCTCTCCCGCCGCGGTGAGCACGGCGCGGGCCCGGCCGTGGGAGACCTCGACCCGCACGACCTCGGTGTCGTAGCGGAACCGCACGCCGTGCTTCTCGGCGGCACCGGCCAGCGCCATCGGGACGGCGTGCATGCCGCCACGCGGCACGTAGACCCCCGCCACCGAGTCCATGTAGGCGATCACGGCATAACTGGCGAGCGCGTCGTACGGCGACAGCCCGGCGTACATGGCCTGGAAGGAGAAGATCCGCTGCAGCCGGGGATCGCGCAGGTACGACGCCACCTTGGGGGCCAGCCGCCGGAAGCCGCCGAGCCGGGCGAGCCGGACCAGGCCGGGGCCGACCAGGTCGAGCGGAGAGTCGAGGTTGCGGTCGATGAAGTCGCGCATCTGGACGCGGTAGAGATCGGAGACGAACTCGACGAACTTCAGATATCCGGCCGCGTCCGCCGGCCCGCACAGCGACTCGATCTCGGCCGCCATCTGACCCGGATCGGCCAGCACATCGAGGGATGACCCGTCGGGATAGTGCGCGCGATAGAGCGGCGAGACCGGCGCCAGATCGAGCCAGTCCGTCAGGCGCTCCCCGACGCAGTCGAGGGCGTCGGCGAGCAGGTCGGGCATCGTCAGCACCGTGGGCCCGGTGTCGAAGGCATAGCCGTCGATCTCCAGCCGCCCGGCGCGCCCGCCCGGCACCGCCGACCGCTCGACGACGGTGACCTCACGGCCCGCGCCGGCGAGTCGCAGCGCCGCTGACAGCCCGCCCAGCCCGGCCCCGACGATCACCACGCGGTCGGTCGGGCCGACGACGGTACGCATGGCGGGGATGTCTAGAGCCGTCGCGCCGTCGCGGCATTGGCGAGGTCGTCCAGGACCTGCCTCGCCTCGGCGGTGAGGTCGGCTGCCGCGAGGGCGGCGAGAGCCTGCTCCGTGCGCTCGCTGATCATCTGCTCGCTTCGGGCCCGGGCCCCGGAGGACTCGATCGCCTCCTGGAGCGCGGAGATCCCTTCGGCCGACAGGTACGGGTCGCCCAGGTGGCGGCGGACCACAGCGGCCTGCCCTGGACTGGCACGTTCGACGGTAAGAGCGATCAGCACGGTCCGTTTTCCCTCGCGCAGGTCGTCGCCGGCCGGCTTGCCCGTGTGCGACGGGTTCCCGAACACGCCCAGCATGTCGTCGCGGAGTTGGAACGCCTCGCCGAGCGGCAGGCCGTACGCCGTGTAGCTATCGACCAGTGCCCGCGGGGCGTCGGCCAGGGCCGCGCCGAGGTGCAGTGGCCGCTCGATCGTGTACTTCGCGCTCTTGTACCTGGCCACCCGCATGGACCGCTCGGTGGATGACCCGCCGCGAGCCTGCTCGAGCACGTCGAGATACTGCCCGGCCATGATTTCGGTGCGCATCTCGTCGTAGACAGGTTGGCCGCGCCGCAGCGCTTCGGCCGGCATGCCCGAGGTGTGGTAGCTCTCGTCGGCCCAGATGAGGGCCAGGTCGCCGAGCAGGATCGCCGCGGATTGCCCGAAGCCCTCGGGATCGCCCCGCCACCCTTCCGTGCGGTGCAGGGCCGCGAACCGCCGGTGCATCGCCGGGGCGCCGCGCCGTGTATCCGACCCGTCCATCACGTCGTCGTGGATCAATGCGCACGCCTGCAGCCATTCCAGGCAGGCCACCGCCGCGACGACCTCGTCGCTGTCCTCGCCACCCGCGCCCCGCCAGCCCCAGTACGCGAAGGCCGGCCGGAGGCGCTTGCCACCGTCGAGCTGAAAGTCCGCCAGGGCATCGCAGAGCGCGCCCAACTCGTCGCTGATGGCGTCGAGCCGGGGACGTTGCCGGGCCAGGATCGCGTCGATGGCCTTGGTGACCCGGGCCCGCAGATCCGCCCGGTCGACGGGACTCGCTGGTGGCACGGTCCTCCGATCTCGGCGTACCGGATCAGTATCGGTCAGGAGGGTGCCGGGGCCACCAGTAGGCTGCCGTCGTATGGCTCTGGGACGTGCGTCGACGCTGCCCCGCACCGTGTCGATCTCGGAGTTGCTGGCCGCCGGCGGGCACTCGGTGTCCTTCGAATTCTTCCCGCCGAAGACCGACGAGGGCGAGCGGCAGCTGTGGCAGACGCTGCGGGAGCTTGAGGCGCTGCGTCCCACGTTCGTCTCGGTGACCTACGGCGCCGGCGGAGGCACCCGGGACCGCACGGTCGGCATCATCGAACGCATCGCCACCGAGACCACGCTCACGCCGGTCGGTCACCTGACCGCCGTGGACCACTCGGTAGCGGAGTTGCGCCGGATCATCGGGCAGTACGCGTCGGTGGGCGTGCGGAATGTGCTCGCCCTGCGCGGTGATCCGCCGGGCGACCCGCAGGCCGAGTGGGTGCACCATCCCAAGGGGCTGGAGTACGCCGAGGACCTCGTGCGGCTGCTCCGTCAATCGGGCAACTTCTGCGTCGGGGTGGCGGCGTTCCCGGAGAAGCATCCGCGGTCGCCAGACGTCGACAGCGATGTGCGCTACTTCGTGCAGAAGTGCCGGGCCGGGGCGGAGTACGCGATCACGCAGATGTTCTTCCGAGCGGAGGACTACCTCCGGTTGCGCGACCGGGTAGCTGTCACCGGGTGCGACATCCCGATCCTGCCGGGCATCATGCCGGTCACCAACGTCCGCCAGATCGAGCGCTTCGCGGTGCTCTCCGGCGCGGCTTTCCCGGCCGATCTCGCCGAGCGGCTGCACGCGGTCGAGGATGACCCGGACGCGGTGCGGGCGATCGGCGTCGAGGTCGCCACCGAGTTGTGCGAGACGCTGCTCGCCGAAGGTGTGCCCGGCCTGCACTTCATCACCCTCAACCGGTCCACGGCCACCCGGGAGATATGGGCGCGCCTGGCGCTGTCCGACCGGATCTGAGTACGCGGCAATGCCGGCGCAGGATCTGCCAGACCGCGACGGGTACTTCGATCGATGGGCCGATCTGCACCTCGGCTACGACCCGAGAGCGAACTTCGGGGCGCGCGCCTGGCTCACTGTGAGCTACCGATGCGCACTGCCGCTGGCCCGTGCGGGCGTGCCACCGAACGCCATTTCCGGAGCCGGCGTCGTGGCCAGCGGCACCGTTGTGGGCCTCGCGGTCGCCGATGGCCGCTGGCCACTGCTGGCCGTGCTTGTCGTCGTGCTGTCCGGTCTGCTCGACAGCCTCGACGGCGCTGTTGCCGCGATGACCGGCCGGGCGACGGCACTGGGGTATGTGCTGGACTCACTCGCCGACCGCGCCTCCGACGGCTGCTACCTGCTGGCCCTGTGGGTGCTCGGCGCGCCCGCCTGGCTGTGCGTACTCGGCGGGGCAGTCACGATGCTCCAGGAGTACCTCCGCGCGCGGGCCGGCAACGCGGGCATGGGCGTCCTGGGTGCGGTGACGGTCGCCGAGCGGCCGACCCGCGTGATCGTCACGGCCGTCGCGCTCTTCGGCGTGGGGATGCTCCCGCCGCATGCGGCCGGCGCCGCGACGGCCGGCGCGGCGATGTGGCTCACTCTCGCCGGCATCGGCTTCGGGGCAACTCGGCGTGACCGTGACCCGCACCCTCCGCCCCTCCGCAATTTCCCGGAAAACGTCGCCTCCAGGGCGGCGGAAGCCGCGTTTTCCCGGAAATAGCGAATGAGGAGTGGGACGGTTCTGAGGTGGAGGACTACCGAACTGTCAATCGCGCCAACTGGGACGAGCGGGCTCCGGCCCACGCGGCATCACCGGACTACGGGTTCGACCGCTTCGTCGCTAACCCGGAGTTCCTGAGCGGGGTCGTCCGCTTCGACCTGCCCCGACTGGGCGACATCGACGGCCTGCGCGGCGTGCACCTGCAGTGCCACATCGGCACCGACACACTCTCTCTGTCCCGGCTCGGGGCCCGGATGAGCGGGCTGGATTTCTCGCCGGCGTCGCTGGCCCAGGCGCGTCGCTTGGCCTCGGCGGTCGCGCCGACATCGACTTCTTCGAGGCCGACGTGTACGACGCGGTCGAGATCCTCGGTCGCGAGCAGTTCGACCTCGTGTTCACCGGCGTCGGCGCGCTGTGCTGGTTGCCCGAGGTGCGGCGCTGGGCGGCCGTGGTCGCCGGCCTGCTGCGATCCGGCGGCCGGTTGTTCATCCGGGAGGGCCATCCGGTGCTCTGGTCACTGGACGAGCTGCGAGCCGACGACCTGTTGGTTGTGGAGTATCCGTACTTCGAGCACGAGCGGCCCATCGTGTTCGAGGAGGCCGGCACGTACGTCGAGACCGACGTGGCCTTCGAGCAGAACGTCACCCATACGTGGAACCATGGTCTCGGCGAGATCGTCTCCGCGCTGCTGGACGCCGGCATGGACCTAACCGGGCTCGTCGAGCACGACAGCGTGCCGTGGGAGGCACTGCCCGGAAAGATGGAGGAGATCGGCGGTCGGGAGCACCGCCTGATCGAACGGCCGTGGCGGGTGCCGCACAGCTACACCTTGCAGGCCGTCAAGCGCTCGCGTCGAGCGCCTTGATCAAGCGCTTGAGCGCGACCTGGCGGAAGGAGGCGTCCATCAATTCGGCCACCTCTGTCAGGTCAACCGCGCCGGCGCTGAAGTCGAGGGCGAGCCAGCCGGCCGCCCCGAAATAGGGCGGCTTGTAGAAGCGCGAGTCGGCGAGCAGGCCGCGACGGTCCGCCGGGTCGGGCTTGAACACGACGGCGTACGTGTGATCGTCGTCGCCGCCGAAGACGGCGAACATCTTCTTGCCGGCCCGGAACGTCGGCCGCCCCCACGCCTCGACCTCTGCCGCCTCCGGGAAGCCGAGGCAGATGCGGCGCAGGTCGCCCAGGAAGGGGTCCTCGTCGCGGTAGGTCCGCTCGTGCGCCACGATCGCGACACTAGCCTGGCGGGCCGACCCGGCCGTCTGGGCAGACTCGTGGGGATGGCCCCGGTCAGGGCGCGGTTAAGGGCACCGTGAAGGCGCCGGCGTTGACGTCCACGCCGGGGCCGATGAGGCCGGCCACGATCTGAGCCGACAGCATGACCAGGGGCAGGCCGCCGCCGGGGTGCGCGGAGCCGCCGACGAGGAAAAGCCCGGGCAGCGGTGAGCGGTTTGCCGGTCGCAGGAAGGCCGCCCGCGGGCCGTTAGATGAGGTGCCGTAGATCGAGCCACCCGGAGCGCGGGTCTCTCGCTCCAGGGCGGCCGGTGTGCGCACCTGGCTGAAGAGCACCCGATCGCGCACATCGAGCCCGCGCGCTGCCAGCGTCGCGAGGACGTGCGTGGCGTACGACTCGGCGCGGCCGGGGACGGTCCAGTCCACCGCGCCCGGGCCGGTGCCGTGCCGTGGCGCGTTGACGAGGACAGACCACGCCTCGTGTCCGCCGGGCCGGGCGCTCGGATCGTCGGGTGAGCTGACGTAGACGGCGGGATCGGGCACCGGATGTGCGCGCTTTCCGAAGATCGCATCGAACTCCGCGTCGTAGTCGGCGGGGAAGAACACGTTGTGGTGCGCCAGGCCGGGCGTGCGACCGCGTACGCCGAGCAGCAGAACGAAGCCGGACATCGACGGCGTCGCCTGACGCAACCGCCCCACCTGCCCGGGGACCGTCACCAGGTCGCCATACACGTGGGCGGCGTCGGCGTTGGCCACCACCAGGTCGGCCGGCAGCCGCCCACCTCCGGCGACGGTGATACCGCTGACGCGGCCGCCCGCGACCTCGATGGTCCGGACGTCGGTGCAGGTGCGTACGAGAACACCCAACTCGGCGCACCGGTCCAGCAGGGCCTGGGCGATCCGCCGCAGCCCGCCGCGCACGCGCCACCCGCCGTACGCCAACTCGGCGTAGGGTACGGCGGCGAGCGCGGCCGGCGCCCGCCGTGGGTCGGAGCCGGCGTAGGTGGCGTAGCGGTCCAGCAGCATCCGCAACCTCGGGTCGTCGAAGTACCTCCGGCCAAGCCCGCGCAGAGATTGCCAGGGCGCCACCGTGGCGAGGTCGCGCAGGTGCACCGCCTGCCGGGCCAGCGCCGCGGGCCCGGCGATCGGGGACTCGAGAAAGGGCCCGGCTGTGGCCGTCCAGATCCGCTCGGCCCGCTGCCAGAGCCGGTGCCAGTCCGCACCCGCCGAGCCGCCGAGTGCCTCGTCGAGCCGCCGGCACAGCAGCCGGTGATCGGAGCAGACGTCGAGCCGGGTCCCGTCGGCGAAGCGGCAGCGCGCCACGGGATCGAGCGGCACCAGGTCGAGGACGGACTCCAGCGGGTCGCCGGTCTCGCGGAAGAGCTCCTCCAGCACGGAGGGCAGCGTCAGCAGGGATGGGCCGGTGTCGAAGCGGAAGGTGCCCTCCGGCCGGCGAACCTCGTGCGTCCCGAGCTTGCCGCCGACCACCGGCGCCTGCTCGCAGAGCGTGACCTGGTGCCCGCCGGCCGCCAACCGAGCCGCCGCCGAGAGACCGCCGACGCCACCGCCGATCACCACCACCTGGCTCACGGCAGCGGCCGGCCCTTCCACGTCAGATCACCGCGATGCTGGCCGCGGACCGAACGCAGTGTCAGCCAGCCGAACACCACCACCGACACCGGATGCGCGAGGGCGTCGGGCCAGACCCGGCCACCGGTGCGCCGGGCGGCCACGGCCCGGCCTGCCACCCCGGCGAGGTAGCCGACCAGCCCTGCCCGTGACCCGCGCAGGGCGGCCAGTGGCGGCAACAGGTAGACGGCGCCGAGCCCAGCCGCCACGGCGACACCGCGGGCCGGCGAGCCGAACGCCGTCCACAGGGACTTGGTGTAGCCATCGGAGCACGCCGCCCAGTCGTCGTACATCGTGCAGGTCGCCAGCGCCATGCCGTCCACGATGCCGCCCGTGCCGCCGGCGGCCTTCACGGCGCGCATCAGCGCGACGTCCTCGACCACCTCGGCGCGCACCGCGCGGTGGCCGCCGGCCGCCCGGTAGGCCGCCCGGCGTACCGCGAGCAGCTGGCCGTTTGCCGCCGACAGCGACGGCCGCGGCGAGCGCTCGGCGAGCCGCAGCGGCAGGAACGACAGCCACGACCACTGCAGCAGCGGCTGCACCAGCCGCGGGCCGAGGCCGACGGCAACCTGGCGCGGGTACGGCGACACCAGGTCCAACCCGGTGGTCAGCAGACAGTCCACAGTGGACGCGGTCGCCCCCGGCGAGAGCACGACATCGGCGTCGACGAAGATGAGCAGCGTGGAGTCCGGATCGGCAGCCTCGGCCAGTTGGTGGCATGCGTGCGGTTTGCCGAGCCAGCCGCGGGGGAGCGAGCGACCGGCGACCAGGCGCACCCGCGGGTCGTCGGCCGCCGTCGCGCGCACCAGGTCGGCTGAGCCGTCGGTCGATTCGTCGTCGAGGACCACGATCTCCATCCGGGGCACCCCCTGCTGGCCGAGCAGGGCGCGCAGGCACGGCTCGAGCCGGCCGGCTTCATTGCGTACCGGCAGCAGGACCGAAACGGCAATCTCAACCGGAGCCGGCGTCAGCGTCGGGCGGCGCAGCAGCCTGGCGCTGACAGCGCTGTGCACCGCCGCGGCTACGGCGCAACCCGCGCACCAGCGGATCGGGCTCATGTGCGGCGGTCTCGGATCAGCCGCCACGCCACGGGCAGCGCCACCAGACCCATGGCCGCGCCACCCCACAGCGCCGATCCGGGGAGGTCGAAGAACGCCGCATGCGCCAGCACCGAGGAAGCGTAGGTCCACAGGTACAGCGCCACGGGCACCCCGCCGGGGGCCGGCCGATGCTCCGGCAGGACGTACGCCAGGAGCAGGCCCATCGTCATGGCGACGGCCAGCCAGCCCGCGTAGTTGGTCAGCGGTACGTGGGGCACGCCCGGCAGCCCGGGGTGCGGATGCGCCCACCGCCAGTTCCCCGCGTCGACCATCTGCGGGTCGAGGAACAGATCCCACGAAGCCAGCGCCCAGCCGGTGACTACGGCGCGGGCGATTCGGACCGACACCAGTCGGCCCGACACCAGTCGGCCGGCCACGACGAAGGCCGGGTAGCCCATCATCGTCCACGCCAGCGGAATGATCAGCGGGACGCCGGCGAGCTCCGGTCCCAGCGATCCGGTGTACGCGTACCTGCCGAACGGCAGCCCGCTCGCCACACCGACGGCCTCGGCCAGAAACCCGCCGCCCGCGGTGATCAGGACGAAGAGCGCCGTCCAACCCAAGCCCCGGGTAGCCAGCGCGGAGGTCGCCGAGGCGAGGAAGAAGGTCACCACTGTGGTGATCGTGAGCGTCGAACGGGCCGTGCCGTGCATCAGGGGATACGCGATCTCCGCGAGCACGGTGATCGCCGCGAGCAGGGCCGCGAAGCGCCGGCCCGCCTCAGCCATGCCCCGCGGCCGCCGCGGGCAGGTCCAGCGGCAGCCGGCCGCCAAGGACGGCAAAACGTCGATCGTCACCGGCGAACTGATGGGCGCGTCGCACGTCGACGAAACCCAGGCGCCGGTACAGCCGCCAGGCACGCGAGTCGCCCTCCGGCGTCGAAAGCACGACCGTCCGATGTGGACAGCCATCGAGCAGCCGGACCAGCAACTCCTGGCCGAGCCCCCGGCCCTGCTGGTCTGGCCGGACGTGCAACTCGCACAGCTCGAAGGGGTCGGACAGCCACTGCTCGGCGAGTGTCGGATCGAGGTTGCGACGTACCTCGTCGTGCCACCACTGGCCGGGCGCGCCATGGTAGCCGTAGCCGAATCCGATCACCGCGCCGTAGTCGTCGACGGCACCCATGGCCCGGAAACCGGATCGCCGGGTGTGGATCACCACGTAGCCCTTGCGCTGCCGGCCGGTCTCGTGCGGATAGCCCATGGCGGTGCAGTAGACCTCCAGCGCCTCGTCGAGGTGACGGCGCAGGTCCTCGGCCGACCAGCGTTTGATGATCATCGCGTGCCGATCACGCGAGCGGGTCAGCGCCTGGGACGGTCCCGGAGCTGGCGAGGACGGCGAAGCGCGCGAACAACTCCTCGGAATACCAGCCCTCCTCGGCTGTTCGGCGGATCGCCTCTCGGTGGGCCGGCCGGCGGTGGGCAAAGTCGCTCAAGGCGTCGGCACTCTCCCACACGCTGAACGTGCCCTGCAGCCCGACCGGTGCCTCGCCGATACCGATGGCAAACCGCAGGCCGGTCCGGTGCGCCAGATCCGCCGACACCGCGGGCACCGCGCGCCAGAAGGTCCTGGCCCGGCGAGGCGAGAGCCGCGCCCGGGTCAGGGCGGCCACCGGACCATCGCAGCGAGCCGCCGACGGGCGGCCGAACGGCTCCCGGCCCGACCAGTGCCCGCGGGACGTGAGCGGGAGCAGGTCCAACCGCGAGGCTTCGGCGGAGATGCTCCCCCACCGCCGGGCAACGCCCGAGGCCTCAAAGGCGGCGGCGGCGTCCCGGCTGGCCCACGTGGCCAGCAGCGCCCACCTGGTCAGATCGACGTCGATGGCGGTGAACGTACGGCCGCTACCGGTGCCGAGCAGCTTGCTGAAACGAAGCCCGGGGATGCGGCGCAGGGGGCGCCGGTCGGCGGCCATGCGCAGCATTGCCGCGGGCACTCGACTGCGGGCCACGCGCCATACATGCAGCGTGACCAGGGCCGGCACCGGATCGTCCATGGCGCCCGAGCCTACGACCAGCTCAGGCAACCTCGGCCGGGATACCGCCGGTCATCCTGAGCAGTTCTTCGTAGCTGGTGTCGAAGACGGTCTGGGGGGTGCCCGCGGCGGCCCAGACCACCGGATATGCGGCCAGGGCGATGTCGACGACCGTGCGGATGGGACCCGGGTGCCCGACCGGTGCCACGCCGCCGATCGGCTGGCCGGTCGCGGCCCTCACGTAAGCCGGGTCGGCCCGGTCCAGGGACGGCAGTTGCAGGAGCGCGGCCACCTTGACGATGTCCACCCGGTGCGCTCCGCTGGCCAGGACCAGCACCGGGTACGTCGATCGGAAAACGAGGCTGTTCGCGATGGCGCCCACCTCGATTCCGAGCGCAGCGGCCGCCATCGCCGCGGTCGTTGCGGCGATCGGCAGTTCGCGTACCGTGCCGGAGGCCTGAAGCGTGGCGAGTCTCGCCGCGACCCGCTCGACGTTGGGGTGCATTGCGTCAGTTGAGCAGAACTACCTAGGCCGGGTCGAGTCGCAGTCCGGAGTACGGCCGTGCCGGACCGGCCGATCGTGGGCACATGGCAATAGACACCGCACCCACTGCCCGGCTCCTGGCCGCTGCCACTCCGAGCGACCGCGACCGCTATGTCGACCTCCTGCGCGTCTTCTCGATCACCACGGTGGTGCTCGGCCATTGGTTGATGGCCGTCGTGGCCGTCGATCGCCACGGGCACATCGCGGCGGGCAACGCGCTCACCTCGGTGCCGGCTCTGCGGTACGCCACCTGGCTGCTGCAGGTCATGCCGCTGTTCTTCTTCGTCGGGGGATTCGCGAACTACACCGGCCTGGCCGCTCTCGAACGCCGGGGTGGCGGCTATGCCGACTTCATGCGCTCCCGGGATGGCGCGGCTGCTGCGGCCCACGGGGCTGTTCGTCACGATCTGGCTCGCGGTGGCGCTGCTGCTCGAGGTTACCGGGCGGCAGACCGGTGTGGCGGCGCTGGCCGTGCGTACCGTCGCCCAGCCGTTGTGGTTCCTCGGTGTCTACGTGGGCGTCGTGGCACTGGCTCCGGTGATGCTCCGCTGGCACCGGCGCCACGGTGCCTGGGTGCCGGCGCACCTGGCGCTGGCCGTCGTGGCGGTCGATGCCGTCAGCTTCGGCCTGGACATCCCGGCCCTGCGCGTCCTCAACATCGCCCTGGTCTGGCTGGCCGTGCACCAGCTGGGCTTCCTGTACGCCGATGGGACGCTGCTGAGGTACGGTCGGCGGATCCCGCTCGCGCTGATGGTCGGCGGCCTCGCGGCCGTCATCGGGCTGACCGCGACCGGTGTCTATCCGGTCACGATGGTGGGGATGCCCGGGGAGCGGGTGTCGAACATGAACCCGCCCACAGTGGCCCTGCTCGCACACGCCGGCTGGCTGATCGGCCTCGCGCTGCTCCTGCGTGGCCGGGTGTCCCGCTGGCTGCGGCGCCGCCGGGTCTGGACGGCCGTGATCGCGGCCAACGGGGTCGCCATGACGGTGTTCCTCTGGCACCTGACCGCGCTGTTCTGCGCGTACGCGCTTCTGCTCGGGCTCGGTGCCGGAGCCTGGTTGCCACCGGTCGGTTCACCGATCTGGTGGGCGACCCGGCCGCTGTGGTTGTTCGCGTTGGCGGTGCTATGCCTGCTGCTCGTCGTGGCCTTTCGGCGTGCGGAACGCCCCGTACTGGGCCGGCCGGTCTGCATGCCGCGGCGGCCGATCCTGGCGGCTCTTGGAGCAGTCGCCTGCTGCCTGGGCATCCTCGGCCTGTCGGCCACCGGCTTCGGCCGGCTGCTCTCGGGCCACCAGGTGACTCTGGTCGTGCTGCCCATGACAACCCCGGCGGCCGCCGGGTTGCTGCTCGGCGGCTGGCTGCTCCTGAACTCCCCGCGTCGCCCGACTCCCCGCAGCTAGATCTGCGGGACTCCATCTGAGGTGATTTACCCGGGGTTGTTGCGGCTTCCGGGGTGTGCGAAGGCGCATCTTCCCCGGGTAAACGCTGATGAGCTTGGACCAGACCTGCCACAGGTGGACCGGCGAATCGAAGCGATCGCGAAGGAACCCGGCCGGGGGTTGCGTTCTGTCGGAGGCGGGGGTTAGTGTTCAGTTGTTCGAACACATGTTCGATTCATTGTTCGGGCAAACGTGCCGGATCGGTCGGTGCGGGCGGGCCTTCTCCGCCGCGATGCGGTCCTCGACCCCCGCCTCGCGGTGGAGGGGTTCGCGGGATTCGCCGGGTTAGCCGGCTCGAGATGGTGTGGGGAAGCGCCGCCTCGAGCCGGTCCCGCCGTTGCCGTCTTCCCCCGGCAGCGGGATCTGGCAGGTGCTGTTCGGGAGGTGGGGAAGTGACGCGGTTGTACGGCCGGTTGAACGACAGCGCCGTCGACAATGCCGTTGATGATGCTGCCGAAGTGCAGCGGCACGACGACGAGCCCGAGCAGTTCGTGTGGCGGTGTCGGCTCTATCGCGTGCGAAGCGTGCTCGGGCACTGGGTGGAGTCCGGCGGATGGTGGCGCACCGGTGCGGCCACTGACGGTGCACTCGACGACCGGGAGCGCGAGTTTTGGCGGGTGGAGGCTGCCGTCGGCCGGCTCGGTGACACCGGCGTATTCGACCTGTGTTTTGACTGGTCACCCGGCCGGTGGAGCGTCGTCCGGGTGCAGGACTGAGGTCGGCGATGACCAGGACGCCGCCGCCGCCGGCCCGGCAGTCTGCGCTGGCTCTGCTCGCCCAGGCCAGGCGAGCGCTGGTCGAGGCGAGCACCATGGAGCGGCCGTCCGAGCGGTATTCCACCGCGCACCTGGCCGCCCTCCGGGCCGCCGCCGCCGTGCTGGCCGCGCGCGCCCGCCCGGTGGCGGCCAAGTCGCATCGTCCTAAGCGCCCCACCAGTGCTTGGCGGCTGCTGTGCGCGGTCGCTCCCGAGCTCGTCGAGTGGGCCGGTTTCTTTGCGGCGGGGGCGGCCAAGCGAGCGGCGGCCGAGGCTGGTTTGCCACGGGCGGTGACCGCGCGAGAGGCCGACGACCTGCTGCGCGATGCCGAGACCTTCCTGGCTGTCGTCGAAACAACCCTCGGCCTGGCGGTTCAGCCGCTGCTGATGATCGCCGGTCACGGCTGAGATCCGGGTGGCTGGTGGCTGACCCGTTCGTACATCTGCACGTGGCATCCGGGTACTCCCTGCGCCACGGTGCGAGCTCGCCGCAGACGCTCGCCGAGCGGGCCGCCGAGCACGGCATGGACTCGCTGGCGCTGACCGATCGAGACGGCGTCTACGGGGTGGTGAAGTTCGCGATCGCGTGCCGGTCGGTGGGGATACGACCACTGTTCGGCGTCGACCTCGCCGTCGCTCCGGTGCTGGCCGGCAGCGGGCCGGGGGCGGGCCGTCCGCCCACGACCGCGGTCAGGCGCACGCCGGCCCGCGGCGGTGCCGAGGTGGATCTCCGGCTGCCGCGAGTGACCCTGCTGGCCCAGGACGGCCGCGGCTGGGCGGCGCTGTGCCGGCTGGTCAGCGACACCCACCTGGCCGGTGAGCGGAGCCGGCCGGTCTCCTCCCTCGACCTGATCGCCGCTCGTGCGACCGGGCTGTTCGTCCTGCTCGGCCCCGCATCCGAGGTCGGCCGCGCGGTCGCGGCCCGCCGTCCCGACCTGGCTCGTGCCGTTCTCGACCGATGGCGGGCCGTGGTGCCCGCCGGTGACCTGGTGGTGGAGGTTGTCGCCCATCGGGGTTGCGGTGACACCGGCCGGGCGGCGCGGCTGATCTCCTTTGCCGCCGAAGCCGATCTGCCGCTAGTGCTCACCAATGTGGTGCGTTACGCCGACCGCGGGGACGCCCCGGTCGCTGACGTGCTCGATGCCGCCCGCCGGCTCGTCCCGCTCGGCTCCCGCACCGTCGACCGCAGCAATGCCGAGGGGTACCTGAAGTCCGGCAAAGAGATGGCGGAGGTGGCCGACGAGGCGTGCGGGCCCGACCGCGACGCGGCTCGACGCCTGCTGGCCGGCACTCGGCGGGTCGCCGAGCGATGTGCGGTGGACCCCCGGGCCGACCTGGGCATCGGCGAGGTGCATTTCCCCGAGCTCACCATTGCCGGAAGTACGACCGGGGGCGCGATCGGCGGGACCGAAGCAGGTGCGGTGTTGCGGGCCCGGTGCGAGGGCGGCCTGGGCCGGCGAGCCATGGCGCCCACCGCAGAGGTGCGGGACCGGCTCGAGCACGAGCTCGGCATCATCGATCAGCTCGGCTATCCGTCGTACTTCCTCACCGTCGCCGACGTCGTCGACCTCATCCGCTCGATGAAGGTGCGCTGCGCGGCCCGCGGATCGGGCGCGGGCAGTCTCGTCACCTACCTGCTGGGCATCTCCGACGTCGATCCGATGCGCTACCGGCTGCTCATGGAGCGGTTCCTCTCCCCGCTGCGGCGGGCGTTGCCCGATGTCGACATCGACGTGGAGTCGGCCCGGCGGACCGAGGTCTACGAAGCCGTGCTCGAGCGGTTCGGGGTGGAGCGGTGCGCGTGCGTGTCGATGATGGACACCTATCGCGCCAGGCATGCGATCCGCGACGTCGGCGCGGCACTCGGCCTGCCTCCGGGCGAGATCGACGCGGTGGCCAAGGCGTTTCCGCACATCCGGGCCAGTCAGCTTCGGCAGGCACTGAAGGATCTGCCCGAGCTGAGGGCCAGCGGGCTCGGCGAGGCTCGGTTGTCCATGCTCTTCAGCCTCGCCGAGCGACTTGACGGGCTGCCCAGGCACATCGCCTTGCATCCGTGCGGCGTGCTGCTCTCCGATGCCACTCTGCTCGACCGCACGCCGGTCGAAGCCAGCTACCTCGGCTTTCCGATGAGCCAGTTCGACAAGGACGACGTCGAAGAACTCGGCCTGCTCAAGCTCGATCTGCTCGGCATCCGGATGCAGTCGGCGATGGCGCATGCACTCGAGGAGGTGCAGCGGGTCGACGGCGTACGGGTCGACATCGACGCGGTGCCGCGCGACGACCCGGCCACCTTCGCGCTCGTGCAGTCCACCCGCACGCTGGGTTGCTTCCAGATCGAGTCACCCGGCCAGCGCGAGCTGATCGGCAAGTTCGCCCCTGAGACGTTCGAGGATCTCATCATCGACATCTCGCTGTTCCGGCCAGGCCCGGTCAAGAGCGACATGGTGGTCCCGTTCCTCGAAGCGCGGCAGGGCTGGAAGCCGCCCCGTTACCTGCACGATGACCTGCGGCCGGCGCTGGAGCAGACCTGCGGTGTGGTCGTCTTCCATGAGCAGGTGCTCGAGATCGTCGCGGTGCTGGCCGGTTGCTCACTGGCCGAGGCCGACGAGGTGCGCCGGGCCCTGGGTACCCCGGACGGCCAGGAGGATGTGCGGGTCTGGTTCCGCCCGGCGGCCCTGGCCCGGGGCTATGACATGGCCACGGTCGAGCGGGCGTGGGAGGTGCTGCGCGCCTTCGCCTCGTTCGGCTTCTGCAAGGCACACGCGGCGGCGTTCGCGTTGCCGACCTACCAGTCGGCCTGGCTCAAGGCGCACCATCCGGCCGCCTTCCTGGCCGGCGTGCTGACCCACGACCCCGGCATGTATCCCAAGCGGCTGATCCTCGACGACGCCCGGCAGTTCGGCATCGCCGTGCTCGGCCTCGATGTCAACATCTCTGCGGCGACCTACCGGGTCGAGCGGGTCGGGGTGCTCGACGAGCCGCCGCCGGAGATCCTCGGCCAGCCACCGAGGGCCGCTCCGGAAGAACCCGGGCTGCCCGACGCCCGGGTCTACGGCATCCGGCTGTCCCTGGCCGACGTCAAGGGGATCTCCGAGGCCGAGGTGGCCCGGATCGTCGCGGGCCGCCCCTATCACTCCCTCGCCGACTTCTGGCATCGCGCGGCCGTGTCCCGGCCGATCGTCGAGCGGCTAGTGGTGGCCGGCGGGTTCGACAGCCTCTACGGCATCGGCACTGCCTCCTTCCGACTGCCGCGGCGCCGCCGCGGCCAGGTCACCCGGCGCGACCTGCTGCTTCAGGTCGCCGAGCTCGATCAGTGGTCGCGTGCGGTTCGCCGGTCCGCTCGCGCCGCGGCATCAAGCAGCCGGCGCGGGGCCGGCCGGCGGGGTGCCGGCCTGCGCGTTACCAGCCCGGAATCGACCGGTGATGTGATCCGCAGCCAGGCGGCCCGCCAGTCGCAGGCCGCCGCAATACCCGAACCGGTCGATGTCCAGTTGGCTCTCGACCTCGGCGACGACCCGGCCGAGACCCGATCCTCGGGGTTGCGCGAGCTGACCGACACCGAGCGGGTCCATGCCGAGTTGGAAGTGCTCGGTCTCGATGCGAGCTGCCACGTGATCACCTCCTACGAGCCGTTCCTCGCCGCTGTCGGAGTGACCCGGGCGCGCGATCTGTTGAGGCGCCGCAGCAAGGCCGAGGTGCTCGTCGCGGGGGTGAAGGTAGCGACCCAGACCCCACCGATCAGGTCAGGCCGGCGGGTCGTGTTCGTCACCCTCGACGATGCGACGGGTCCGATCGATGCGACATTTTTCGAGGACGCACAGGTGGGTTACGCGAGCACCTTGTTCCACTCCTGGTTGCTCGTCATCCGGGGCGTCGTGCGGCGCACCGGCCCCCGCGGCATATCGCTGCGCGCCACCGGGTGCTGGGAGTTGCCGGTGCTGCGTGATGCGTGGGAGGCAGGTGGCCAGGCCGCCGTCGATGCGGCGATGGGAGCTTCCGAGGTGATCACCGAGCAGGCGGTTCACGGCGCCGCGGAGAGCCGGTCTTCCCGGCCGGTGGTGGCTCGGCGAGGTGGGCAGGCGGTGTTCGTGTCAGCCACCGGCTTCCGGCTGTCGCCGTACGCCGACATCAAGCCACCTGGCGAGTCCGCGAAGGACGCCCCACGC
>JBBPZR010000016.1:0-51775 GCA_038276285.1 Mycobacteriales bacterium | reverse complement strand
GGGAACTGCAAGCCCTCGGCTACACCGTCACCCTGCAACCCGCCGCCTGACCCGACCCGGCGCACCACTCATCCCGGCTCCGCCAGCGCTCCGCCGGGAGCTTCGCCTGCCCACTCACCTTGGATTTTCGGATTAGGTGCCCGAAGGCGACACCGTCTACCTCTCCGCCCGCCAGCTGCACCGGGCGCTGGCCGGCCAGATCCTCCTGACCAGCGATTTCCGCATGCCGCAGCTCGCGACCGCCGACCTGACCGGACGCACAGTCCTTGATGTCACACCGCGGGGCAAGCACATCCTGATCCGCCTCGACGACGGCCGGACCCTGCATAGCCATTTCATGATGGACGGCAGCTGGCGGGTCTATCCCACCGGCGCTAGATGGCGCGGCCCGGCAAACGAGGTGCGTGTCGTCCTCGGCACGGAGCACCAGCAGGCGGTCGGCTACCGGCTGGATGACGTGAAGCTGGTCCCCACGTCCGCGGAGGCCGACCTCGTCGGGCACCTTGGCCCTGACCTGCTCGACCCGGGCTGCGACCTGACCGAAGCCGTACGGCGGCTGCAAGGGCAGCCGGACAGGGAGATCGGCCTAGCCTTGCTCGACCAGCGCAACCTGGCGGGCATCGGCAACCTGTACAACAGCGAGGTGCTCTTCCTGCGCGGCCTATGGCCGTGGCCCGGGTGCGTGATGTGCCCGATCTGCCCGCCCTGGTCTCCCTGGCCCGGCGCCTCCTGCATGCGAACAAGGACCGCTGGGAACAGATCACGACCGGCAGCACCCGTCGGGGCGACGACCGCTGGGTCTTCGAGCGCTCCGACCGGCCGTGCTGCAAATGCCAGCCAACCGGCTAGCAGAAAATTCCGGCCAATTGTCGATCCGGCCCGGTGCCCTTCGTCATCACAGTGTCCGGGTTGATAGCCGGCCCACCCCACGAGTACGGAGGCGGTCATGGAGTACGTGTTCCTTATCTACGGCGACGAAACGGCACCGTTCACCCAGGAGCAGGAGCAGAAGATGTGGGGAGCGCACATGGCCTACTCACAGATGTTGGCCGATCACGGCGTCATGCGCGGCGGATCAGCACTGCATCCCAGCGGCACCGCGACGCTGGTCCGGCGACCCACCGAAGGGGCCGAGGAGCGAGTCGTCACGGACGGCCCCTTCACCGAGACCAAGGAACAACTCGGCGGGTTCTACCTCGTCGACTGTGCCGACCTGGACAAGGCTCTGGAGTACGCCCGGCAGCTCCCGCTCGGCCCGGGGTCGGCCGTCGAGGTGCGACCGGTCGTGCCGACGCAGTCCCCCGACGGCGCATAAGAGTGACACTGCAGCTGTGACTGAGCGGGACCAGCCAGGCGACCCTGCCGTCCGAACCGCGCTCGAATCGGCCCACCGGTCGGAATGGGGACGCCTGCTGGCCCTCCTCACCCGCCAGTTGAGCAGCCTCGATCTGGCTGAGGACGCGCTGCAGGACGCCTTCACGGCCGCGGTCACCGCATGGCCGGAGACCGGTGTGCCGACACAACCCGCGGCCTGGCTCCTCACTACCGCCCGCCGGCGGGCCGTGGATCGCCTGCGCCGGGAACGCGTCCTGACGGGCAAGCTGCCGCTGCTCGTGGCCCCGGTATACGCGCCGGATCCCGACGAGGAGGAGCCGGTGTCGACGATCCCCGACCTCCGGCTGCGGCTGCTGTTCACCTGCTGCCATCCGGCCCTGGCCGTCGAGTCACGCATAGCGCTGACCCTGCGTTGCGTCGGCGGGCTCACAACGGCAGAAATCGCGCGCGCCTTCCTGGTCAGCGAGCCAACGATGGCGGCCCGGCTCACCCGCGCCAAGAAGAAGATCGCTGCCGCCGGGATTCCGTACGCCGAGCCTTCGGATGCGGATCTGCCGGACCGGCTCGGCGGTGTCCTAGCCGTGCTGTACCTCGTATTCAACGAGGGGTACTCGGCCAGCACCGGTGACGCCGCCATCCGCCGCGACTTGTGCGAGGACGCGATCGGGCTCACCCGGGTGCTGAGCACTCTGGCACCGGCCGAGCCCGAAGCGCTCGGGCTCCTCGCCCTCATGCTGTTCCAGCACGCCCGACGCGACGCGCGTCTCGACGCAGCGGGGCAGGTCGTGCTGCTGCCCGGCCAGGACCGGAGCAAGTACGACCGGGTGGCTACCGCCGAGGGCTCAGCGTTGCTCGGCCGGGCGGCCGCGTTTCGGCGGCCGGGTCCCTATCAGGTGCAGGCCGCCATCGCCGGGGAGCACATGAGGGCAGCCACGGCTGGCGACACGGACTGGTCGGCAATCGACGCGTTGTACACGGTGCTCGAATCCATGACCGGCTCGCCCGTGGTACGGCTGAACCACGCGGTCGCCGTCGCCGAGCACGCCGGGCCGGCCGCCGGATTGCGGGTGCTCGACGGTCTGGAGGCGCACCTCGACGGCTATCCCCTGCTGCATGCCGCCCGCGCCGACCTGTTGCGCCGGCTCGGGCGGCCGGAGCAGGCCGCCACGGCTTACCGGCGTGCGATCGGGCTCACCACGTCGGTCGCCGACCGAAAGTTCCTGCAGCGCCGCCTAGCCGAAGTGTCGGCGGCCGGCGAGGAAGGCTAGGTGCCCGCGGTGCGGCCGATCGAGTGCACCTCGTGCCAGCCTGCCGCGAGCCCGCGCAGCCGATCGGTGGCCTCGTCGAGCCGTCGCCGCGCGAAGGCGTCGGCATGGCCGCTCGCGTTGGCGGCCAGGCACTCGGCGGCCACGGCGACGAGTCGCTCGTAGGCCAGCGTCCCCTCGTCGAGCCGCGCCAGCAGGACGGCACGGCCCTCGAGCAAGCCGGCGTGCGTCTCGGCAGGAGCGACGGTGAGTGCGGTCTCAATGGCATCGACCTGGCCGGCGACGTCACCCAGCGCGCGCTCGGCGGCGGCTGCCTCATGGGCGGTGTCGGCGGCGGCGGAACCCAGCCGGGCCAGCACCCCCCGTAGCGCCCGGGCCGCTCTCGCGAGCCGGTCGACACCCGGGCGGGCCGCGGACGAGAGTCGAGGTGGGCGGGCGGGCGGAATCTGGGCCCGAAGATGCTTGGCCCGGCGGACCGCCAGCACCGCTGACGTCGTCGTCGCGGCGGACGCCGCCACCCAGCCGACATCGAGCAAGCCCAGGCCGGAGTAGGGCACCAGGATGGCCGCCGCCCCGGTGAGGCCGGCAGCGGTGATGGTGCGTCGGCGCGCGACATCCTGCGCGCGCCGGACCGCCCGCTCGTAACGGAGCACGGGATCCTGCCACGCGGACACCGTCTCGCGCAGTCTGTGCACCAGCTCCCCGGCCACCATGTCAGGTCTGCTCGGCAGCCCTGCGCTTGGCCAGCTCGTCGGCAGCCCCGGTGGAGTCGGCCGCGGTGGAGTCCGCCGCGGGGGTGGCCGGTTCCGGCGCGGCCACGGCCTGCCGCTCGGGCGCCGTGGCGAGCTGGTCGCCGGCCATGCTTGCCCGGATCTGGTCGAGCCTCGTGGCGCCCGCGAAGTCCAATGTGGACTTCTGGACCTCGAGCATGCGGCCTTCGACCGAGTTGCTGGCCAGCTCGGCCGAGCCGAGGGCGTTGGCGTAGCGCCGCTCGATCTTGTCGCGCACCTCGGCCAACGACGGGGTGTTGCTGGGCGCGCTGAGCTCGGACATCGACGACAGCGACTTCGACACCTGCTCCTGCATCTTGGCCTGCTCGAGCTGGCTCAGCAGCTTCGTCCGCTCGGCGAGCTTCTGCTGCAGCATCATGGCGTTGCTCTCGACGGCCTTCTTGGCCTGCTCCGCCGCGTGCAGGGCCCCGTCATGCAGACCCTTGAGATCCTCCATCGACTGCTCCGCCGCGACGAGCTGGGTCGCGAACAATTGGGCGGTCTGCTCGTACTCAGTGGCCTTGGCGTCATCGCCCCTGGCCCGGGCCTGGTCGGCGAGCACGAGTGCCTGCCGGGCAGAGCCCTGGAGCTTCTCGACCTCGCCCATCTGGCGGGAAAGCTTCATCTCCAGCTGTCGCTGGTTGCCGATGACCGAAGCCGCCTGCTGGGTCAGCGCTTGGTGCTGGCGCTGGGCATCCTCGATCGCCTGCTGAATCTGGATCTTCGGGTCGCTGTACTCGTCGAGCTTGCCCGAGAGCAGCGCCATGAAGTACTTCCAGCCCCGTACGAACGGGTTAGCCATTTCCTCGTCCTCCTGTGTCAGCGTCCCTGCTGAGGATGCAGAACCATCCTTGCACGAGTGTTCGGCTCACGCCGTTGCCGCCGGTCCCTGCTGCGGTCCCAGCGCACGGCGCGAAATGGCCTCGGTCTCGGCGAGACCGGTACGCAGGCCGTCGAGCTCGCTGCCCAGCTCGACGATCTGCCCGTGCGCGGTGTCGACACCGCCGGCCGTGGCAGAGAGGGCGAGCACCTCCGCCAGGCGTGCGACCAGGCCATCGAGCCCGATCGCGGTCGACTGCATCTTGGCCAGCAGGGTGGCTCGCGCGTCGTCCAGCCGGGTGGCGACGTTGAGCTGTTCGGAGATGGCGGCCAGCGAGCGGTGCTGCTCGGCGCGCAGCTCGTCCGAGCCCTGCTCGGCAACGGCCTCGGTGAGGCGCTTGCTCTCCGCCCAGAGCTGGGGCACGTCGATCCGGTGCAAGGCGTCCTCGACCGCGGTGACCTGCGCGGCCAGCCGCCGCAACGCGTCCAACACCGTGGCGGCGTCGTCGTCGACCGTGCCGATCTGCGCGCGTACGGACGGCTCGCCGGCGGCCTCGGTCTGGTCGTGCAACGTGCGTACCGTGCGCTCCGCCCGGCGCAGCCACACCTCGGCCGGACTGCCCTTGCGGGGCGCGAGCAGCCCGCGGTCGGACGCGGTGCGGTCCTCGCGGTGGGTCAGCGCCGACGCGGCCACCTTGACGCCGTACACCGCAAGGCCAATACCCACGCCGATCGCGGCGGCACCGGCCGCCGGAGCGGCCAGCGCCCAGCCCAGGCCGCCGAGGACTCCGGCCGCGACGATTCCCCACGGCTCGGTCAGTTCCTGGCGCAGCCCCACGCTGGTCAGTCTGCCCCGGTCAGAAGTTCGACACGACCGCGGTGAGCACCTTCTCCACCGACTCCGGGTCACTGGCGTCATATGCCGCCGCCCGGGACGCCTCGGCGATCTTGGTGAGGGCGCCCAGATCGGCCTGTTCGCCGTAGGCAATGGGGAACACCCGCACCGCCGTCGTGGTGCTCTCGCTGGAGCTGTTGAGCTGGTCGATCACGGTCTGGATGTTGTTGTCCGGGGAGAATTCGTTCTTACCGTCGGTGAGCACCACGACCGCGTTGATCCGGTCCGGGTCGAGGGTGTCGGCCAGTTCGCGCTGGGCGGCCTTGGTCGTCCGGTACAACGCGGTGCCCCCTTCGGGGACCAGGCCCTTGATGGCAGCCACCAGCTTCGGCCCGGTGGTCTTCACCGGGCCGATGGGCACCAGCTTGTTGTAGGGCACGTCTTGCAGCGACGCTCCAGTGCTGAAGGTCCACAGGCCCACCTCATCGTCTGGCGCGAATTGCCCGATCGCGGCCGTCGCGGCCCGCTTTGCCAGCTCGAGTTTGGTCTCCCCGCTGCTGCCGACCGACTCTCCCATCGACCCCGACACGTCGAGAACAAGTAGCACGCGGGCCCGCTTGCGCAGCTTGTCCCACGACTGCGCCACCAACTGCAGCACCGATGGCGGCGGCGGCGCGATGACGGTGATGCGTTGCTCCGGCAGCAGGCCGTTGGCCGGTGAGATGACGCTGCCAGGCTTGCCCTGGTAGCTGCGGAACGCCGAGGCTTGGAAGCGCCGCTGTTGCTTGTCGGCCTGTACGTAGTCGAGGAAGTCCTTGGCCGCGGCTTGCTTGGCGGAATTGACCCACGGCGCGGTGAGCCCGACGAAGGGATTGTCCGACAGCAGGGTTCCCTCCTTGGGATAGATCGCCACCAATGGCGTGTGTGGCTTGGCGGCCTTGCCGAGGGTCTTGGGGTCACCGCTGGGGTTGCCCTGGTTGTAGTCCCAGACCGATTTCTCCTCGACCGTGACGGCGCTGATGTAGGTCAGCCCCTGACCCTTGCGGTCGGCGGCCTGGAGGTTGGCGAGGAAGGTCAGCGTGGTGTCGCCGTAGTGCACCACCGATGCCTCGACGCCCTTGACGTAGCTGACGACCTTGGGGTCGGTGATGTCCTTGGCGGTCAGGTCGCTCGATCGGCCGGTGGCGGCGAAGTAGGTGCCGATCGTGGCGTTCAGCCCAGAGGTGGAGAAGTCAGGGTTGGTCTTGCCGAGAGTGAAGCGGCCCCACTCGGAATGGCCGTAGGCACCCCACCCCGCTGGGTTGCGCGACAGCGCCAGCAGGTCTCCCCAACCCAGTGGCTTCTTCGGCCAGCCCAGCGCCTGAGCCATCGGCCGCGGCATGGCGAGGATGAGTGGGGTCTGCGCGATCCTCGGGAGCTTCGCCGGGACCAACGGGGGGCGATCCTTGCTCGCGAGGCGCTGCTGAAGGAGCACCGTCCACGAGCTCGAAGCCGGCGACCAGACATCTGGCCGGGGGCCGTCGCGGCGGGCGTCCCAGCCGCGGGCGAGCGCTTCCATGCCACCACCCGACGCCTTCGAGGTGACAGTTACCGCGATGCACGCGCCGCCGGCCCGGTGGTCGCCCTTGTCGTACTCGGCGGCGATCTGGCCGAGCAGCGCGGCCTTCTCCGATGATGCCGTCACGGCCAGTTGGACGCAGCCCGTGCGCTGCGCCGTGGGCTTGGGGTGCTTCGACGATGGGGTGCTGGATCCACCGATGAAATATCGGACGCCGAAGACGAGGGCGATACCGACGACGATGGCGATGATCAGCGGTAGCCGATTACGGCCGCCCGAGCTCTCTCCGATGGACACCCTCTAGCCTCCAGACCGGCGCCGTTGCCGCGCGTCAGTGTGTCAGGAACGTGCGGGGGCGCTCGGTTGAGGCCGCGACGGCACGCCGTCTGGCGGCAGGCCGGCCACCAAGACGGCGGCGCCCTCTGTCGCGGAGGCGGCATTACCCGGCGTGGCCAGATGCGACGACAACCAGCGCAGCACGATGTCGTCGCCGCCCCGGCCGGCCTGCGATAGCGCCGTGCGCACCGAGATCCGGGCGGCGTGCCAGCCGGCCGTATCGGAGCCGGTCGCCAGGGCCGCCAGCGCCGCGGGGTCCTCAGCGGCGACCCGCAGCACCGCCGGATGACTCGACAGTCGGGTAGCGGCATGCGCCAGCGCCTCATCCAGTGGCCGGCCGGCGCATTCGTCGGCAAGCAACTCGACCTCGGCGACCACCAGGGCCGACCAGACGTCGTCCTTGGTGCGGAAGTGGTTGTAGAGCGTCGCCTTCGCCACGCCGGCGAAGGTCGCCACGTCGCTCATCGTGGTACGTCGCAATCCCTGCGCGTGCAGCGCCCGGGCGGCTCCCGCGAGTAGGCCGACCCGGGTCCGGGCCATCGCATTTCCGGCCCGGCTGCGCGTTCCCCGCGCCGGGACAGGTGGGGCGGATGCGGCGGAGAGAGCCGAAGACGGCGGTGTCACGAGGGGTTCGCGGTGGCGGTCAGGCGGCCACGACGACGTGCCCTCGCATCGACGCCTCCGCCGTGCCCACGTCGTGGAGGACAGGCAGACCGGCGGACTCGTCCATCCGGAACGTGTCACGGACGTCGGAGAGCACATCGGAAAGCGGCGCGCCAAGAGCGCCGCAGATAGCGGCGAGCAACTCTGAGGACGCTTCCTTCTGCCCACGCTCGATCTCGGAGAGATAGCCCAGGCTGACCCGGGCCGCGCTGGAAACCTCACGTAGAGTGCGCTGCTGGCCCAAGCGGCGAGCGCGCAGGGTCTCTCCGATCACCTGCCGGAGTAACAGCATCGCGCGCCCTCCTCCCGAATCCTGATTCCCGTGCGCCAACCGTACCTCGCGGCCTCCCCGGGGACACGTTCGACCCGTCGTGTCCGCCATTGGCGTAACACAGTAATCACCGGTCGGCTCCCCCGTCGGCGAGCACCTCGCTTAGCGCGCTGATCGCCAGCAGCACCGAGCCGGCCCGCACCTCGGCACGGTTCCCGTCGAGATGCCGCGCGGTGGCCCAGGTCGCGCCCCCGCGGCTGGCCACCGCCGCCCAGACGAGGCCAACGGGCTGGCCACTCTGCGGGTCAGGGCCGGCAACGCCAGTGACACCGACACCCCAGTCGGAGGCACAGCGCTCTAGGGCGCCGATGGCCAGGGCGAGGGCGACCTCACGGTGCACCGGGCCGTGCTCGGCCAGCAGATCGGCCGGAACGCCGACCAGCGCCGTCTTGAGATCGGTGGCGTAGACCACGAACCCACCGCGAAACGTCTCGCTCGCTCCCGGGGTGTCGGTCATCGCCGCGCTGAGCAGGCCCCCGGTGAGCGACTCCGCCACAGCGACGGTCTCTCCCCGCCGGTGCAGCGCCGCGTGCAGCGTCGCCGCCGGGCTCACCGCCCGTCCTGGGCTCGGGCAGCGGCCCGCCGGGCAGCGGCCCGCTCGGCGCGGAGGGCGACAGCGCGCGGGCTGGTGGTGCGCAGGCGCAACGCACGCTGGACGTAGTCGAGACCGGTGACGATGGTGACGGCGACCGCCACCCCCATCACCCAGGCCCGGCCGGTGGCCGGCCAGCCGTGCAGTGGCAGCACGTACAGCCCGATTGCCACGCTCTGCATCAGCGTCTTCAGCTTGCCCCCGCGGCTGGCCGCCATGACC
Source organism: Mycobacteriales bacterium (assembly GCA_038276285.1). GTDB lineage: Bacteria > Actinomycetota > Actinomycetes > Mycobacteriales > QHCA01 > QHCA01. The sequence continues at coordinate 43,049 of JBBPZR010000016.1, read as the reverse complement.
CCGTGCCGGATCACCCAGAACCGCAGCAGCGTGACGCCGATCTCCCGGGTGAGCACGACCACCGTGATGGCCCAGGGCAGCTCGTGCAACAGCGACAGCACCATCAGCGCGGTACCGATCAGCGCCTTGTCGGCAATCGGGTCGGCGACCATGCCGAACGACGTCACCAGGTCGTAGCGGCGTGCCAACTGGCCGTCGATCCGGTCGGTGAACGACGCGACCGCGAAGGTCACGGCCGCGGCCACCCGCCACAGGGTGAAGTGGCCCTCGCCGGCCAGCAGCAGAAACCCGAACATGGGCACGAGCAACAGGCGCAGGCAGGTCAACGCGTTGGCGATGTTGACCAGGGGCGCTCCGCTCGGCGCCACCGCGGCCGGGTCGAGCGGCATCGGGACCGCCCGCGGGTCGGTCACGGCGGCCCGGCCGGCGACGGATCGCTGACGTCGATGAGATCCGCGATCAGGTCGATCCCGCTCGTCGCGGCGACCGAGGCTCGGACGAGATCACCGACCCGCAAGCCCGCCCCATGAACGGTCGTACCGCCGTCGACCTCGGGAGCCTGATGCGCGGCCCGGCCCTCGGCCACCCCACCGGTCACCTGCTCGATGAGCACCTCGACGGTGCTGCCCACCCGCTCCTCGGCGCGTTGCGAGGTCAGCTCCTCCGCCAGCTGCGACAGCCGGGTCAGCCGCCGGCTGACCGTGTCGGCGCGCACCTGGTGCCGCAGATCGGCGGCCTCCGTGCCGTCCTCGGCGGAGTAGCCGAACACGCCCACCGCGTCGAGCCGGGCAACGGTGAGAAAGCGCTCGAGCTCGGCGACGTCGGCCCGGGTCTCGCCAGGAAATCCGACGATCACGTTGGACCGGGCGCCGGCCCGCGGATCGAGCGCGCGCACCGACTCCAGGAGGCGCAGGAAGCGCTCCGTGGAGCCGAAGCGGCGCATCCGACGCAACACCGGCTCGCTGGCGTGCTGGAAGGACAGATCGAAGTAGGCCGCGACGCCGGGCGTGGTGGCCAGCACCTCGAGCAGCCCAGGTCGCAGCTCGGCGGGTTGCAGGTACGAGACGCGCACCCGGACGATGCCCTCGACTGCCGCCAACTGGGGCAGCAGCGACTCGAGCAGCCGCAGGTCGCCGAGGTCTTTGCCGTAGGACGTGGAGTTCTCGCTCACGAGGTACAGCTCCCGGACGCCCTTCGTGGCCAGCCAGCGCGCCTCCATGAGCAGGTCGGCCGGGGGGCGAGAGACGAACGCGCCGCGGAAGCTGGGGATCGCGCAGAAGCTGCAGCGCCGGTCGCACCCGCTGGCGATCTTCAGGGCCGCGACCGGGCCTGCCTCGAGGCGACGCCGCAGGACGCGGGGACCACCGGCGTGGCCGGGAATGCCGACCACGGCCGCCGGACGCTGCATGGGCACGACCGGCAACAGCTCTCTGCGGTCGCGCGGCGTGTGCGCCGGCACCGGCCGGCCGGTCAGTACATCGTCGAGGCGGGCGCCGATGTCGGGATACGCGTCGAAACCCAGCACCGCGTCGGCCTCGGGCATCGATCCGGCCAATTGGGCGCCATATCGCTCGGCCAGGCAGCCGACCGCCACCACCTTGGCGCCGGTCTCAGCAGCTCCGAGCAGCGTGTCGATCGAGTCCTTCTTGGCCGCCTCGATGAACCCGCAGGTGTTGACCACGATGGCGGCCGCGTCGACGGCGTCGACCAGCTGCCAGCCGCCGGCTACGAGCCGACCGGCCAGCTCCTCAGAGTCGACCTCATTGCGGGCACAACCCAGCGTGACGAGGGCGACCCGGCGATCGGGACGCTCAGACGTCGGCACCCAGCCAGCCTAGCTGCCGGCGCTCAGCCGGCCGCCTGATCAGGCTCGTAGCGAACGGAGCAGACGCTGGCTGGGCAGGAGGGCGATCCGCGGTCGTGGCCGTTGAGGATGACGATGACCGCGGGCGCATTGCCGTATCGGACGATCAGCGCTTTGGAATCATGGAAATCCTTGACCGTGCCGGAGTCCAGGACGCCCTGGAACATCTCGCGGCCGTTGCCATCGGTCACCCGGACCCAGCTGGCGCCGTTCGTCACGCGTATGCGCAGGTTGACACCGGTCTGCGGCACCTGCGCCACCGGTCCGCTCCGCTTGGGAGCGGGCGTCGCGGTGGGCACCGGCGTCCCGAGATCGATGGCCTCAGCCGGCACCTTGGCCGTGGTGTGCGGAAGTCCGATGAAGGTGCCGATCGCGAACAGGGCCACCAGAGCTGCCGCGACGATCATTGCCGAGGTCCAATTCGGACCGAACCGCTTGGCAGAGCGTGCCTTGCGAGCCTTGACCTTCGGCAAGGGCACTTCACGCGTCTTGACCCAATGCGGAGGTTGGTCGTGGACCTGGGCCGCGGCTGCGGTGGCCAGCGGTGCGCTGGCCGGCGGTGCGGAGTAGAGCGGGGTGAGGGGGCCAGCGTGCGACCAGGACGGCTCGTAGGCGGGCAGCGGCCTGTCCGTCAGCATCGCCGGCGCCTGGGAGCCATGCTGGACGTCGAACTGCGACAGCACCGGACCGGGGTCGAGTCCGACGGTCGTGGCGATCGACCGAACGTGGCCGCGGGCATAGAAACTGGCGCCGCACCCAGCGAAATCGTCGGCTTCGATCTCGCGGATCAAAGTGGCCCGCACCCGGGTGCGTTCGGCGATATCGGCCACCGACAGGCCAGCGCTCTCGCGTGCCGTCCGCAGCATGACGCCAACGGTCAACGGCTCAGCGGACGACAATGCCGATGCTCCTCATGAGGGCCGCGCAATAAGCGGAAACAGCCAGTCTAGACGCGGTCAAACCTAGCGAATAAGCGAGGGTTTCGGCGGCCCGAGTTTATTGCCCGCGCAGCGTCAGCAGTACGTCGTCAAGCTCGTCGCCCTTCACGAGCACGTCGCGCGCTTTCGACCCCTCCGAGGGGCCGACGATGCCCCGGCTCTCCATCAGATCCATCAGCCGCCCGGCCTTGGCGAAGCCGACCCGCAGCTTGCGCTGCAGCATCGACGTCGAACCAAACTGCGTCGTCACGACCAGTTCGACCGCCTGGCACAGCAGGTCCAGGTCGTTGCCGATGTCTTCGTCGACCTCGGCGCGGGTGCCGGAGTTCGCGGTGGCAACGACGTCGTCGCGGTACGACGGCTCAGCCTGCTTCTTGCAGTGCCGGACAACCGCCGTGATCTCCGCCTCGGTGCAGAAGGCACCCTGGATGCGCTGGGGCTTGCTCGCGCCCATCGGCAGGAACAGCCCGTCACCCTGGCCCACCAGCTTCTCCGCACCCGGCTGGTCGAGGATGACCCGGGAATCGGCCAGGCTGGCCGTCGAGAAGGCGAGCCTGCTCGGCACGTTGGCCTTGATCAGGCCGGTGACGACGTCGACACTCGGCCGCTGGGTGGCCAGAACCAGGTGGATGCCCACGGCCCGGGCCATGGCTGCGATCCGGCAGATCGCGTCCTCGACGTCACGGGGCGCGACCATCATCAGGTCGGCCAGCTCGTCGACGATCACCAGGATGTAGGGGTACGTGGTGAACACGCGCTCGCTTCCCGGCGGCGCGGTGATGTGACCGCTGCGGACTTTGCGGTTGAAGTCGTCGAGGTGTCGCACACCGTTGGTGGCGAGGTCCTCGTAGCGCAGCTCCATCTCGCGGACGACCCATTGGAGGGCCTCGGCGGCGCGCTTGGGGTTGGTGATGATCGGCGTGATGAGATGCGGGATGCCCTGGTAGCCGTTCAGCTCCACGCGCTTGGGGTCGATCAGCACCATCCGTACCTCATCGGGCGTGGCCCGGGTCAGGATCGACGCGATCAACGCATTGATGCAGCTGGATTTGCCGGCACCGGTCGCTCCGGCGATGAGGATGTGCGGCATCTTGGTCAGGTTGGTGACGACGAAGCCGCCCTCGATGTCCTTGCCGAGTCCGACGGTCATCGGATGGTGGTCACTGGTTGCCGCATGCGAGCGCATCACGTCGCCGAGGCTGACCAGCTCGCGGTCGGCGTTCGGGATCTCGACGCCCACGGCGCTCTTGCCGGGAATGGGGCTGATGATCCGCACGTCGGGGCTCTTCACCGCGTACGAAATATTGCGGGACAGCTGGATGATCCGCTCGACCTTCACCCCCGGGCCCAACTCGATCTCATAGCGGGTCACCGTCGGGCCACGACTGAAGCCCGTCACCGCCGCGTCGACGTCGAACTGGTCGAAGACATGCGTCAGTGACTCGATGACCGTGTCGTTGGCCCGGCTGCGTGCCTTGTGGGGTGTGCCGCGCCCGAGCAGATCCGGCGGGGGCAGCCGGTAGTCGCCCTCGAGGGCGGTCAGGGCGAGTTGCTCGGCCCGGGTCGGACCGGGTGTATGAACCGGCGCGGAGGACTCCGGAACCGCACCGGGCCGGCTTCCGCGCCGCACCCCCGGCCGCGGGCCGGTGCTCCACTCGCCACCCTCGGTCTCATCCGGTGCCTCTGTTTCATCCCCGGCGCCGTCGTCGGCCATCACGCCCTGCCGACGGCGGGCCGGTCGCCGGCGACGAGCCGGCTCGTCAGCGTCCCCGGCGTCGGCCTCGTCCGAGGTGTCGTCGCCCTCCCCCGCGGGCGATCGGCGCAGCAGGCGATCCCGCCCGGCGGCGAACCGCCCGGCCACCTGGTTGATCGGGGTGGCGGTCACCACCAACAGTCCGAATATCACCACGAGACCCAGCAGCGGGGCCGCCACCCAACGCGTCAGCGCGCTGTCCAGCGGCGCACCGGCGAGCGTGCCGAGCAGTCCGGCCGCCCGGAGCCGACCCGGTGCCGTGGTGGGTGCCCCGTGTGCGATGTGCAGCAGGCCGAGGCCGCCGACGCCCAGGGCGGCCCAGCCCACGAGATGCCGGCCGCGGCTGGTGGAGTCCGGTGCGTGCCGGAGGAGGTGCAGGGCCAGGGCGGCCAACAGTAGGGGTACGAGTGCGCCGGCCGACCCGACGAGGTAGCGGACACCGGCCGTGATAGCCCGGCCGGCCGGCCCCGCCCCATGCCACCACACGCCGATGGCCAGGACGAGTGCGAGCCCGAGAATGGCCAGGCCCAAACCGTCGCGGCGGTGCGCCGGGTCGAGCTCGCGGGCGGTCGCAGCCTGGCGGCCGACCGCACGCGCGGAGCCCCCGAGGCCTCTCGCCACGATCATCCAGGCACCCCGGGCGGTTGCGCCCAACGCGTCCGCCGCGCCGCCTGGACCGCCCCCGCGGCGCTTTCGCCGAGCCGGTCGCCGCGCAGGTGCAGAGCGCGGCCGGGTCCTCGTCGAGCCGCGGGCAGGCATGCTCACCACGGTATCCCGCGGGCCCGGCCGTCCTGGTCACCCAGAGATCGCGACACGCGGCGGAACGGCACAAAACGCGACCGCGGCCGGCGGTCGGTCAGACCTCTACGACGGTCGGGACGATCATCGGGCGGCGCCGGTAGGCGTCACTCACCCACTTGCCCACCACCCGGCGGATCGACTGCTGGAGCTGGTGGGCGTCGGCGATCCCTTCGCTGGCCGCTCGTCGGATCTCTTCCTCGATCAGCGGGAGCACGGCGTCGAAGACGGCCGGCTCGTCGCTGAACCCGCGGCCGGCCACGAACGGCCCGGCGGCCAGCTTCCCGGACACTGAGTCCACCACCACGGTGACTCCGATGAAACCCGCGTCACCCAGGATGCGGCGGTCCTTCAGGGAGCCCTCGCCGACGTCGCCGACGGTGAGGCCATCGACGTAGACGTATCCGCATTCCACCGCTCCGGTGATGGCGGCCAGTCCGTCGATCAGATCGACGACGACGCCGTCCTCGGCGAGCACGATGCGCTCGGGCGGCACGCCGGTTGCTTCGGCCAGTGCGGCATGCGCCCGAAGGTGCCGCCACTCACCGTGCACCGGCATGACATTGGAGGGCCGGGTGGCGTTGAGCAGGTAGAGCAACTCACCGGCCGGCGCGTGGCCGGACACGTGCACCATCGCCAGGCCCTTGTGCACGACGTTGGCGCCCCAGCGGGTCAGGCCGTTGATGACCTTGAAGACCGCCGTCTCGTTGCCGGGCACCATGCTCGACGCGAGCACGACCGTGTCGCCGCTCTCGATCCGGACCTGCCGGTGATCGCGGTTGGCCATTCGGGCCAGCGCCGAGAGCGGTTCACCCTGCGATCCGGTCGAGATGAGCACGAGCCGGTCGGGCGGCAGGTCGGTGACGGCGTCGAGTGCCACGACGAGGCCGTCAGGGATGTGCAGCAGCCCCAGGTCGCGGGCCACCCCCATGTTGCGCACCATCGACCGGCCCACGAAGGCGACCCGCCGGTCGTGAGCGACCGCGGCGTCCATGACCTGCTGTACGCGGTGGACGTGCGATGAGAAGCAGGCCACGATCACGCGGCGCCTCGCCTGGCGGATCACCTGATCGAGAACCGGCCCGATCTCGCGCTCGGGCGTGACGAAGCCGGGCACCTCGGCGTTGGTGGAGTCCGACATCAGCAGATCCACGCCCTCGGCCCCGAGCCGAGCGAACCCGCCGAGGTCGGTGAGCCGGCCGTCGAGCGGGAGCTGGTCCATCTTGAAGTCGCCGGTGTGCAGAACCAGGCCGGCCGGAGTGCGGATCGCGAGGGCGAGCGCGTCAGGGATCGAGTGATTGACCGCGAAGAACTCGCAGTCGAACGGCCCGAACCGCTCCCGGCCCCCCTCGCGTACCTCGAACGTGTAGGGCTTGATCCGGTGCTCGCGGAGCTTGGCCTCGATCAGCGCCAGGGTGAAGCGCGAGCCGACCAACGGGATGTCGGCCTTCTCGCGCAGGAGATAGGGCACCCCACCGATGTGGTCCTCGTGGCCGTGGGTCAGCACGATCGCCTCGACGTCGTCGAGACGATCCCGGATGGCCGTGAAGTCGGGCAGGATCAGGTCGACGCCGGGCTGGTCGGCCTCAGGAAACAGCACCCCGCAGTCGACGATGAGCAGCCGGCCGGCGAACTCGAAGACCGCCATGTTGCGGCCGATCTCGCCCAGGCCACCCAGCGGGATGATGCGCAACCCGGTCGGTGGCAGTGGCGGGGGCGGCCCCAGCTCCGGATGCGGGTGGCTCATCAGGCGATCTTGACCCCGCCGGCCACCAGGTCGACTCGTAGCGCGTTGATTTGTTCCTCCGTAGCTGGGATGAGGGGCGACCGCATCGGGCCACCGGGCAGCCCCAGCAGGCCGAGCGCCGCCTTGGTCAGAATCGCACCCTGGGTGCGGAAGATGCCGGTGTAGACCGGCAGCAGCCCCTGATGGATGGCGAGTGCATGCCGCACGTCACCGCTTTCGTACGCGTCGAGCAACTCACGGAGCCGGGCCGCGACGAGGTGACCGACTACGCTGACGAAGCCGACGGCACCGATCGAGAGCAGGGGGAGGTTCAGCATGTCCTCGCCGGAGTAGAAGGCGAGATCGGTGTGCGCCATCACGACCGAGGCCGAGGCGAGATCGCCCTTGGCATCCTTGACGGCCAGGACCCGATCATGCTCCGCCAGCCGCAGCAGCGTCTCGGTCTCGAAGGGCACGCCGGTACGGCCGGGTATGTCGTAGACCATGACGGGCAACGGTGTCGCGTCGGCGATCGCACGGACATGCGCGAGCAGGCCTTCCTGCGGCGGTTTGGAGTAGTAGGGCGATACGACGAGCAGGCCGTCGGCACCCCCGGCAGCCGCGGCCCGGGCCAGCTCAACGCCGTGCACCGTGTCGTTGGTGCACACCCCCGCCAGCACGGCGGCCCGCTCACCGACCGCTTCGACCACGGCCCGCAGCAGGCGAGCCTTTTCCGCGTCGGTCGTGGTCGGCGACTCACCGGTCGTCCCACTGATGACCAGCCCGTCGTTGCGGCCTTCGCTGACGAGGTGGCTGGCCAGGGCAGCCGCCCCATCGGGATCGAGATCGCCGGTGGGCGTGAAGGGGGTGACCATCGCGGTGAGAATCCGGCCGAACGGCCGGCTGGGATCCGTGCCCCGCAAGGTCATATCGGACACGCTACTCGGCCGGGCCGGACATAGTTGAGCCCCGCCGCGCACCGGTCGGGGGTCCGGAGCGCCACGGGACTCGTCAGGTCTATCGCCGCCAGGCTCCGAAGCGTTACATCGCTACTACAGAACAATTTCAGCCCTCTGCGACCAGCGGGCTGGAGGCCACCTCTGTGCCGTCGGGGAGCGTGCCGATCTCGAAGTCGGCGAAGACATTGGGCGCGACGCGCTGCAGCTCGCGCAGGCACAGCACGGCGAGCTCGCGAATCTCCACGTCGGCATGCTCGCTCGCTCGCATCGCGACGAAGTGACGCCACGCCCGGTAATTACCGGTCACGACGATGCGCGTCTCAGTGGAGTTGGGGAGCACGGCGCGAGCGGCCTGCCTGGCCTGCTTGCGGCGCAACGTCGCGCTCTCGACATCGGCGAAGCGCTTCTCCAGACCCTCGAGCAGCTCCGTGTAGGACTTCAGCGCCGCGTCGGTCGCAGCGATGAACAGGGCATGCAGGTCGGGATCCTCGGCGATGACGGACGGCTCCACCATGGCGGCGTCGCGCTCGGGAACGTAGCGCTGGCTGAGCTGGCTGTAGGAGAAGTGCCGGTGCCGGATCAGCTCGTGGGTCAGCGACCGGGACACGCCGGTGAGGTAGAAGGTGACGGTGCCGTGCTCGAGCACCGACAGGTGGCCCACCTCGAGGATGTGCCGCAGGTAGCCGGCGTTGGTGGCGGTGCGCGGGTTGGGCTTCTTCCACGACTGGTAGCACGCGCGGCCGGCGAACTCCGCCAGCGCCTGTCCCCCGTCGGCGTCGGTCTCCCAGGGGATGTCCTCGGGGGGGTTGAACGTGGTGAAGGCGATGACCCTCGCCGACAGGGGCGCTATCTCGGGCACGGTGGTGTCTCTCAGGTCTGTTGGCCGCTCTCGGGAGGAAGTCGCGGTAGGGCGACTGTAGTCGAGCAGGCGGCCCGCCACCGGGTGCGCCGCGCGGGGCATCGGCGTCACAGCGCCGCTCGCAGCGCCGGGGCCAGGTCGCCCCTGCAGTCAGCGGCGACCGAGCCGAGGCCGAGCCACCCAGCCATCACGGCCAGCTCCGCTGCCAGCTCGGCTGCCACCTCGCCGGGGACGGCCGGCTCCTCTAGATAGGCGCCGCGCACCAGCAGCACCCCGGCCTTGCGGTCGGCTTTGAGATCGACCCGCGCGACAAGGGTGTCGCCGAGCAGGAACGGCAGCACGTAGTAGCCATGGACCCGTTTGGGTGCCGGCGTGTAGATCTCCAGCCGCAGCCGCATGCCGAAGAGCCGCTCCGTGCGCTGCCGCTCCCATACAAGTGAGTCGAACGGTGAGAGCAACGCACGCGCGTGGACACGCCGCGGGATCCGCGCGTCGGCGTGCAGGTAGGCCGGTTCCCGCCAGCCCTCGACCGTCACCGGCACCAATCGGCCGGCCCCGACCAGGGCCGCAACGGCGGCCTGCGACTCGGCTGGTCGCAGCCGGAAGTAGTCCCGCAGATCGCGCTCAGTGGCCACGCCGGAACTGCGCGCGGCGATGTCCACCAGCCCGCGCTGTGCCTCGGCCACGTCGGGGGTGGAGGCGGCCAGCACCCGAGAGGGCAGCACGCGCTCGGGCAGGTCGTAGAGCCGCTCGAATCCGCGACGAGAGGCCGCCGTGACCTGACCGGACCAGAAGAGATATTCCAGAGCCCGCTTGACCTCCGACCAGTTCCAGCCCCAGCCGTCCGTTGGCCGGGGCGCGTCGTGCTCGATCTCGCCGGCCGATATCGGCCCGCGGTCACGCACCTCTTGCAGCACCCAGCGCACGAACTCCGGCTTCTCGTCGGCGATCCGCCGCATGTCACCCCACGCGTCGTCGCGCGAACGGGCCATCCGCCAGCGCAGCAACGGCTGGGCGTCGACCGGAATCAGCGACGCCTCGTGTCCCCAGTACTCGAACAGCTGACGAGGCGGCCGGTAGGCGGCCCGGTCGAGCAGGCCGGGCGGATACGGACCCAGCCGGCTGAACAGCGGCAGGTAGTGCGAGCGCACCAGCACGTTCACCGAGTCGATCTGCACCAGCCCCACCCTGGCCAGGACCCGCCGCAGCGCCCGCATGTCGGGAACACCGGCCGGATGCGCCTCGGCGAAGCCCTGCGCGGCCAGCGCGATCCGACGCGCCTGCGCCGCCGACAGCGCCGAGCGAACAGGAGTCGAGGTGAGCCCGGACACAGCCTGCATGCTGCCAGTCAGGTACGACGAGCTCAGTCGTACGGGGGGACCTCGTCGCTGCGCCGGCACAGTCGCAGGGCGCAGACGACCAACCAGCCAAGGCAGACGCCGGCCAAGAGGCGCTCGATCAAGCCGTTGACCCTCGCGTGCCCGAACACCAGCAGGGAGATGCTGAGGGCAGAGAACAGGACGGTGGCGACCCGGGCCGCCGTGGTCGACAGCCGCCGCAGCACCGGATCGCGGTGCGCCTGGGCGATCGCCGTCATGGCAAACACGGCCAGGCCGAAGGCCGCCGCACTTCCCGAGAAGTGCACGAAGTTGGGCAGGGTGCTGAGGCCCTCCCGAACGGGGATCGGGCAGCCGTCCGCGCACGGCACCGCCGCGGACACGGTGAACAGCCCGGCCGAGATCGCGAGGTAACCGGCCGCCGCCACCGGTGGCCGGCCGAGCCAACAGGCCACCGCCACGAACGCGACCCCACCGGCGACACAGAGGACGGCCAGGCGGTAGGTGCCGGAGCCCGGGTGACCGGTGGCACCCAACTCGCTGAGGAATTCTCCCAGTCCCGCCGACCCGGCCTGGCGCCACGCCAGCACGAGCAATGCCACGAACCCGCCGAGGAAGCCCAGCGCCGCAGCCACCACGATCCGGGTGAACGCCATGGGCCTGCCGGTCAAGACTCGACGTCGCGACGCAGGTTAGTGGCCGCGCCGTTTGATTGTCAGCCGGTGGCGTGCGTTCCGATCCGTCGACGCCTAACGACCAGCAAGAGGCCACCCACCATGACCAGCACCAGTCCGGTGCCAACGATCGGCAGCAGGTTGCTCCCGGTGCGCGCCAGCCCACCCGACACTCTCTGTACCGGCACCCCTTGGACGCCGTGAGAGGAGTGGCCTGGTGGGCTCGGCGGGTAGGCCGGTGTCGCGAAGGCGGGTGCGGCAGTGACCACCAATGCGATGGCGAGCGCAGCGAACAAGCCCAAGAAACGCCGTAGATTCATCAGTCCCCGCCCCTACTGCTCCGGCCCCGTGTGTGACCGGCACCCTAGCAAGACGATGGGCAGATGTGGGGCAGTTGAAGAAATTGTCAACCTCGCCGCGGGCGAAATGCGGGGCTCTACGGCTTAACTCCTGCAGGTCGGCACCTTCTGAAGTGTCTTTTGTTGCCGCACGAGCGGCTGAACGTCGACCTCGGGACCTCGAGCGGTCGCCGGCTCGGCCAAGTGAAACACGAGGGTACGGGACGCACCAGCGACCAAGGTGACGCCGACGAGGAACACCGCGTGGGACTGCTCCGCTCCTGCCGTGAACCCGATGGTCCTGCCATCATCGGTGAGACTCACGAGAGTGGCACCAGGAGCGCCGTACAGGGCGACATTGAGCCGATCGTCGTTGCGGTGCCCGGGTGACTGGAAGTACGGGCCCACTACGTAGTTGGGCAGTTTGGTGTCTTTGTGTAGATCGGTCCGCAGGGTGACCGTCACTCGAGTGGCGCGCAGGCCACCCGCTATCTTGCACGACTCTCCTGAGTAGGTGACTCGCCGATCGAGGTAGTAGTCCAGCTTGCTGCCGTCGGCATTGTTGACGACGACGAACGCGTATGGCCCCGGCCGCTGAGGCAGGGCTCCCGATAGACCGGTATTGAGCAGCTGGCTCTGCTCCCGCCCGCGCGTCGAGTAGACGAGGAGCCGACGCTCGGTTGCTCCCCGGGCCAGCGCAATCACCATGGCGCGACTGTCGCCCTCCGACGTCACGAGGCGCCGGACCACGGCGGACGACACCGTCAGCAGGTACCGCTGGCGGGCTCGCTCGTCCGTCGCGTACCGGAAATATGCGTCGGACAGCGTCTTACGCACGACGTCGTTGGCGGAGATCCGCTCGCCCCTCGGCAGCGTAATGGGACCGGTCGCCTTCAGCAGGTAGGACAGGGCCACCGGATCGGTGGCGATGACGCCATCGAGTCGCTCCCCGCGGGTGCGTTCCCACATGGCGAGCCACAGCCGGGCCGCGTACGGAAACTGGGGACTCAGGTTGGCGTTCACCCACAACGCGGGGTCGTCCCCGTACAACAACCGGAATTGCGGCCCGAGGTTGATCGGTAGCGAAGTCAGATTGCGCAAGTCGTCGTTGACGCCGAACTCAGTGAAGCGGATCTGGCCATCTCTGGCCTCGGCGATGCCGTAGACGCCCAGGAGGCCGCCGGTGCCGCGCGCCTCGGCTGGATTCTGGAACGCCACGAAATACCTTCTGCGCTGCTGTTGCCCGAGCATCGGGGGGAGCAGTTGGACGGCATTGGTCACGCCGGACAGAGTCGCGGCGACGTCGTCGACCTGGTGCCGGAACTTTGCCAGCGGTGTGGCGACGAAGTGGGGCAGCGTGCCCTTGGCAGCCTCGGACAGCCGCGAGCGGATTCCCTGCACCTCAGCATCTGCTCGTGCCAGCCGAGGCGCGGCTCTCTGCATCGCGGCGAGGTTGATCCGACCACCTGCGCTGCGAAGCTGCGACGGCTGCAGCGCGGCCGCCACCGTGAGAAGGGCAGGAAGAACCTGCCGGGACATGACGTCGGCCTCACGGGCGACCACGTGGACGGCATCAAGACTGTCACCGGCCACCGGCACCATGCTGGCCGCTCGCCAGAGCCATCCGGAGGTAGCCGATCGGGCGGCTCCGGTCTGAACCTGCGCCTCGCCGACAGCCCGTCGGGCGGTTGTCTGGTCCCCCTTCAGCGCCGCGGCTTGAGCGTGGGCGAGATCCACGCGGGCCGCCTCCAGATGCGTCTTCGCCGATCGGGCACCCAGCGCCACGAAGAAACCGACGGCGATCAGGACAAATCCAGCGAACAGAGCGGTGCCGAAGATGATCCGCCTGACTCTGCGACCGCGCGGGTCGGTGATGGCCACTCCCCCCATCGTCGACCCGCATCAGGAATCGCGGGTCGCGGTCGGCAGCCTAGTGCAGGGCGACCGGCCGGATGCCACTCGGGCGCAGCATCGAGGGTCAGGGCAGGAGCAGGTGCACGTCTCCGAACTCGTGCCAGCGGTAGCCGTGCTCCAGAGCGGTCCGGTACGACCGGCAGAGCAGGTCGCGGCCGGCCAACGCCTCCAGCATCCGCAGGTGCGAAGCCGCCGGCTCGTGCCACCCGGTCAACAGGCCGTCCACCACCGACAGGCCGCGCTCCCGCGTGATCACCAGATCGGTCCATCCCACACTGGCGCGCACGCGACCGGCCGGATCGACGGCCGATTCCAGCGCGCGGACGACCGTCGTGCCCACGGCGACCACCCGCCCGCCCCGCGCGCGAGCCCGCGTGACGGCGTCGGCGGTCTCGGGCGGCACGGAGTACCACTCGGAGTGCGGCGGGTCGCCGCTCTCCAGCGACGACACGCCACAGTGCAGCACCAGGGCCGCGACCTCGACGCCCCGGTGCCTCAGCCGGTCGAAGACGGCCGGGGTGAGCGGCCGGCCGGCACTGGGCATCTCCGCGCTGCCGGGCGTATCGGCGTAGGTCGTGCGGTAAGCGTCGATCGGCCAGCGCCGCGCGACATCGGAGTAGCGGATCGGTTCGCCGTACTCGGCAAGCCAACGCCCCAACGGCGCAGGCGTCGTCAGTTCGGCCACCCAGAGCCGGGACCAGACCGCCCCCGCCGGATGGGAGTCCAGGACGCGCACCACTCCGCCACCGGGCACGGTGATGACAGCGCCGGTGCGGTCGACGTAGGAGGGCGCACTGCCGCCCGGCCGGGGCCGGCGCAACTCCACGATCCACGGCGCGATCGCGGCGGCCAGTGCCGTGGCGGGTGTTCGGCCGGCACCCGGCAACACGGTTGAAAGATGCACTTCGACGCTCTCGTGCCCCGCGGTGGTCCCGGGCAGCGCGGCCGGCAGCGTCTGCGACGTGTTGATGACCAGCAGGTCGTCCGGCCGCAGAATCTCGGGCAGGTCGCGGGCGTGCGCATGCCGTAACCCGTCCGAGGTCGAGGCCACGAGCATGCGCACCCCGTCGCGCGGCACGCCGCGCGCCTCGGGCGGCGCGGAGGCAACCAGCTCGGCGGGCACTTCGAAGCTGAGCGCGGGCGAGCACTCGAGGCACACCGTCACGCCCGCACCGCCGCCAATTCCCCCGCCCGGTACCGGCCGCTCGGCAGATCTTCATCGACGAGCCGCCGAAGCGCCGGCAGCACGCTCTCGGGTTCCGGCCGGTCGCTGATGTCCTCACCGGGAAAGGCGTCCTGATGCATCTGGGTACGAAGATCACCGGGATCGACCGCGTACAGACGCAAGTCCGGTTCCTCGACGGCGAGCACCCGGACGAGCGCATCGAGGGCCGCCTTGGAAGCCCCGTAGCCACCCCACCCTTCGTAGGCCTCCACCGAGGCGTCACTGCTCACCGCGAGCAGGCGCCCACGGCTGGCCCGCAGGGCCGGCAGCGCCCGCTGTACGAGACCAAGCTGCGCGATCGTGTTGACCTCGAAGGTCGCTCGCAGGCTGTCGAGGTCGTAGCTCGACAGCGGGGGTAGCGGTGCCTGACCGAGAGTGGATGCGTTGAGGACGAGCAGGTCGAGCCGGTCGCCGGCCGCGGCGACCAGTGCCCGCCGGTGACCGTCGTCGGCAACATCGCCCGGCACCGAGGTCACGGCGGCACCGAGTGGTGCGACCGCATCCCGCAAGGCCGCTGCGTCGCGGCCGTCCACGATGACGCGCCAGCCGTCCTGGGCGAGGTTGCCGGCGAGGGCACGGCCAAGGCCTCGAGAGGCGCCGGTGATGATTGCGGTAGGCATGCCACCCACTGTCGCACCGGTCCATCGCCCGGTGCATGGGGCAGCGGTAGCGACCGGACTCAGCCTTTGGTCCTAGGTCTCTGCGTAGGGCAAGGTTTCACCGCAACGGCAGACGGCTCGGCCGGCTGGCGAAGACCGCCCTCGGTTGAGGGCGATATCAAATCTGATATGCGGGTCTACCCCGAGACGTCCGGCTCCGGAACGGCTCGATCAGTCGACGAGTCCACGGCGTACCGCATACAGGGCAGCCTGCGTGCGATCGGCGACCCCGAGCTTGCCCAGGATGGCGCTGACGTGGGTCTTGACGGTCTTCTCCGAGAGGGCGAGCTCTCGCGCTATCAGCCGGTTGGACAGCCCGCGGGCGACCAGGCGCAGGACCTCGCCCTCCCGGGGCGTCAGCGGGTCCCGGGGAACGTCCGTCACGCTCTGCATGACCGTCGCCGCGACAGTGGGGTGCAGCGGAACACCGCCGGCGTGGACGACGCGTAGCGCGTCTGCAAGCTCGGCCGGTCCGACGTCTTTGAGCAGGTAGCCGCTCACCCCGGCCCGGACCGCGGACAGCACGCTGTCCTGCCCGGCGAAACTCGTGAGGATCACGACCTTGACGTCGGGGTGGTCGGCCCGCAGCCGCTGCACCGCCTCCGCGCCGGGCATCCCGGGCAGCACGAGGTCGAGCAGCACGATGTCGGGGTGCACCTGTGGTACCAGGGCCAGTGCCTGCTCGGCCGTACCGGCCTCACCGACGACGACCATGTCGGCCTGCAGCTCCAGGAATGTCCGCAAGCCGGTGCGAACCATCTCGTGGTCGTCGCAGAGCAGCAGCCGGATCTCAGCCAACTGGCACCTCGACAACGATCCGGGTCCCCTGCCCAGGCGCGGTCTGCACGTCGAGCGC
Source organism: Mycobacteriales bacterium (assembly GCA_038276285.1). GTDB lineage: Bacteria > Actinomycetota > Actinomycetes > Mycobacteriales > QHCA01 > QHCA01. Next base: position 27,149 of record JBBPZR010000016.1, on the reverse strand, counting down.
CCCGCCGAGGGCCGCGGCCCGCTCCCGCATCGACGTCAGCCCCATCCGGCGGCTCGTCCGCAGGGTTGCGTCGAGATCGAATCCCGAACCGTCGTCGGTGATGACGAGCCGCAGGCTCTCACCGCTGTCCAGCTCGACCCGGACGGCGGTGGCATCGGCGTGTTGCAGGGCGTTGGCGATCGCCTCATGCGCGATCCGCATGAGCTCCCGGTCCACCGTGCCGCTACCACCGAGGGGGCTGCCGCGCACGGTCAGCTCGACCGGCACGTCGTGCACACGCTGCAACAGCGCCACCCGCTTGCCGAGGGCGGCGACCAACCCTTCATGGTCGAGATCTGGCGCCCGCAGGGTGTCCACCAGCGACCGCAGTTCACTCAGTGCCTCGCGACCGAGCAGCCGGACCCGGTCCAGCTCGGTGATCAATGATTCGTCGGCCGGATCGGCCACGGTCGCCGCGCTCTCGGCGGACAACGACAGGCTGAACAACGTCTGGGTGACCGAGTCGTGCAGATCGCGGGCCAGCCGGGTGCGCTCCTCGGCAACCGACAGCTCCCGGGCCCGCTCCAGCCGCTGGGCGTTGGCGATCGCCAGAGCGGCGTGAGCGGCCAGCGTCTCGACAAGTTGCTGGTCGGCCTCGGTGAACTCGGTCCCGTCGATCTTCTCGGTGAGATACAGCTCGGCCAGGATCTCGCCGCCGGCCAGGATCGGGACACCGAGGAAGGAGCTCATCTCCGGATGCGCGTCCGGCCAGCCGGTGAATCGCGGGTCGGCCCGGATGTCGGCGAGCCGGATAGGTGAGGGTTCCTCAAGCAGCGCCCCGAGCAGGCCGTGCCGCAGCGGCAGGTACCCGATGGCGTCCCAGGTCTGCGCATCGATGCCGGCGGTCAGGAACAACGCGATCCCGCCGCTGCCGTCCGGTACGCCGACAGCGGCGTAGCGCGCGCCGGCCAGATCGCGGGCGGCGTCCAGTACCGTGCGCAGCACCGGCTCGGTGCGGCGTTCCCCGGCCACCGCCAGCGCGACGTCGAGCAGCCGCCGAAGCACGTCAGCCCGCGCGCCGGTCATCCGCCCATCCTGACAGCAGCATCCCAGCGGCTACCCCGACCTGGACCGGGGCGGGCAAGAGCGCTACCCGGAATCCACCGGCTGCCCACCGGCAACCGGGGCCGGCCGGTGCCGGCGCCGGCTCTCCTCGGCGACCACCACCGCGACGGCGACCAGGATGATCAGGCCACCGACGACCACGGTCAGGGTCAGTGGCTCACCGAGAACCAGCGCGCCAAGGAACACGGCCACGGCCGGGTTGACGTACGCGTAGGTCGCCACCTTGCTGACCGGCGCGTTGCCGAGCAGCCAGACGTACGCCGTGAACGCACCGAGCGAGCCGAACACGACGAGGTACCCGAGGGCGAACCACGACCGGCCGGACACCTGAGAGATCGAGAAGCCCGACAGCTCGCCCCGGGCCAGTCCGGCGACCAGCAGCGCGGCACCGCCGAAGAGCATCTCGTAACCGGTGGCCGCGAACGGGTTGGCCGGCATCGGGCGCCGGGTCGCGAAGTACGAGCCACCGGCCCAGCTCAGCGACGCACAGATGACCAACGCGCCATGTCCCAGATCGGAGTGGCCGCCGCCCCGGGGCAGTAGCAGCACGGCCACGCCGGCGAAGCCCACGGCGACGCCGACCAGAGTGGCCCGGGCCGGGCGGTCACCGAACACCGCACGCAGCACGGCGATCCACAGCGGCACGGCGGCGATCAGCAACGCCGCCAGCCCTGACGAGACACCCTCCTCGCCGACGGCGACCAAGCCGTTGCCGCCGAGCAGCAACAGCACGCCCGCGACGGCGACTGTCATGAGTTGCGCGCGGGTGATCCGCAAGGCGGCCGGGCGCGTCACGGCGATGATGCCGACCACGATCAGGCCGGCGAAGGAGAAGCGCGCTCCGGCGTGGGTGAAGGCGGGCAGGGTCTCGATCGCGACCTTGATACCGAGGTAGGTCGAACCCCAGACCAGGTAGACCGTGCCGAGGGCGAGCCACATGAGCCAGGTTGGCGCGGCCGGCCGGGGCGGCGCAGCCTCGGTGGCCGCAATCGTCGTCACGGCTTTCATGCTGCTCCTCGCGGTGTGCGATCGACTCGCGGTTTCCGGTCGGCCACGCGCTCGACCCGGGCCCGCTGGGTGGCGGCGGTCGCCGCCAGTACGACGGCGGCGGCAATTGCGGTGACGACATCCAGGTGCTCGCCGAGCAGCAGTGCCGCCCAGCCGAGGGTCAGGACCGGCTGCGCCAACTGCAACTGGCCGACCCGAGCCACCCCGCCCGCTGCCAGGCCGCGGTACCACGCCACGAAGCCCAGGAACATGCTCACCACCGAGACGTAGGCCAGCCCCACCCAGGCTGAGGCGGCCGGCGCAGGCGGGAGATCCGTCACCAGGGAATACACCGAGACCGGTAGGAGCACGGGCAGGGCGAGCATCAGCGCCCAGGCGATGACCTGCCAGCCGGGCATAGTACGGGCCAGCGCACCGCCTTCGGCATAGCCGAGGCCGGCGGCGGCCACGGCCGCGAGAAGCAGGAGGTCGGCGGGTTGCGGCCGGCCCGCACCGCGAACGGCCGCGAAGGTCAGGACGGCGACCAGCCCCACGCCCGCGGCGAGCCAGAACCTGCGGCTCGGCCGTTCGCCGGCTCGCGCCACCGCGGCGATGGCCGTAGCCGCCGGGAGCAGTCCCGCGAGGATGGCCGCGTGACCGGCGCCGACGTGGGCCAGGGCCACGGCGGAGAGCAGCGGGAAACCGACGACCACGCCGGCGCTCACGATGGCGAGGCGGCCGAGGTCGGCGCGGCTGGGCACGGGGGTCCGGCTGGCGAGCAGAGCTCCGCCAGCCAGCCCGGCGGCGATCACCGCCCGGCCCAGGCCGGTGATCACGGGACCGAAGGCCGGCAGCGCGAGACGAGTGGCCGGGAAGGTCAGACTGAACGCCAGGACACCGAGGCCGCCCCATGCCAGGGCCGGAAACACTGCGCCACGGGCAGCGATAGCGTTACTCTGGCTCGTCATGTCCAAGAGTATCAGTACCGATCGAGTGACTTCCGAGCTCAGGCGACTCGCGCGGGCCGGGTCACCGGGTGACGCGCTGCCCACGGCGCGCCAGCTGGTCGCCGCCTACCACGTCAGCCCGGTCACCGTCTCGCGGGCCGTGGCGCTGCTGGCCGGCGAGGGGGTGCTGGTCAGCGAGCCGGGGCGGGGCACGTTCGTGGCACCCGGCGGCCCCCGGCCGCGGGGCGCGGCCGATCTCGGCTGGCAGACGGTGGCGCTGGCCGAGCGGGTCATCGACGCCGGTGAGGCGGCCCGGCTGCTCGAGATGCCGCCGCCCGGTGCGCTGGTCCTCAACAGTGGTTACGCCGACCTCTCCCTCCAGCCGACCCGCGCGCTCGGCGATGCACTGGCCCGGGCCGGCCGGCGACCCGGCGCCTGGGGCCGCGCGCCGGTCGCGGGCATACCCGAGCTGCGGGCCGCGCTGGGCCAGCTGGCCGGGGTCGATGCGGCCGACGTGCTGGTCGTCCCCGGCGTGCAGGCGGGCCTCTCGGCCGCCTTTCGCGGGCTGACCACCCCGGGATCTCCGATCCTCGTGGAGTCACCGACGTACCAGGGTGCGCTCGCCCTGGCCCGGGCGGCCGGGCTGCGCCCCGTGCCGGTCCCGACCGACGGCGACGGCGTACGACCGGAACTGCTCGACGAGGCCTTCGCACTGACCGGCGCCCGGATCTTCTACGCCCAACCCACGTTCGCCAACCCGACCGGTGCCGTGCTGCCCGACGATCGCAGGCGCGCGGTGCTCTCCGTCGTCCGCTCCCATGGCGCTTTCCTGCTCGAGGACGACTGGGCCCGCCAGCTCTCCCTGACCTCCGCTGCACCGCGTCCCCTGGTTTCCGACGACGCCGACGGCCACGTCGTGTACGTCTCCTCACTCACCAAGGTCGTCGCGCCGAGCCTGCGCATCGGCGCGCTGGTTGCCCGCGGGCCCGCGCTGGCCCGGTTGCGCGCTCTGCGTACGGTCGAGGACTTCTTCGTCACGCTGCCCCTGCAGGAGACCGCGGTCGAGTTGCTGTCGTCGGCCGCCTGGCCGCGTCACCTGTCCCGGCTGCGCCGGGTGTTGACGGCCCGGCGGGACGCGCTCGTGGCGGCCGTGCGGGCAGAGCTGCCCCAGGTGAGCATCGATCGGGTTCCCAAGGGCGGCCTGCACCTGTGGCTGCGCCTTCCCGATGGCACCGACGACACCGAGGTGACCGTGCAATGCGCGCGCCGTGGGCTGCTGGTCAGCCCCGGCACGCCCTACCACGCCGGTGAGCCACCGGCGCCGTACCTGAGGCTGACCTACGGCGGTGCCGAGGTCGCGGACCTGCAGCGGGGAGTCGCGCTGCTCGCCGAGGTGCTCGCTGCGGGCTGACCGCAGCCGGTCGGGCAGACTGACCGCATGCGCGCATGGCTGGAGGGGCTAGCCGGATCCGGCGGCGGATGGTGGCTCTATGTGCTCCTCGGCGGTCTCGCGTTCGGTGAGGCGGCCGTGTTCCTCGGTGTCGTGCTGCCCGGCGAGACGGCACTGCTGGTAGGCGGATACCTGGCCGACCGGGGCACCCTGAGCCTGCCGATCATGATCGCTGTGGCGGTGTTGTGCGCGATCGGAGGCGACTCGGTCGGCTACGAGGTGGGCCGGCGGCTCGGGCCACGGCTGCGCCGCTCCTGGCTCGGCAGACGGGTCGGTGACCGGCGCTGGGATCGAGCAGAGGGCTTCCTGGAGCGCCACGGCGGCAAGGCGGTGTTCTTCGGCCGGTCGGTGGCCCTGTTGCGTGCCCTGGTGCCAACTCTGGCCGGGGCCAGCCGGATGCGCTATACGACCTTCCTGCCCTGGAACGCCGCCGGCGGCCTGCTCTGGGGATCGGGCTGCGTCCTGCTCGGGTGGGCCTTTGCCAAGTCGCTGTCCACAGTGGAGCGCTACCTGCAGGTCAGCGGTGTCATCGTGATCGTCGTCGTCATCGTGATCGTGATCGCGGTGCATCTGTTCCGCCGCCGGCGGGACCGCCAGTCGGTCCGGTGACCGAGCTGCTCGTGCGGCTCGCCTTCGCCGACGACCGGATGACGATTGCAGATATCTGGGTCCGCAGCTGGCAGGTGGGCTACGCGGGCATCGTGGCGCAGGCACACCTCGACGCCCTCGATCCGCAGCACCGCTACCGGCAAATCGGGCGGCCGATGCCTGGCACGGACCTCATCGTCGCGGCGCGCGGCGACGCCGTCATCGGCTTCGCGGTCATCGGGCCCTGGCGCGGAGACGACGCCGGGTCGCACCTCGGCGAGCTCTGGGCGCTCTACGTCGCACCCGAGCACTGGGGACAGGGGGCCGGGCGGCTATTGATCACCGAAGCTGTGCGCCGCCTGGGCCAGCGCGGCTTCGGTGAGTTCCGGTTGTGGGTGCTCGAGGCCAACCTGCCCGGCCGGCGATTCTACGAGCGGGCCGGCTGGGCCCCCGACGGCGCACGGCAGACCTACGAGTTCGACGGCGATTCGCTGCCCGAGGTGCGGTACGCGCTGCGCGCCACCTAGCTGCCGCCCCCGTTAGGGTCGACGTCATGGCCGTCGTCAGCGTGCGACCGGCCCGGCCCGGCGACGCCGCCGAGATCGCCCGGATCCAGCTCACGACGTGGCGGGCTGCGTACGCCGGAGTGCTCCCGGCCCGCATCCTCGACGGGCTTACCGCCGGAGACGTCGAGGAGCAGTGGTCAGCCGCGGTCCTGCGCCCGCCGTCGCCAGGGCACCGCGTGCTCGTGGCGATGGAGCAGGAGTGGCTGGTCGGCTTCGCGGCGCTCGAACCTGCCGAGGACGACGGGCTCGACCCGACCAGCACGGCGATGATCTCCACCCTGCTCGTGGAGCCGCGCTGGGGGCGGCGCGGGCACGGCAGCCGTCTCCTCGCCGCCTGCGTCGATCTGCTCCGTGAAAACAGGTACGCCACGGCGGTGACCTGGGTGCTCGACAGTGATCCGGCCGTCCGGACGTTCTACTCGTCGGCCGGCTGGGCGCCCGATGGTGCGACCCGCGCCCTGGACATGGACGGCCGGCTGGTCAGCGAGATACGGCTGCACGCGTCGCTGCCGACCGAGCCTCCCGCCGGCTGACCCGTCTGGCCAGGCGGGAGATCAGTCGAGCAGGGATTCGATCCCGACCGTCAGGCCAGGGTGGCTCAGCACCTTGCGAACAGCCAGGAGCACGCCCGGCATGAAGGACGCTCGGTCGTGGGAGTCGTGCCGGATGGTCAGGGTCTCCCCGGGCCGCCCCAGCAGCACCTCCTGATGGGCGATCAGGCCGGGTAGCCGGACCGAGTGGATGTGCACCCCGGACTCCACGGCACCCCGGGCACCGTCAAGTGCACTGGTGGTCCCGTCAGGCATATCGGCACTGCCGGCCTCGGCCCGCGCCGCGCCGATCATCTCCGCCGTGCGCCGGGCGGTGCCGCTGGGTGCGTCGACCTTGTCCGCGTGGTGCAACTCGACGATCTCGGCCGCCTCGAAATAGCCGGCCGCGCGAGCCGCGAACTGCATCATCAGCACCGCGCCGATCCCGAAGTTGGGTGCGATCACGACACCGACCGGTTGCGGCGCGGCATCGACCCAGGACCGCACCGTCTCGATGCGCTCGGCGTCGAAGCCCGTCGTGCCGACGACGACGTTGATGCCCTCGTCGATGCACCAGCGGATGTTGTCCATCACCACGTCGGGATGCGTGAAATCCACGACAACCTCGGCGCCGGCATCGGAGACGAAGTTGAGGATGTCGCCGGTGTCCACCATCGCCACCAGGTCGAGGTCGTCGGCCCGATCCACCGCGCGGCAGACCTCCGAGCCCATCCGGCCGCGGGCACCGAGGACGCCGACCCGGATCGGCTCGCTCACGGGGCCACCGCCCTCGCGAACTCGTTGTCGTCGAAGGGCCCGATGACGCCGAGCGAGAGCGGCTGGCCCAATAGGCTCGCCGCCACCTCGAGGACGTCGTCGGGTGTGACCGCGTCGATCCGCCCGATCAGGTCGTCCACTTCGAGGATGTCGCCGTACACCAGCTCTCCCTTGCCGATGCGGCTCATCCGCGAGCCGCTGTCTTCCAGGCCGAGGACGAGGCCGCCCTTGAGCTGACCGCGGCCTCGCTCGACCTCGGCATCGGTGAGTCCCTTGGTCGCCAGCAGGTCGAGCTGTTCGCGGATCAGGGCCAGCACTCGCTCGGCATTTCCCGGTGCGCAGCCGGCGTACACCCCGAAGATACCGGCGTCGGCATGCTGCGAAGAGTAGGAGTAGACGGAGTAGGCCAGGCCGCGCTTCTCACGGATCTCCTGGAAGAGCCGGCTGCTCATGCCACCGCCGAAGACGCTGTTGAGCACGCCGAGCGCGAACCGCCGCTCGTCCTGACGTCCGATGCCGCGCCCGCCCAGCACCACGTGCGCCTGCTCGGTCGGCCGGTGCACGACCCGCACCGACGACGGCGAGGTCGGAACCCGCCGATCGGCCGGCCGGGGCTCGGCCGGCCCGGCGGAGGTGTCCTCGAGCAGGCCGGTCGTGCTGAACGCCTTGCGTACGAGGCGGACCACCTTGGCATGCTCGAGGTTGCCGGCGGCCGCCACGACCATCACCGGCGGGCGGTAGCGCCGTCGGTAGAAGCCGGCCACCTGCTGGCGGCGCATGGCCCGGATGCTCTCCACGGTGCCGATCACCGGCCGGCCGAGCGGATGATCGCCGAACACCGCCTCGGTGAACACGTCATGCACGACGTCGCCGGGATCGTCGTCGTGCATGGCTATCTCTTCGAGGATCACGCCCCGCTCCACCTCGAGGTCCTCGGTGGTGATCAGGGACGCGGCCACCATGTCGCTGACGACGCTGACCGCGAGCGGCATGTCGACGTCGAGGACACGGACGTAGTAGCAGGTGTACTCCTTGGCGGTGAAGGCGTTCATCTCGCCGCCGACGGCGTCGATCGCCGCGGAGATGTCCATCGCGCTGCGCGTCTGCGTGCCCTTGAACAGCAGATGCTCGAGGAAGTGCGACGAACCGCCGAGCGAGGGCACCTCGTCCCTCGATCCGATGCCTACCCAGACACCGAACGCCACCGACCGCATCGCCGGCAGCGCTTCGGTGATCACCCGCAGGCCCCCGGGCAGGACGGTGCGGCGGATGGTCCCGCCGTACCGCCCGGCCGAGAGCGTCTGGGTCGACCCCGGCCTTTGCAGGCCGGCCGGGCGTATCACGCGCCGGAGGACTCAACCGGTGCGGACCCGGTCGTCACCTTGGTCTCACCCTCGCGAACAAGCACGAGGCTGATCTTGCCACGAGGGTCGATGTCGGTGATCTCGACCTGCAACTTGTCGCCGACGTTGACGACGTCCTCGACCTTGGCGATGCGCTTGCCGTTGCCCAGCTTCGAGATGTGCACCAGGCCGTCCTTGCCCGGGATCAGCGAGACGAAGGCACCGAACGCCGCCGTCTTGACGACCGTGCCGAGGAACCGCTCGCCTACCTTGGGCATCACCGGGTTGGCGATCATGTTGATCTTGTCAACGGCCGCCTGCGCTGACGGGCCGTCGGATGCCCCGACGTAGATGGTGCCGTCGTCGTCGATGCTGATCTCGGCGCCGGTCTCGTCCTGGATCGAGTTGATCATCTTGCCCTTGGGCCCGATGACCTCACCGATCTTGTCCACCGGGATCTTGATGGTGGTGACTCGCGGGGCGTACGGGCTCATCTCGTCCGGCCCGTCGATCGCCTCGGCCATCACCTCGAGGATGGCGAGCCGAGCCTCCTTGGCCTGCGCGAGCGCGGCAGCGAGCACGTCGGAGGGAATGCCGTCGAGCTTGGTGTCGAGTTGGAGCGCGGTGACGAACTCCTTGGTGCCAGCGACCTTGAAGTCCATGTCGCCGAAGGCGTCCTCCGCACCCAGGATGTCGGTCAGCGCGACGTACTCGGTCTTGCCGTCGACCTGGTCAGAGATCAGGCCCATCGCGATCCCGGCCACCGGTGCCTTGAGCGGCACACCGGCGTTCAGCAGCGCCATGGTGGAGGCACAGACCGAGCCCATCGAGGTCGACCCGTTGGAGCCGAGCGCCTCAGAGACCTGACGGATGGCGTACGGGAACTCCTCGCGGCTGGGCAGCACGGGCATGAGGGCCCGCTCGGCCAGGGCGCCGTGCCCGATCTCGCGCCGCTTGGGTGAGCCCACCCGGCCGGTCTCGCCGGTGGAGTACGGCGGGAAGTTGTAGTTGTGCATGTAGCGCTTGCGCGTCTCCGGCGCGAGCGTGTCGAGCATCTGCTCCATGCGCAGCATGTTCAGCGTCGTAACACCGAGGATCTGCGTCTCACCGCGCTCGAACAACGCCGAGCCGTGCACCCGCGGGATCACATCCACCTCGGCCGAGAGCTGCCGGATGTCGGCGAGGCCGCGGCCGTCGATGCGTACCTTGTCGCGCAGGATGCGCTGGCGGACGAACTTCTTGGTCAGCGCCCGCACGGCGCCGGAGATCTCGTTCTCGCGGCCGGCGAAGTCGGGACCGACCTGCTGCTTGGCCAGGTCCTTGACCCGGTCGAGCTCGGCTTCCCGATCCATCTTGTCGGCGATCGTGAGTCCCTTGGCCAACTGCTCCCCCACCGCCGCCTCGACGGCGGTCAGGACGTCGTCTTGGTAGTCGAGGAAACGCGGGTAGTCCCTGGTCGGCTTGGCGGCCTGAGCGGCCAACTCGCTCTGGGCGGCGCACAGGGCCTTGATGGTGGGTTTGACGGCCTCGAGGCCGCTCGCGACGACGTCCTCGGTCGGTGCCGGCTTGCCGTTCCGCACCTTCACGAATGCGCCGGGCGTTGCCTCGGCCTCCACCATCATGATCGCGACATCGCCGTCATCGAGGACGCGACCGGCGACCACCATGTCGAAGGTGGCCTCCTCCAACTCCCTGTGCGTGGGGAACGCGACCCAGTCGCCGTCGATGTAGGCGACCCGGGTGGCGCCGATCGGCCCTGAGAAGGGCAGGCCGGCCAGCTGGGTCGACAGCGACGCGGCGTTGATCGCGACCACGTCGTAGAGCGTGTCGGGGTCCAGCGCCATGATCGTGCAGACGACCTGGATCTCGTTGCGCAGGCCCTTGGCGAATGACGGGCGCAACGGCCGGTCGATGAGCCGACAGGTGAGGATGGCGTCCTCGCTGGGACGGCCCTCACGGCGGAAGAACGAGCCGGGGATCCGACCCGCGGCATACATGCGCTCCTCGACGTCGACGGTCAGCGGAAAGAAGTCGAGATTGTCTTTCGGCTTCTTCGACGCGGTGGTGGCGGCGAGCACCATGGTGTCGCCGAGATAGGCCACGGCGGAGCCGGCGGCCTGGCGGGCCAGGCGCCCGGTCTGGAACCGGACCTCGCGGGCGGGATGGGCACCGTTGTCGATCTTGGCAACGGCTTCGAAACTGGTGTCCGACAAGGCGGATCTCCTGTGTCATGCGCGGCCGGTGCGGCGCGACGACTCCAAGCGGGCTCTGCGTGCCGGTCTTCGATCGAAGCTCTCGGGATTGCTCTCCCGGGGGCCACTACCGAGGACCGGCGAGGCGACTACGCCCGCGATGGGCGTCGAGCATCTCCGGCTCGAACGGCTCGTACGACGGATGTCGTACGAGGAAGGGGAGCGACCGGTGGCCACTCCCCCGTGGTGCGTGCTACCGGCGCAGGCCGAGCTTCTCGATCAGCGACCGGTAGCGGTTGATATCGGTCTTGGCGAGGTACTTCAGCAGCCGGCGGCGCCGGCCTACGAGCAGAAGCAGGCCACGCCGGCTGTGATGGTCGTGTTTGTGCATCTTGAGGTGCTCTGTCAGGTCCGCGATGCGCCTGGACAGCATCGCGACCTGCACCTCCGGGGACCCGGTGTCGCGCTCGACCGTCGCGTGCTCGGTCATGATCTGCTTCTTCGTCTCGCTGGCGAGCGGCAAACTTGTCTCCCTCGAAATTGTGTGGCCCGCGGTCCCTGGCACGCGGGCAAAATGCACACCGCCTGCAACTCGGCGTGGTCCCAGCGTATCAGCCGGCCGTCCTCATGCGGAAACGCCGGTTCTACGCTCGGGTTGGCCGTCGTGTATCGGACCCTGCTGCGTCGTTCCAGCCAATCCGGCGTCCGGCTCAATCGCTCGAGCTCCGCGTAGGCCATCCGGCGGGCCTTCTCAGACGGGTCCGCCGACGGCCGCTCGCAGGTGAAACGGAGGCTGTCGGAGGTCGCCTCTATGGTCGCTGACGTGCCCGATGACGTTCACCCAGCCTGCACCGTGTTGGAGCAGGCTGGGTGAACGTGAGGTCCGAGACTGGGAAGATCGACTCGATGAGAGGGGCACCCGAGGTGACAAGCGTCGCCGTGATTACGACTCTTGAACGCCTCCGCCGCGAGGCTGCGGTTGCGGAGTCGGTGCATTCTGCGGCGCTGGAGGGGCAGCAGGTCACCTTGGAGATGCTGGCCGACTCCGATGCGTACGCACGCGGAGAGATCGACGTCGACGAGCTGGGAAGGCGCACCCGCAGCCGTTACGGGCTTGGCTGAGCGGCAAGACCCCTACCTCGATCCTCAGACCGGCATCCTGGCGAACAAGGTCGGCGCCGTCACGTGGGCCGATTTGCAGGCGGCCGAGACTGACCTGGTACATCAGCGCGGACTCGAGCTGGCTGATCGCCCCATCCCGGGCAGGTTTGACCCTGACCACCCATGTGCGATCCACCGGCACCTGTTCCAGGACGTCTACGCCTTCGCCGGTGAGGCACGCACGATTGACATGAGCAAGACCACGATCCCGTGTCGTTTTTCCCCGCCGCCCGACTGCGCCAAGGCGCCCGCGGGGGTCATCCCGTCGGCGAACCGGTGCGCGGTCCTGACTGAAAGGTCGTCCCCGCGCCTGCGGGGGTCATCCCGCCAGGTCGGTGTAGCCGGGGCCGGTAACCACCGACGGTGGCGGGGAAGAGGGGCCCCGGCCGCAGCCCGCATCGAGCACCAGCTCCGGGAAGCCTCGGCATCAGCCACCGGGTGCGCCCCGAAGACCGAGAAGAAGTCGACCCCCAGCGCGTCGTACGTCGCCGCCGCGCGACTGAACACTCCTGCCTGGCAGCAGGGCGGCACGGCGATCCTCGGTCACCCGGGCACCAGCCGGCGGGTCTGCGCGACGTCCTCGGCCATCTGTGCCCGCAGTGCCTCCACGGTGTCGAAGCGCTCCATAGCCCGCAACCGCGTGAGGAAGTCGACCGCCACATGGTCACCGTAGAGATCACCGTCGAAGTCGAGGACATAGGCCTCGACCCGGCGTTCGCGGCCTTCGAACGTCGGGTTCGTGCCGATGGAGATGGCTGCCGGGCGGTTCCGTCCCCCGTGCACCAGCGTCCCCGCGTACACCCCGTCGGCCGGCACGGCGACGTGTGGCGCCGTCTGGAGGTTTGCTGTCGGGTACCCGAGCTTCCGGCCACGCATGTCGCCGCGCACCACCACGCCCTCCACCCGGTGGTCGCGTCCGAGCGCCCGGGCCGCCTCCTCCACGTCGCCCGCGTCGATGCAGGACCGGATGAAGGTAGAGGAGTACGTGGTGTCGTCGCTGCGCACTATCTGCACACCCTCGGTGGCGAAGCCGAACCGGGAGCCGAGTTCGCGCAGGAGCGGCACGTCGCCGGCGGCCTTGTGCCCGAACCGGAAGTTCTCCCCCACGACGACCGCGGCCGCGTGCAGATGCTCGACCAGCACCTCGTGGACGAACCCATCCGGACGGAGCCGGCTGAACTCCAGCGTGAACGGCAGCAGGCACAGGACGTCGATGCCCAGCTCCTCGAGCAGCCCGGCCTTGCGGCGAGGAGTGGTCAGGATCGTCGGGTGACTGCCCGGGCGCACGACCTCCGACGGATGCGGATCGAAGGTCAGGACGACACTTGGCACACCGGTGTCGCGCGCGCGCTGCACCGTGCGGCCGATGATCTCTTGGTGGCCGCGGTGCACCCCGTCGAAGACGCCGATAGTGACCACGCAGCGGCCCCAGCCGGGAGGCGTGCTCTGCACACCGCGCCAGCGCTGCACAAGTACCTCCTCCGCGGACCGCTCCACCCCGAGCCTATGCGGAGCCGGCCGGGGACAGCACGACCACCGGGCGGGCGGCGCCGTCACGCTCCTCGACCAGCGCGATCACGCTGCTGTCCGGGCCGAACACGCCGTAGATACCGGGCCGGCCGGCCGGCTCCAGGCGGCCGCCGTGCGACAACACCCGGGCCTGTTCGGCGTCGACATCGCGCCGCTCAAACGCCTGGTCGACCGCATCGGCCAGGTCGATGAACACCGGCGAGGGCAGCTCGGCCAGCTCGTCGAGGGTGCGGGCACTGGCCAGGGCGAAGGGGCCTACTCGCGTCCGGCGCAGCGCGATGAGATGACCACCGACCCCGAGCGCCGCACCGAGGTCCCTGGCGATCGCGCGCACGTAGGTTCCGGTGGAACAGTCGAGGGACACGTCAACGTCGACAAGCCCGGCGCTGTCACGCCGGATGGCCCCCACGTCGAGCCGGCCGACAGAGACCCGCCGCGGCGGGAGCGTCACCCGCTCACCGCTGCGAACCCGGTCGTAGGACCGCCGGCCGGCCACCTTCACCGCGGACACCGACGACGGCACCTGCTCGAATGTCCCGCGGAACGCGCTCATTGCCTCCCGGATGACCGGGTCGCCCAGCCCGTCGGCCAGCCCGTCAGCCGGCCCGGCGGCGATCAGCTCCCCCTCGGCATCGTCGGTGACAGTGCTCTGCCCGAGCCGGATCGTGGCCTCGTAGGACTTGTCCCGGAGCGTGAGGTGCCCGAGCAGCTTGGTGGCCCGCTCGATCCCGAGTACGAGAACGCCGGTGGCCATGGGATCGAGCGTGCCGGCGTGCCCGACCCGGCGGGTGCCGGACAGTCGCCGCACCTGGGCCACGACGTCATGTGACGTGCGGCCAGCCGGCTTGTCCACGATGCACAGCCCGCTTCGGGCAGCCATAGCAGACCGTTCAGTCGGTGATGTGCGGCGCGGCTTCCAGCGCGGCACGGAGCTGCTTCACCACGACCTCGAGTGACCCCAGCGCCGTGAACCCAGCGGCGAAGCGGTGGCCGCCGCCGCCCAGCTCGACGCAGACCTGCCCCACGTCGATCCGGCCCTTGGAACGCAGGGACACCGCCCAGGAGTCGGGCAACTCTTTGCAGACCGCGGCCACCTCGGCCTCGTGGGCAGTGCGGACGACGTCGATGACACCCTCGATCTGGTCCATGCCCAGCCCGCGGGTGGCGAGGTCGGACACGGTGGAGTACGTCCAGACCAAGCCGAGGCCGCGGGCCGCGGCCGGCTCCAGCACGGCCCGTGACAGCACCTCGCCGACCAGCGGCACCCACGCGTAGGGATGGCTGTCGTAGAGCTGGCGCGCGATGAGGTCGTGGCGGATCCCGCTCGAGAGCAGGCGGGCGGCCAGCAGGTGTACCTCGGGAGTGGTCGCCGCGTAGCGGAAGGAGCCGGTATCGGTGCTCAGTGCGGTGTAGAGGCAGGCCGCGATGTCGTGGTCGATCTCAGCGTCGAGCCGGTCGAGCAGTTGGACCACGAGCACCGCGGTCGCCGCGGCGGAGGGATCGATCAGGCGCACATCGCCATACCCGGTGTTCGACGCGTGGTGATCGATGACGATGACCTGACCGGCGGTGCCGACTCGGCCGGCCAGGTCGCCGAGCCGGTCGGCGCTACCGGTGTCGAAGCAGACCAGAACGCTAGGGGCCTCCGGGGCATCTGACGGCGCCACGAGCAGGTCCTGGCCCGGCAGGTGGGCGAGCGTTCCGGGCACCTGGAACGGCTCACTGAAGCTCACCGAGACCGAGCGCCCCAGTCGGCGCAGCGCGATACCTAGGGCGAGGGCGCTGCCCAACGCGTCGCCGTCGGGATTGAGGTGGCAGGCCAGTAGAAGATCCCCCGACGTCTGCAACGCGGAGACGGCCGCCTGCCAGTCAGCGTCGGCCGGCGGAGGATGGCTCACGAGGCGCCGTTCCGGTGCGGCTCGAGATCGGCCTCGTCGACCTGCCGGTACGGATCGGGATCGCCCGCCGGTGTGGCACCCGCGGCGGCCCGCTGGACCTCTTCGTCAGCCGCCTTGGCCCGCTCGAGCAACTCCTCGATCTGCCGCGCGTTGTCGGGGATGGCGTCGGTGATGAATGCCAGGGTCGGGGTGAACTTGATGCCCGTCTGCCGGCCGACCTGGGCGCGCAGCACCCCTTTGGCGCTGTCGAGCGCCGCGGCACTGGAAGCCCGCTCGGCCGCGTCGCCAAGCACGGTGTAATAGACGGTGGCCTCCCGCAGGTCGGGAGTGACCTTGACATCGGTGAGCGTCACCATGCCCAGGCGCGGGTCCTTGACCTGCGAACGCAGGGTTGACGCGACGATCTCGCGGATCCGCACGGCGAGCTTCCGAGCCCGCGCCACGTCAGCCATGCCCGGCGTACTCCTCATCGGTCGAACTCGTCAGCTGCCGGCGAGCCGACAGCATTTGCACCTCAGGCCTGCCCACGACCAATCGCTCACACGCATCAAGCACGTCGCGGACATGTTGCCCGTCGGCGGCGACGACGGCTACCCCTATGGCCGTACGGCCATGCAGGTCGAGCGCCCCGACCTCCGCGACCGCGACATCGAGCCGTTTCAGCGCACTGAGTAACGGCCTGACAACGGAACGCTTCTGCTTCAGCGACGCGGTATCAGGCGGCAACAGCAGGTCGAAGACAGCCGACCCGACGAACAACGACTTACTCCCTCCGCACTGGAGGGCCGGGCCTGGACTCGCGCAAGACGTAAAAATCCCGTGCCAGTCCAAGCGAGTTCGGGCCCGGCCCGACCCGCGCCTACACCCTGGGTTTCTCCCGAAGTTCGAACGTCTCAATCACGTCATCATCCTTGAGGTCGTTGTACGACCCGAGTCCGATACCGCACTCGTAACCCTCGCGCACCTCGGTGGCATCGTCCTTGAACCGCTTGAGGCTCTCGATGGTGAGGTTGTCCGCCACGACGGCGCCGTCGCGGATCAGGCGGGCCTTGGTGTTGCGGCGGATGGCCCCCGAGCGCACCAGGCTGCCCGCGATGTTGCCGAACTTGGAGGACCGGAAGACCTCGCGGACCTCGGCGGTGCCGAGCTGAGCCTCCTCGTACTCCGGCTTGAGCATGCCCTTCAGCGCCGCCTCGACGTCCTCGATGGCCTGGTAGATCACCGAGTAGTAGCGGATATCGACATGCTCGCGATCGGCCATCTCCCGGGCCCGACCCTCCGGCCGCACGTTGAAGCCCAGGATCACCGCATCGGAGGCACTCGCGAGGTTCACGTCGTGTTCGGTCACCGAGCCCACACCGCGATGGATGATCCGCAGCGCGACCTCGTCGCCGACCGCGACCTTGAGCAGCGCGTCCTCGAGCGCCTCCACGGATCCGGAGACATCGCCCTTGAGGATGAGCGCCAGCTGGGTCTTCTCGCCCTCCTTGAGCTTCTCGAAGATCGATTCGAGGGTCGGCCGGCCGCGGCTGACCGCCAGCTGTGCGTTGCGCTCACGCGCCTGCCGCTGGTCGGCGATCTGCCGGGCCATCCGGTCTTCGGGAACGACCAGGAAGTTGTCGCCGGCACCGGGCACGGACGTGAAGCCGAGCACCTGCACCGGGCGTGACGGCCCGGCCTCCACGACCGGCGTGCCGTGCTCGTCGAGCATGGCGCGGACCCGGCCGAAGGCGTCACCGGCGACCACGGAGTCACCGACGTGCAAAGTGCCACGTTGCACCAGCACGGTGGCCACCGGCCCACGACCGCGGTCGAGGTGGCCCTCGATCGCGACACCCTGGGCGTCTACGGCGACCGGCGCCTCCAATTCCAGCGCGGCATCGGCGGTCAGCGCGATGGCCTCGAGCAGCTCGTCGATCCCGATCCGCATCTTGGCGGACACGTCGACGAACATGGTGTCGCCGCCGTACTCCTCGGCAACCAGGCCGTACTCCGTCAACTGGCCGCGGACCTTGGCCGGATCCGCGCCTTCCTTGTCGACCTTGTTGACCGCGACCACGATGGGCACCTCGGCCGCCTGAGCATGGTTGAGCGCCTCGATGGTCTGCGGCTTGACGCCATCGTCAGCGGCCACCACGAGGACGACGATGTCGGTCGCCTGAGCACCACGGGCTCGCATGGCTGTGAACGCCTCGTGGCCGGGAGTGTCGATGAAGGTGATGAGGCGGTTCTCTCCCGACTCGGAGATCTTGGTGTGCACCTGGTAGGCGCCGATGTGCTGGGTGATGCCACCGGCTTCCTCAGCGACCACGTCGGTCTGCCGGATCGCGTCGAGCAACTTGGTCTTGCCGTGGTCGACGTGACCCATGACGGTGACAACGGGAGGCCGGATGACCATTTCGGCACCGGCATAGTCGCCGTCGAACTCGATGTCGAAGCGAGCCAGCAGGGCGCGATCTTCGTCCTCGGGGCTGACGATCTGCACCTCGTAGTTGATCTCGGCGCCGACCAGCTGCAGTGTCTCGTCGGTGCACGACTGGGTCGCGGTAACCATCTCGCCGAGCCCGAACGCCACCTGAACCAGGGACCCGGGATTGGCATTGATCCGATCGGCGAAGTCGGAGAGCGAGGCACCTCGCGGCAGTCGCACGGTGGACCCGTCGCCGCGAACGGCGCCAGACTCCATCGTCGGCGCGGAGAGGTTGTCGAACTCCTGACGGCGCTGCTTCTTGCTCTTGCGCCCGCGTACGGGACCGCGGCCACCCGGCCGGCCAAAGGCGCCGGCCGTGCCGCCACCGCGACCGCGGCCGCCGCCGCCGCGGAAACCGCCGCCACCGGGTGGGCCACCGCGAGTTCCGGCACCCGGACCACCGCCGGTGCCACCACCGGCGCCACCGCCGGGGCCGCCGCGGTAACCGCCGCCGCCGGACCCGCCGGGCCCGCCGGGGCCGCTCGGGCGGCCGGCACCCGGGCCGGCCGGCCGGCCGGTGCCCGCTGACATGGGTCCACCGGGTCGGCCACCACCGACACCACCCGGGCGAGGCCCGCCGAAACCAGGACGAGAGGGGACGTCACCGCCCGGTCGGGGCGGAACCATGCCCGGAGACGGACGCGGGCCGCCCGGCCGTGGGCCGCCGGGCCGAGGGGGCATGGCCGGCGGCGAGCCGGGCCGGGGAGCCCCGGCGGCCGGCCGGGGCAGGCTGGCCGGATTGACGCCAAAAGGGTTGTTGCCCGGACGAGGACCCGGCCGGGCAGCCGGACGTGGCGGCAGGCCGGGAGCATCGATCTCGGCCGGAGACGCGGGCGCCGCGGGGGCTACCGGCGTCGGCGTGACGCTGACGGGGGGCGCGGGGGGCTTTGCCACCGGCTTCACGAGAGGCGTCGGCTCGGCGGCCGGCTCGGCCGTGGCCGGTGCGGGCGGTGGGGACGCCGCCTTCTTGGCGGCCGGCCGCGCGGCCTTCTTGGCACCGTCGGCCGGCGCGGCCTGCTGTGGGAATGCTTCCTTGAGCTTGCGGGCGACGGGAGCTTCCACCGTCGACGACGCCGACTTGACGAACTCGCCGAGCTCCTTGAGCTTGGTCATGACGTCCTTGCTGGGGACGCCGAGCTCTTTAGCGAGCTCGTGTACGCGGGCCTTGCCTGCCACTGGTCTCCTCATCCGAAGCCGGGCGGCGGGTCCGCTCCAACTCCTGCCTACGTGTGACGTGTACTCATCGGGAGAACTTCATCGAGCGCTCATCTGACGGCCTGCCTTCGGAAAAGTTCGTGGGCGGACGCCCACTGTGCCTCTCGGTCCTGCCTTCATCCGCGCTGCTGCTCGATGTGCTGCCGCAGATCGGCGAGATCGAGCAGCCCGCTCACGCGCAAGGCGCGATCCAGGGCCCGACGCCGCTCCGCGAGGGCCAGACAACGTCGGTCGAGATGCAGCGATGCACCCCGACCGGGCAGCCTGCGAGCGGGGTCCGGTACCGCTCTGAAACCAGAGGGGCCGGGCACCGCGACAACGCGCAACAATTCGGTGGCTGCCGCCCTCTCCCGGCAGCCCACGCAGGTGCGAATCACACACATGACGACGGGCATGCTGACGGGATCGTTCGGCGCGCCATTATCAGTCTAGCGTGTCTGGCGTTCGGTGGCCGCGCCCGTGGGCTGGCCTTCCACACCAGCGGCCGGTTCAGCGGAGGTTTCGTCACTCGGAGCCGGGCCGCTGTCGCCGTGGATGTCGATCCGCCAGCCCGTCAGCCGGGCCGCCAGCCGGGCGTTCTGGCCCTCCTTGCCGATAGCGAGTGACAACTGGTAGTCGGGCACGGTGACCCGCGCTGCCCGCGCCTCGGCGTCCACGACCTCGACCTGTTGGACCCGGGCTGGCGAGAGAGCGTGACCAACGAACTCGGCCGGGTCGTCGGCGTAGTCGATGATGTCGATCTTCTCGCCGTGCAATTCGGACATGACGTTTCGCACCCGGGCGCCCAGCGGGCCGATGCAGGCGCCCTTGGCATTGACTCCCGGCAACCGGGACCGCACCGCGATCTTCGAGCGGTGCCCCGCCTCGCGGGCCACGGCGACGATCTCGACCGTGCCGTCGGCGATCTCGGGCACCTCCAGGGCGAAGAGCTTGCGTACCAGGTTGGGATGAGTCCGGGACAGGGTGATCTGCGGGCCGCGGAACCCCTTGTGAACCGTCACCACGTAGCACTTGATCCGGGTGCCGTGGTCGTAGACTTCGCCCGGCACCTGCTCGCCGGCCGGCAGGACCGCCTCGACCTTGCCGAGGTTGACCAGCACGATCCCGGCCCGGCCGTCGTGCTGCTGGATGATGCCCGCGACGACATCACCCTCGCGTCCGGAGTACTCGCCGTAGGTCACCTCATGCTCGGCGTCGCGCAACCGCTGCAGGATGACCTGCTTGGCGGTCATTGTCGCGATGCGACCGAAGTCGTGCGGTGTGTCGTCCCATTCGCGCACGATCGCGCCGGCCTCGTCGACCTCCTGCGCCCACACCGTCGCCTCGCCTGAGACGCGGTCGACCTCCACCCGGGCATGGGGTTGACCACCGGTGTGCCGGTAGGCGGTCAGCAGAGCCGACTCGATCGCCTCGACGATCGTGTTCAGGTCGATGTCGCGCTCGCGCTCGATCCCGCGTAGCGCGCTCATGTCGATGTTCACCGGCCGCCTCCCTCTTTGCGAGCGAACTCGACCTGGATCGAGCCGCGGCCCAGGTCGGCGTAGGGCACCGGCCGCGACTCTCCGTTGACGTCGAGCACGACTCCGGCCTCGTCTGCCGAAAGGATGCGGCCCTCGACGGTGGTTCCCTGGATCGGAGTACGAATCAGCCGGCCGACCGCTCGCCGCCAGTGGCGCGCCTCGGTGAGCGGGCGGTCGACGCCCGGTGAGGTCACTTCGAGCGTGTACGAGGCGAATCCGAGCGAGCCGCTGTCGTCGGCCTCATCGAGGGCGGTAGCCACTCGGCGGCTGACCTCGGCCACGTCATCGAGGGAGATGCCCCCGTCACGGTCGACCACAACGCGCACGACACTGCGGCGCCCGACCGCCTTGACCGACACTTGCTCGAGCTCGTAGCCGAGCCCCGCGACCAGGGGCTCCAGCATGGCGGCGATCCTCGCGCCCTCGGCGGTCGGTGTCCGGTTGGCCATCGGTCCACCTCCGTGGTCGCTGTGAAGTTGTCATTCCCTGCTCACAGCGTAACCGCTGGGAGCGTCTGAGCCGGGCCGAGCGCGAATGGCCTGCGGCCAGGCAATCCGTTTCGCCGCAATCGTGCGAATAACGGTTACTGCGAGTGCGGCAATCGGCCTGCTCGCGACAGTGATCCCAGAGGGGGTCCCGTGCAACACCGCATCGATGACAAGAGGCTCTTGGAGCTCATCGAGGAGTCCGAAGATCTGCAGGTTGACGCCATGAAGCAGGCCAAGGAGCCGTTCGATGGCCTGGTGGAACTCGGCAAGGAGCGCCGGGCCAGCCGCGAGTACAAGCACCTCGCGCAGGAGAATGCGGCACACCGCGCAGACATCACCCGCAAGGTGGCCGCTGCCGGTCTCGCCGGGGCCGGCTTCGGGGCGGCCCTCATCGCCGCGTCCGCCGTGCCGGCGTTCGCCGCGGAGAACGCAGACGTCATGGCCATGCAGACCGCCGCATCGCTGGAGAAGCTGGCCATTGTGACATACGAAACCGCGCTCACGCTGCCGTACATCAAGAACGGCAACGCGGTGGTCAAGGCCTTCGCCATGACGACTGCGAAGCAGCACACCGAGCACATGATGGCCTTCAACGCGAAGGTCAAGGAGCTCGGCGGCAAGGAGCAGCTGCAGCCGAACAAGAAGTACCTGCCCGTCGTCATGGGCATGATCCCGAAGCTCAAGGCGGGTGGCCCGGCCGATGTCGTGAACCTCGCCATGACGCTGGAGGACGTGGCGACGTCGACCTACGTCAAGAACGTGCAGATCACGACCGATCCGCAGGTGCGCCTGCTGTTCGGCACGATTCAGGGGGTTGAGTCGCAGCACCTCGCGACCCTGCTCGCCGTCAAGGCACTGCTCGGCGCGAACCTCGTGTCCCAGATCAAGCTGCCGCCGGACGCCGACAAGCTACCCGCCGGCACAGCCCAGGCCGCGATTCCCGAGAACTTCAAGAAGACCGACCTGGCGAGTCCGCCGGAAGAGGGGGCAGTCGCATGAGCGAGCGCAACGAGATGCACATCAGCGAGCGGGAGCTTCGCTCGATGACACAAGACATGAACGAGATGCACAACGCCACCTTTCCGCAGCTGCGGGCAGCCCTGGCTGACTTCGGCGCGTCGGTCCGGCACAAGGCTCCCGCCAGCCGCCGAACCTTCTTGATGGGCGGCGGCGTCGCCGTGAGCGGCCTGGCCCTCGCGGCCTGCAGCAGCAAGAAGAGCACCCCAAGCAGCTCCACCAAGACCGGCTCACCCTCGCCTTCCAAGGGCGGCAAGGACAACGCGGCGCTGGCCACCAACGCCAGCCTGGAGAACCTCGCGGTTTTCGCGTACGACTCCGTGCTCAAGACCGCGCCGAAGGGGACGTTCGGGAAGGTCCCCGCGGCGGTGGCCGGCTTCGCCATGCACGCCATGGCGCAGCACGCCGACCACGCCAAGGCGTTCAACTCGGCACTGGTGAACGCGGGCGGCAAGGAGTTCACCGACCCTGACCCGGCGCTGAAGCAGACCGTGCTCGACGCGTTCGGCAAGCTCACGGACGTGCCTGGCGTGGCGAAGCTGGCCCTGTTGCTGGAAAACACGGCGGCCTCCACCTACACCAAGCAGATGGGCACGCTCACCAGCCCGGAGGCGCTCGCCGCGGTCTCAACGATCCAGCCGGTGGAGCGGCAGCACGCGGCAATCCTGCACTTCGTGCTCGGCGAGTACCCGGTGCCGGACACCTTCGTGCCGCTCGACCTGGCGCGGCCGGACAACGATGCCGGCGTCAAGTAGCCGGCTTCGGCTGCTCGCCGTGGTCGCCGTCGCTGGACTGGCCCTCACGGGCTGCTCCGGCGGCGGCGGCTCGGCGAAGAGCACGAACACCGTCCAGATCAAGAACTTCAAATTCGTACCCGAGACCATCACGGTCAAGGCCGGGACGGTGGTCACCTGGACCAATACCGATTCGTCGGAGCACACGGTCACCGCGTCGGACAAGTCCTTCGACTCGAAGGAGTTCGGCCAGGGCAAGTCGTACTCGTACACGTTCAGCAAGGCAGGCAGCTACGCCTACATCTGCGCGATCCACCAGTACATGAAAGGCACCGTCAAGGTCACCTGACGGATCCGGTCGGCAATGCCTAGGCTGCGTGCTGTGGCGCTCACCCGCAGACGCCTGATCCGCACCGGGTTACCGTTCCTCGGCGGCGCGGCGCTCGCAGCGCTGACCGGGTGCGACCCGCTTGGCCGGCATCTCGCGCCGCGGCCGAGCCCCAGCCCCAGCGGATCCGACGCGCTGCTGCCGGTGCTGAGCGCC
This sequence comes from Mycobacteriales bacterium, assembly GCA_038276285.1. Classification (GTDB taxonomy): domain Bacteria; phylum Actinomycetota; class Actinomycetes; order Mycobacteriales; family QHCA01; genus QHCA01. The sequence continues at coordinate 4,088 of JBBPZR010000016.1, read as the reverse complement.
GAGCACGCCCTGGTGAAGCTCTACGACGACATCCTGGCTCGGTATCCGGCACTGGCCGGCCGGGCCGGCGCGCTCCGCGCCGATCATCTCGCCCACCTCCGGTCGCTCGGCGCGATCGTGCGCGGGGCCGACCCGGGCCCGCCGGCTGGTCCGGCGTTTGTGCCGGTCAGTACGGCTGCCGCCCTGGCCGCCTTGCGCGCCGCCGAACACGCGGCAGCTACCCGCACCGGGCTGGCCTGCCTCGCCGCGCCGCGAAGCCGCGCCGCCCTGCTCGGCAGTGTCGCGGCCTGCGAATCGGCTCATCTCGTGCTCCTGCGGTGAGACGTCCGTTGCCCGTCCCCCGATCGGGACGTCCCTCGCGGCGATGTCTCTCACCGGACCCGTATATCAGTTCTGATATGCCCGCAGTCGAGAACGGTTCATGCGCGGGGTGGCCTTGACGACACGAGTGGTTCCCGGCGGGCTCCGCCCCGCGAAAGGCGGTTGACGCCATCAGCGCCGCGATGGACGCACTCCAGCAGGCTCTGGCGGCGGAACACGCCTCGGTGTGGGGATACGGCGTGGTCGGCGGCCATCTCTCACCCGCGCAGCAGCGCTCGGCGGCGGACGCCGACCGGGCTCACCGAACCCGGCGGGACGCGCTGAGCCTGGAGATCAGCCGCCGCGGCGCGAAACCCGTGGCCGCCGCGCCTGCGTACGAGCTGCCCTTTCCGGTCACCGACGCCCCCGCTGCCCGCCGGCTGGCCGTGCACCTGGAGGAGGGCACCGCGGCTGTCTGGCATGCCACGCTGTCGGCCCTATCGACACCGGGCGACCGTCGGCTGGCCCTCATCGGGCTCACCGACACAGCGACCCGAGCCGTGCGGTGGCGGCTCACGGTGCCGGGCACGTCGCCGTCGGTGCCCTTTCCCGGCGCCTAATTGAGCCTTGCGCTAGTGCCAGGACTCCACCAGCGGCAAAAGCTCGGCCAGCCGCTGGATAGTGGCGTCGGGCTCGACATCGTGCGCCGGGACCGCGCTGTGCGGCACCAGGACGGCTCGCATACCCACGCCCTTGGCCCCGCTGATGTCGTCGTAGAGCCGGTCTCCAACGAACACCACCCGGCTGGCGTCGTGGACGCCCACCGCCGCCATCGCGGCCCGGAAAGCCTCCGGATGTGGCTTGGTGTAGGCGATTTCGCTCGAGTAGACGGCCCCGTCGAGTAGCTCGAGCACCCCGTCGCGGGCGAAGACCATCTCGTGGTGCTCGCGCGGCCAAAGGGTGTTGGACAGCACACCGATGCGGATGCCCATCTCACGCAAGCTCGCGAGCAGGGCGGGTGCGTCCGGGTCGAGATAGGTGTGCGGATCCCAGAAGTCGAGGTAGGCGCGCATCGCGCTCTCGTGCCGGTCGCCTTGCGGGTCGACACCCGCGGCACGCAGGAGGTCGTCCAGGGTGCCGCTGCGCCGGTGCTGCTCCGCTCGTCGCCAGGCGTCGATCTCCTGATCGCGCAACGCTTGGGCGAGGGCGTCGGCTCCCGCCGGGTCATAGACCGCCGCATATGCCCGCCACTGCTCGACGAGGTCGATGGTGTGCCATGGAGTGAGGGTGCCGCCCCAGTCGAAGAGGACCGCGTCAACGCCGCTCACACGAGCGGGGCGAGCTCGGCGACGACGTCGGCCAGGGCAACCTCCGTACGCTCCCCGCTGCGCCGGTCGCGCACCTCGACGATGCCCTCTGACAGCCGGCGGCCGACGACGACGATCGTCGGGATCCCCACCAGCTCCGCGTCGGTGAACTTCACTCCGGGCGAGACACCGGCCCGGTCGTCGACGAGAACCCGCAGCCCGATCTCGACAAGCTCGTCGGCCAGCCGGAGCGCCGCCTCGATCTGGTCTCCCTTGCCGGCGGCCACCACATGCACATCGGCGGGTGACACCTCACGCGGCCAGCACAGGCCCTGCTCGTCGAGGGTCTGCTCGGCCAGGGCGGCGACCGCGCGCGAGATGCCTATTCCGTACGAACCCATCGTCACCCGTACCGGCAAGCCATCGGGCCCGAGAGCGTCGAGGCCGAACGCATCTGCGAACTTGCGTCCGAGCTGGAAGATGTGCCCGATCTCGATGCCACGGGCGATGCTCAGCGGCGCGCCGCAGCGGGCACAGCTGTCGCCATCGCGGATCTCGACCGCGCCGATCTCGCCGTCGGGGAAGAAGTCGCGGCCGCGCACGACGAAGGCCGCGTGCCGGTCGGCCTCGTTGGCCCCGGTGACCCACGCGCTGCCGGGCACCACCAGCGGGTCGACAAGATAGCGGACGCCCATCTCGGCCAGTGCCTGTGGCCCGATGTAGCCCTTGACCAGCCGGGGCTCGGTCGCCAGGTCTGCCGGGTCGGCCTGCGCCACCTCGACCGGCTCGAGCTGCCCACCCAGTCGCTTCAGGTCGATCTCGCGATCGCCGGGCACGCCGACGACGAGCAGTTCCCAGGCGGTTTCGCCGGGCCTGCGCGACTTGAGCACGACGTTCTTGAGCGTGTCGGCAGCGGTGTACTCCCGGCCGAGGTCCTGCTCGGCCAATACGGCGACCAGGGTGGCGATGGTCGGCGTCTCGGGCGTGTCCAGCACCCGCATCGGCGGCAACCCGGCAGGCTCCTGCGCCCGCGGCACGGCGATCTCGACCGCCTCGGTGTTGGCGGCGTAATCGCAGTTGGTGCACTGGACGAAGGTGTCCTCGCCGTATTCGGTCGGTGCCAGAAACTCCTCGGAGGCCGACCCGCCCATGGCACCGGACACCGCGAAGACGATGCGGTAGTCAAAGCCCAGTCGCTCGAACGTGCGGATGTAGGCCTCGCGGTGCAGGTCGTAGGAGGCCTGTAGGCCCGCGTCGTCGAGGTCGAAGGAGTACGAGTCCTTCATGACGAACTCACGTCCGCGCAGGATGCCGGCCCTCGGCCGGGCCTCGTCGCGATACTTGTTCTGGATCTGATAGAGCGCGAGCGGGTAGTCCTTGTAGGAGCTGTACTCGCCCTTGACCAGCAGGGTGAACAGCTCCTCGTGGGTGGGTGCGAGCAGGTAGTCGGCCCGCTTGCGGTCCTTGAGCCGGAACAGGCCCTCGCCGTAGTCGGCCCATCGGCCGCTCGCCTCGAAGATCTCCCGCGGGATCAGCGCGGGAAAATGGACCTCCTGCGCGCCGATCCGGTCCATCTCCTCGCGGACGATCCGCTCGATGTTGCGCAGCACGAGGTAGCCCAGCGGGAGCCATGAGTAGACGCCCGGCGCGACGCGGCGCACGTACCCGGCGCGCAGGAGCAGGCGATGGCTGGGCACCTCGGCCTCGGCCGGATCCTCCCGCTTGGTCCGCAGGAACAGCCTCGACATGCGCAGCAGCACAGGGTCTCCTCGTCTCAAACATTGGGTGCGGTCGGCCGGGGCAGGCGCGAAACGAGCGTATCGGGGCGCCGCCTCCGAGATGCCTGCACCATTGCGGCCTATGCTCAATTGCGGCGAGCGGCTGGCCGTAGACCCGGTGGGGTTCGCCGCACGCATGGCCGGCCTGCTCGGGCTATGACGCCCACGGTCAGAACAACACGGACATCAGCGTGCCGGCCGATGAGAAGCCGACCCGCTCGTAGGCGCGGCGGGCCGCGACGTTGTGCGCGTTGACGTAGAGGCTGACGACGGGTGCCACGTAACGGAAGGCGGCGTTGATGACGCTGGCCATCCCGGCGGCTCCCACGCCGCGTCCGCGCAGCCGCGGCGTGACCCAGACGCCCTGCACCTGGCAAACGTTCGCGGCAACCGCCCCGATCTCGGCCTTGAAGATCACCTCACCGCCCTCGATGCGGGCGTAGGAACAGCCGCCGGCGACGAGGTCGCAGACTCGGGCCCGGTAGGCAGCACCCCCGTCGCGGCCGATCGGGGACACGCCCACCTCTTCGGTGTACATGGCCACACACGCCGGAAGCAGTGTGTCCACCTCGGACAAGACCACGCGGCGGACGGCAGGGTCGGCCGGGACCTCGGGAGGCGAGGAGATGACGAGCAGTGGCTGGCCGGTACGCACGTCGCGGGCCGGCGACCAGGTGGCCCGCAGGTGGTCCCACAGTTCCTC
>JBBPZR010000015.1:0-15193 GCA_038276285.1 Mycobacteriales bacterium | reverse complement strand
GTGGCGTGGATGTCGCCGTCGGGATGCACGGCCGCCGCGGCCAGGCGCCCGGCCGCCGACAGCGCCGCCTCGTCGGGCCGGTGACCGACGAGCGCGTCGGCGAGGTCGAGCACGAGGGGGACGTCCGAGACGCTGACGTATGCCGCGCGCGCCCGGGTGACGGTGCCGTCGCCGTCGATCGTGAGCGCGATGGCGACACCGCAGATGGCGTAGTCACCGTGCCGGCGGGTCACCTCGACGAAGGAGGTACGGGTGCCAGCCGGTGGCGTCGGGAACCAGGCGGAGGTCACCAGCTCGCCCGGCCCCGCGGCCGTCGCGAGCGGGCCGAGGAAGAAGTCGCCGGCGGACACCGTACGCCGGCCGGACACCGATGCCAGCTCCACCGAGCCGTCGAGGAGGCACAGGACGGCGGGCAATTCCGCGGACGGGTCGGCGTGGGCGAGGCTGCCCACGACCGTGCCGCGGTTGCGGATCACCGGATGTGCCACCAGTCGCAGCGCCTGCGGGAGCAGCGGGAGCGCCCTGGCCACCTCGGCGGAGCGTTCGACGGCGGCGTGCCGGGCCAGGGCGCCGACCCGGACTCCGCCGTCGTCGACCTCGATGGCACCCAACTCACCGGCCAGGCCATTGATGTCCACCAGGTGGGCCGGCGCCGCTAGCCGCATGTTCAGCATCGGGATCAGGCTCTGCCCACCCGCCAGCACCTTGCCGTCGGCGCCGAGACCACCGAGCAGCGTGAGCGCCTCCTGGACCGCGGTGGGCGCGGAGTAGGCGAACGCTGGCGGCTTCACTCGGCGATTCTCCCCTGCTCGGGTCCGAACCTGCGACAGCCGGGAGTGTCTCAGTCCGGCGCGTGCGGGGACAGCTGCAGATGCGGGTGCGTTGCCCATGGCGGGAGCGGTCAGATTGGCGCTAGCGTCGGTGCACCCTTCTGGAGAGGTTCATCGGCACACATGACACCGCTGAGGAACCCACAGGCGCCTCCTTCTCAGGCCGTTTCGGGGGGCCGCGATGTCGTCGGTGGGGCGGCCAGCCGCCGCCTGGAGCCGCTCCTCACCGGGCCAGTACGGCAAGCCGAGCTCCGCGGCGTGTGCCCCTCGGCGTTGTACGTGCAGACCAGCGGCGAGGTCGCCGCGGTGGTCGCCCGCGACGCCGTACGCCTGCCGATTTCGATCGTGCTCGCTGCCTCGACCGCTTCGCTGCCCTTCGCCGGCCTGTCGGCCGGGCAGTTCGCGTGGGTCGGCGGCGGGCGGGTGTGCGCCGGTGACCTCGAGGTACGCGTAGGCCGGTGGTGGAATCCGCGCCAGGCCCCGGCGCTGGTGCGGCCGGAGCATCTCGCGTCCCGCACCGCCCGGCTGGCCCGGATTCTGCGGGCCCGTCGGCGCAGCCTCAGCCCGGCCGTGGCGGGGCGCGCCGGCCGCCTCGCCGACGCGCTGGACGGCCGGCATCCCGTGAGCACCGGTGTGGACCTGATCGGGCTCGGCGAGGGTCTCACGCCGTCCGGTGACGATGTGCTCTCCGGCGTACTGCTGGCGCTGCGGCATCTGGGCCGGCCGGACTGTGCCGACCGGCTCTGGGCGGCGGTCGCCGGTGAGGTGAGGAGCCGCACCACCGCGCTCTCGGCCACGTTGCTGGCCGCGGCCGCGGACGGTGACGCCGTGCCGGAAGCCGTCGATGTCCTGGCCGGACTCGCCGGCCACCGGCCCCTCGAGCCCGCGGTGGACCGCCTGCTGGCGGTGGGAGCCACCTCCGGGTCCGATGTCGCTCACGGGTTACTGGTCGGGGCCCGCGCGTCGGCGCCGTGACCGATCTCGTCGACGTACGCCGAGGCCTCTACCGCGATTCGGTGAGCCTGATGCAGGTCAGTCGCAGCCTGCAGCAGGTGCCCGGCGTCAGCGCCGCCCTCGTCGCGATGGCGACCGAGCTGAACCTCGACATGCTGGCCACGATGGGCTTCCCCGTACCCGAGGGCGCCGGGCCCAACGATCTCATCGTCGCCGTACGTGCCGACGACGACGCGCAGGCCGCAGCGCTGGCCGCGTTGGATGCCGCTCTCGCCCGGCCGGCTCCCGGCACCGGATCGCCCGGGCCGTCCGGGCCGTCCGGGCCGTCCACCGAGGCGCCCGCCCGGACCCTCGGCGCGGCCGCCGGCCGATCCGGTGCCAACATCGCCTTGATCTCGGTGCCGGGCCGGTACGCCTTCCTCGAGGCGACGGATGCGTTGGAGGCCGGGCTGTCGGTGCTGGTGTTCAGCGACGGCGTACCTGTTGCCCAGGAGATCCGCCTGAAGGACGCGGCGACGGCCCGCGACCTGCTGGTGATGGGGCCCGACTGCGGTACGGCGATCATTGCCGGGGTCGGCCTCGGCTTCGCCAACGTCGTGCGGCCCGGCCCGGTGGGAATCGTCGCGGCGTCCGGCACCGGGGCTCAGCAACTCTGCTGCCTGCTCGATGCCGCCGGTGTCGGCGTGAGCCACGTCCTCGGCGTCGGCGGCGGCGACCTGTCGGCCGAGGTGGCCGGACGCTCGACCCTGCGGGCGCTCGCCGCGCTGGACGCCGATCCGGCCACCGAGGTGGTGCTCCTGGTGTCCAAGCCGCCCGCGCCCGAGGTCGCCGAGCGGATCCGGGCGGCCGTCGCCGGGATGGCCACACCCGTGGTGTTGGGCCTGCTCGGCCGGGGGCAGCCCGATCTCAGCGCGGTCGCCGTCGAGGTCCTGCGGTCGGTCGGGACCCTGCCGGCCGGAGGGCCGGAGTGGCCGGAGTGGCCGGCGCCGGTTGCTCAACAGCCGCGATCCGGTGCGCTGCGCGGGCTCTTCTGCGGCGGCACGCTGTGCGACGAGGCGATGATCGTCGCCAGCGCGCGGTTGGGCCGGATCTGGTCCAACATCCCGCTGGAGCCCGGCTGGGCGCTGCCCCGCGACCTGCGCGCACCGGGTCATCTGATGATCGACTTCGGTGATGACCGGCTGACGGCGGGACGGCCGCATCCGATGATCGACCCCTCCCTGCGCACCGAGCGGCTGATGGCCGAGGCCGAGGATCCGGAGACCGCCGTCCTCCTGCTCGACGTCGTGCTCGGCCATGGCGCCCACCCGGACCCCGCCGGTGAGTTGGCACCGGCGACCCGGGCCGCGCGGACGACAGCCGGCACCGCCGGGCGTGACCTGGCCGTCGTGGTGTCGCTGATCGGCAGCGACGGCGACCCGCAGGGCAGGGACGGCCAGGCCATGGCGCTCCGCGACGCCGGCGCGCACGTCTTCACCTCCAATGCGGACGCCGGCAGGCACGCCACCGCTCTGGTCTCGGGTGATCAGCCGTGACCGAGCCGCTGCACGGTCTGCTGAACCGCGATCCGGTGGTTGCGGCGGCGGGCGCCGACCTGCTCGCCGACGCCCTCGCCGACCAGGCGGTGCCCGTCGAGCGGGTCGATTGGCGGCCGCCGCCCGCCGGCACAGAGGAGGCACTGGCCCGAGTCATGGGTGACCCGCGGCGCAGCATCGCCAATGCGACGGCCCTGGGCCTCGTACTCGCCGTGTCGCCGCACCTGGTCGACGTCCGGCCCGCCAGCGAGGCGCTCGGATTGGAGCCGGGCACGTTCCTGCATGCCGGGCCACCGATCGACTGGGAACGCGCCTCAGGGCCCCTGCGCGGCGCGCTGATCGGCGCGATGGTCCTCGAGGGGCTGGCCGAGTCGCCTGAGCAGGCAGAAGCCGCGCTGGCGGCCGGCCGCGAGATCACCCTCGAGCCCTGCCACGGCCGGGCGGCGGTCGGCCCGATGGCCGGGGTGATCAGCCCCTCGATGTGGGTGTTCGAGGTGGCCGACGGCGACCGGCGGGCGTACTGCTCCCTCAACGAGGGATTGGGCAAGGTGCTGCGCTACGGGGCCTATGGCCCTGACGTGATCGAGCGGCTGCGCTGGATGTCTGCGGTGCTCGGGCCGCTGCTGCAGACCGTCGTGCGGCGGCACGACCCGATCGACCTCGGCGCGATCATCACGCAGATGCTGCAGATGGGTGACGAGGGCCATAACCGCAACCGGGCCGGCACTCTGCTGTGGCTGCGCGAGGTGCTGCCCGCGCTGATCGACAGCGGCGCGGCCACGACGGACGTCGCCGAAGCGGTGCGGTTCGTCGCCGGCAACGACCATTTCTTCCTCAACTTGGGCATGCCGGCCTGCAAGCTCGCGCTCGACGCCGGCCGCGATGTGCCGGGGTCGACCGTGGTCGTCGCCATGGCCCGCAACGGCACGGACTTCGGCATCCAGGTGTCGGGCACCGGCGACGCGTGGTTCACCGGCCCGGCCCAGGTGCCAGACGGGTTGTTCCTCGGGGCGTACGGCCCGGAGGACGCCAACCCAGACATCGGCGATTCGGCGATCACCGAGACCGCGGGGATCGGTGGCTTCGCGATGGCCGCCGCCCCGGCCATCGTGCGCTTCGTGGGCGGCGAGGTGGCCGATGCGCTGGCCGCGACCCGCCTGATGTACGAGATCACGCTGGCCGAGCACCCGTCGTACCAGGTGCCGATCCTGTCCTTCCGGGGGACACCTACCGGCATCGACGTGACCAAGGTCGTGCGCACCGGGATCCTGCCGCAGATCAATACCGGCATGGCCGGCAAGGTGGCCGGCACGGGCCAGGTGGGCGCGGGCCTGGTGAACCCACCCGCCGAGTGCTTCACCGCCGCCCTGACCGCCCTGGCCGACGCTGCTCCACCCCTATGACGGACTGCGACAAGTCTCGGCCGCCGCGGTGCTGGGTGGATCAGGGACTTGTCGGCAGCTGAACCGGTCACGACATCGGGAAGACCTGCCGCTCTCCGGCTAACGCCGGAAGATCACGAAGAGCACGCGCAGGACCAGGACGCAGCTGACGACGAGCAGGTTGTAGCCGAAGACTTGGAACAGGCTCACCGTTGGCGTCACCGCGGGACCGCCGCTGGCGCCCATCAAGACCACTGCCATGATCCCGGCTGTGGCGCCGAGAAAGGCCCGCAGCACCCGATGCACCAAGTCAGTGGCGAACCGCCGGTCTTGCTCGTCGGCGAAGAGCCGCACGTTCTCGCCAGGCGCCCCTGTTCGAGCGGGCCAGTGATCCGGTCGACCGGGCGCGGCAGCCGGCGAAGGACGGGCAGCAGCGCCGAGATCTCGTCGGTCAGGGTCTGCGACACCGAGCTCGGCGTCAGCGCAGCGGCCATCTCGGCGCGCGCGAAGCGGCGCGACTCTTCGACGAGTTGAAAGCCCGGCGCGAATCGCAACAAGGTCCCCTCGACGGTCGCCAGCGCACGGAACACCGCAGCGACCTCACCGAGCACGACGAGCTCGTGATCGGCGACCAGGCGAAACAGGTCGGTGAACATCGCCATGTCGGGCGCCGCAGCGCGTCCGAGGTGCCGGGCCATGAACAGGCCGAGCGCGCGTTCGAGTCGCAGCTCGTCGAGATCGTCCGTCCGGGTCACCAGCTCCAAGAATGCGTCGCGAGCGGGTCGAAGGTCTGCGCGTCGAGCCAGGCCTCGGCGAAGTCGCGGACGCTGATCCGTCCCGCGTCCGGGTCGAGCTAGGTGCCTCGCAGCTTGTCCGTCTCGACGGTGGCGAGGAACCGTTCGGCGGCGAGCTTGCGGGCGAAGGTCTTGGACCGCGTTCGTCCGGGTCGTCGTAGCGCGCGAGCCAGCGGCGTCCCTTGCCGTAGCGCTCGGGTCGGATCCGCTGACCGTCGACGGTCCGCTCCCAGAGATCCGCGATGTTCGCCACCGGTCGCGCCCCACGTCGAAGTCGCGTCGGGCCGACCGAGCGCGGCCCCTCGTACGTCGGTAGCGGCTCGACCCGGCCGGCGGCTACGAAGGCGTTAGAGATCCGTGGATGAGACCCGGACGTGGCGGCCGATCTTGTGGAAGGGGACGCGCCGCCCGGCGATCAAGCCGGCGTACGAAGCGTTCGCCGGTGCCGGGGCGGGCGGCGGCCTCGTCGATGGTGAGAAGTCGGTCCATGCTGCGGGCGACCGTGACCCGACAACGGCCGGGTAGCCCGGGCGCATTGCTGCGCCCGGGCCCCCTCAGAACCGGACGTGCGGCTTTCACCGCATCCGGCTCAAGCAAGCTCCGAGGGCTCGCAGGTGAGCAGAAGTGCTAGGCCTGTGCCGTGTCGGCTGTTGGGCGTTCACGGCAGTGGGCGTGTAGGAGACGGATGATGCTGGTGTCGTTCGAGGTGTCGTTGCCCCGGTAGGCCGGGTGTTGCTTGCGGAGCGCCATCCCGGTGGTCCGCACCCACAGTTCCCACTCTTGTGGGTTCTGGGGTGGGTGATCGGCGTGGAGGAGCAGGTCCCCGCACGCGGGGCAACGCCCGGCCTGGGTCTGGAGCAGACGCAGGGTCAGGGTTCCCAGCGGTGGGGGTGTTCCTCGACGCCGTCGCGTGGCCCAGTACTGAACGAGCAGGCATCAGTCCATGATCGCGACCATGCACGAACCTGTCGCGATCAATCTTTGCCGTCGTTGGGTGCGCTTGAGCGATGGATGATCCAGCGATGGGAGGCTAGGCGGGCAGCAGCTCGATCGTGATGCGTGCGTTGAGGCCCTCGGCGAGCCGGAGCAGCGTCGGCGTCGTAGGCGCGAGGACGCCGCGCTCGATCCGGCTGATGTCGCCCTGATCGACACCTGAGAGCTCGGCCAGCTCGCGTTGCTTCAGGCCTCGCTCGCGCCGTGCCTCGGCCAGCGATGCCCCGAGTGCGTACGCGCGGTCGAAGACCTCCATAGCGACGGCGTCAGCGCCGTCGAGACCGGCGCGACGGGCTGCGGAGTACTCGGCGTAGCTCTTCGCCATGACAGACCTCCCGCTGTCGAGCATATGGGCGGTCACCCATATCGTCAAGGTCGGGCGCACAACCCAGGGCCTCGCGCCGTCACCGCCCCAGTCGCTTGCTCTTCGCCTCGCGGACCTGCTGGGCCTTCCAGTCCTTCAGCAGCTTGCGCGCGACGGCGATCTCCCGTTGCTGCCGCTTTGGGCTCGGGTCGGCGCCCTTGTCGTAGCCGTCGAGGAGCAGCACGACCCGGTTGCCGTGGAAGGCCACGAGGACCCGCAGCAGGATGCTCGCGGCGTACTCGGGTATGGCCGGCGTCGGCGTACATCCGGACGATCTCAGCGGCGGTCGAGCGGACGCGGAACTCGTACAGGCCCTCCTTGAGCGGCTTGAGCCACGAGCTGCCGGCCAGCTCCATGCCCACCAAAGTTGCATGATCACCAAGACCGGCGCTCCCCGCGTCCGTGATCATGCACGTCTGCAGGCCGACCCGCCGTACCAGCCCACCAAAGTTGCATGATCACCGCGGCCTGGTGCTCCCCGTGCCCGTGATCAATCGAAGCCAGCCCCTATTTTCACCAGTCAGGGGTGGGCCGCAAGGCCCATGGTCGTTCATGGAAATCGGACGCAAGACCGCAGGTCAGCGATCTTTCCTGGCTCAACTGCGACATCTGGCGCGCCTGGGTCGCGACCTGCGGCGATGCGTGCGCGTGATCGGCCACCTCCTACTGTCACCACGGCCGGCGCCGCAGTCAGCGAGGACTTCCTCGACGGCGCGCCTCGCCAAGGCGACAAACCCGGGGTTCGTCTCGCGGTAGTACGGGATGATCATGATTGCTTGATGGAGTGCGAAGCCGCGTGCTCGAGTTACGTGCCATCGTCGATGTCGAGGGCACCGCGAAACGTCTCTCGCCCGGCAGGGCCGAACACGCTCCATGCGGCGATCAAGTCCGCTGCGGGTGCCACAAGACGGAATCGCTCGAGCCAGCTGGGCGAGGCCGACCCTCGGCCGCCCCAGGAACATCAACGTCGTGTGGGACGGGGCACTGGCCCAGATCCCGTGATCACCTCTGCGTTGGACAGCTGTTGCTCGTCCGTTCTTCAACCCGTTCCCCACGCCCCGTCATAGCGCCGACGCGCAGCCGACAGGCGGGGACGAGCATCCCCTTGACACAGAGGGAGCCATGAGGGGACGCGGAGCCAAGCCGCTACCTACGTACGAGCAGGCGAGTCGGCCGGAGGCACAACGATGGGCAGGAGCGCCAGCTTGATGCCCGGCGTGGGACACTCATCGGCATGTTCCGTGGAACCACCGCGCGGAGAGCGGCACGATCGCGAACGAGTGAATCGCCCAGGGTCAGAAGCCTCCGGAAAGGCGGGGGGATCTCAGCGTCGGTTAGGTGACCAGCAGGGCGAGGACGGCGACGTCGTCGGCGAGGTCGCCATTGCAGTGGGCTAGCACGGCGTCGATGGTGCCGTCGACGATGGTGCGCGCGTCCGGGCTGCCAGTGGCCAGCAGCGCTTTGAGGCGGGCGTCGCCGAACTGTTCGTTGCCGCGGCGGGCCTCGGTCACGCCGTCGGTGAAGAGCAGGATCAGATCGCCCGGGGCCAGCTGCAGGCGGATGTCCTTCAGGCCCGGCTCGGGCTGGCAACCCAGCAGCCCCCCGGGCGCGTCGAGGATCTCCACCGTGCCGTCGGCGCGACGTAGCAGCGGCGCGGGGTGGCCGCCTCTGGCCGCCCGCACCTCGACGCCCTGTGCGGTCTTGCGCGTGGTGAGGTAGACGGCGGACAGGAAACACTCGGGCTCTCCCCGGGCCAGCACGGTGTCACTCAGCTCTGCGAGCACGTGGCGCGGGGAGGCGTGCAGAACCGCGAGCGTGCGCACCGTGTAGCGGGCCAAGGCGGCGAGCGTGGCGGCGCGGGCGCCGTGACCCACGACGTCGCCGATGAGGACACCCCAGCGCCGGGCGGGCAGCGGAAAGATGTCGTAGAAGTCGCCACCGACGAGGGTCCCGCCGCGCCCCGGCAGAAAGCGGGCGGCGACCGTGAGTCCCGGCACCACGGGGAGTTCTGGGGGGAGCAGGCTCTCTTGCAATGTGGCGGCCAGCTCGGCGCTGGTCCGGGCAAGTTCGCGGGCGGCCTCACGCGCCTGCGCATTGAACAAGTACGCAGCGGTGACATCGGCAAGGATCTGCGCCCCGACGAGATCGCCGGCGGACAGCTCCACGGGTTCTTTCGCGTACAGCTCCAGGGCTCCGAGCTGGCGGTCATCGAGGGACAGCGGGAAGCTGTACACCGCCCCGAGGCCGGCCTGCGCAGCGGCCGGGGAGAACCGGGTGAAGGTGGTGTCCTTCGCGAGGTCCCGCACCGCGACGTGCCGGCCGGTCCGGTAAGCCTGCAGGCAGGGTCCCTCTTGCAAGTCCATCTGCAGAGTCTCGACCGCGAGGATCGCATCATCGGAGGCGGCGACGAAATGGTGCTCAGTATCGCTGTCCATCAGCAGCACCCCGGCGCCATCCACCGGAATGACTTCCGAGACGCGGGCGGCAAGGTGGTCGAGGATCTTCTGGATGGAGAAGTCGCCGGTCAGCGTGCGCGCGAACTCCACCAGGACCGTCGTCAGCCGCTGCTCATCCACCACCCCTCCGCTCGACACCCGAACGATACACGCCGCCGAGGCCCGAAGCGTCGCCGATTGCGATTGTCTTTGTCCGCCGGTTGGTGGCCGGGGCCGGATCACGGCGGTTCGGTCAGTCGATGATCTTGGTGATGGGCAGTTCGAGGATGTCGCGGGCGCCAGCCGCTCGCAGCGCCGGGATCAGGGTGTTCACGCCTCGCCTGGGCACGACCGACTCGACGCCGTGCATGGTGGCATCGGCCAGCGGGGTCACGTTGGGCGAACTCATCGCCGGCAGCAGCGCGAGGACATCCGCGAGGTGGGCGGCGGCGACGTTGACCTTGAGCAGGACGTTGCCCCGGGCCCGGATCGCGCCGCGCAACAGCAAGGCGATGTCCTCCATCCCCGCGCGCTTGACCGGGTCGTCGAAGGCCGCCCGGTTGGCCACCAGGTGGGTGTAGCTGGTGAGCAGCGTGTCGAGGATCCGCAGGCCGTTCTTGCGTAGGGACGAGCCGGTCTCGGTGATGTCGACGATCGCGTCGACGATGTCGGGCACCTTGGCCTCGGTCGCACCGTAGGACGGAACCACGACCGCCTTGACACCGTGATCGGCCAGGAACCGCCGGGTCAGCGAGGGAAACTCCGTCGAGATGCGTACCCCGCCGGGCAGGTCTTCGACGGACTGCCAGGGCGCACCCTGCGGCACGGCGAGGACGACGCGTACGGGGTCTGAGGTCGCCTTGCTGTAGGTGAGCTCGCCGAGGCTGACGACGTCGGACTCGGTCTCGGTGACCCAGTCCAGGCCGGTGATGCCGAGGTCGAACAGGCCCTCCGCGACGTACTGCGGGATCTCCTGTGGCCGCAGAAAGCGCACCCGGTCGATCCGCGGGTCATCGATCGAGGCGTGGTAGTCCCGGTCAGAGCCACGGTTGACCCCGAGGTCGGCGGCGTCGAAGAGGGCGAGGGTGGCGTTTTCCAGCGACCCCTTGGGGAGTACGAGTGAGAGCACGAGGCGCGACCTTCCGGCGGAGCAGGGATATCAGATCAGGGATAGAAGCCGATCGGGTCCCCGCGATGTCGCAGCCCGCGCAGGGTGAGCGCCGTGTCGAGTGCGGCCACGGTCGCCTCCCAGCCCTTGTCCTCGCTGCTGCCCGGCAGCCCACAGCGGTCCCGGGCCTGATGAACGGTTTCACAGGTAAGCACGCCGTTGCCGACGGGGGTGCGCTCGTCGAGCGCCACCCGCGTCAGCCCGATGATCACCGCCTGGCAGACGTAGTCGAAGTGCGGCGTATCGCCCCGGATGACCGCACCGAGTGCCACCACCGCGTCGTGGTCACGGGCAAGCTGCTGGAGCATGACCGGCAACTCGACGGCGCCGGCCACCCGCACCACCGTCGGCCCGGCCACGCCGCATTCGCGGGCAGCGGCCAGCGCCCGGTCGAGCAGGGTCGCGGTGATCTCCTCGTACCACCGGGTGACCGCAATGCCCAGGAGCAACCCGGCGCCGTCCACGGCGGCCAGCCCAGCGGCTCCCTCGCCACTCATCGGGGGCCCTCCGGCCGACTGTCGGGAACCGGCAGGCCGGGCAGGTCGTGCCCCATCCGGTCGCGTTTGGTGCGCAGGTACGGCAGGTTCTCGGCGGTCGGATGCGGCGGCATCGGCACCCGCCCGACGATCTGCAGGCCATAACCCTCCAGGCCGGCGCGTTTGGCCGGGTTGTTCGACAGCAGCCGCATCGAGCGCACTCCCAGATCGACCAGGATCTGAGCACCGGTGCCGTAGTCGCGGGCATCGGCCGGCAGGCCCAGCTCGAGGTTGGCGTCTACGGTGTCCGAGCCGGTGTCCTGCAGCTGGTAGGCCTGCAGCTTGTGCAGCAGTCCGATGCCCCGGCCCTCGTGCCCCCGGACATAGAGCACGACGCCCCGGCCCTCGGTGGCCACTGCCGCCATCGCCGCATCAAGTTGCGGCCCGCAGTCACAGCGCAGCGAGCCGAAGACGTCGCCGGTGAGGCATTCCGAGTGCACCCGGACCAGCACGTCCTCGCCGTCGCCCGCATCACCGGCAGCCAGATCGCCGGCGACCAGCGCGATGTGGTCGCGGCCGTCGACGTCGCTGCGGTAGCCGACCGCTCGGAAGCTGCCGTACCGGGTGGGGATGCGCGCCTCTGCCACGGCGTGCACCTGGCGCTCGTGCCGCCGGCGGTAGGCGATCAGGTCGGCGATGCTGAGCAGCGTCAGCCCGTTCTCGGCGGTGAACACCTCCAGTTCGTCGAGCCGGGCCATGTCCTCGACCCGCTTCTCGCTCACCACCTCGCACAGCACACCGGCCGGGTGCATGCCGGCGATCTTGCACAGGTCGATGGCCGCCTCGGTGTGCCCGGGCCGGCGGAGCACGCCGCCCTCCCTGGCCCGCAGCGGCACGACATGCCCGGGCCGGGTGAAGTCGGCTGGCGTCGTCGTCGGGTCGGCCAGCAGGCGCATGGTGCGGGCCCGGTCGGTGGCCGAGATACCGGTCGTGATCCCCTCGCGGGAATCCACGGACACCGTGTACGCGGTGCCCCGCCGGTCCTCGTTGACATGATGCATCGGTGGCAGCGCCAGCCGGTCGCAGTCGGCCGCGGTCAGCGGTACGCAGATGTAGCCGGAGGTGTAGCGCACCATGAAGGCCACCAGTTCCGGCGTGGCCATCTCGGCGGCGAAGATCAGGTCTCCCTCGTTCTCCCGGTCGGCGCCGTCGACGACCACGACCGGCT
Source organism: Mycobacteriales bacterium (assembly GCA_038276285.1). Taxonomy (GTDB): domain Bacteria; phylum Actinomycetota; class Actinomycetes; order Mycobacteriales; family QHCA01; genus QHCA01. The sequence continues at coordinate 3,034 of JBBPZR010000015.1, read as the reverse complement.
TGCCGGACGCGATGTCCGCGGCCGCCTGCTCGACCGTGCCGAACCTCGGGTCGCCGGCCTCGAGAGGTGTGACGCGGGGCGACGGGAGGCCGGCCTCGGCGAGTGGATGCAGATCGGTGGGCCGCGTCACGGCCGCGGCTCCTGACTGGGCGGAAGCAACTTCTCGACGTACTTGGCGACGATGTCCACCTCGAGGTTGACCCGGTCACCTGGCTCCCTGCCGCCGAGCGTCGTCTGCGCCAGTGTCGTGGGTATCAGGCTGACGGTGAGGGAATCGTCGGTGACGGCGGCGACCGTCAGCGATACGCCGTCGACGGTGATCGAGCCCTTGCTGACGACGTAGCGGATGAGCCCGGCCGGTACGCCGATCCGCATCTGCGCCCAGTGTTCGGCGGACTCTCGGGCCTTGACGATGCCCACGCCGTCGACGTGACCCTGGACGAGGTGGCCGCCCAGTCGCCCGGTCAAGGTCACCGCACGCTCGAGGTTCACCTGGTCGCCGGGCCGCAGGTTTCCCAATGCGGAGCGATCGAGCGTTTCGCGCATCACGTCGGCGGTGAACAACGTGCCGTCGGTGCCGACCACCGTCAGGCAGACACCGCTGACCGCGATCGAGTCACCGGCCGCGGCATCGGAGGCCACCAGCGGTCCGCGGACCGTCAGGCGGGCGGCATCGACCAGATCGTCCCGGGCGACGACTGTGCCTAGTTCCTCGACGATGCCGGTGAACACCGGTCAGGCCTCCTTCTCGGGCCGCGCGGTGACCCGCACGTCGGACCCGATCCGCGTCACGTCGTCGAGTCGCAGCCGCCGCGCGGCGCCGATCGTGGTGATGCCGGTGTCGCCGAGCACCGGCCGCCCGGCGCCCAGCAGGGCCGGCGCGATATAGCCGATCATGCGGTCGACCATGCCCGCGCCGGCGAACGCGGCCGCCAGGGTGGCCCCGCCCTCCAGCAGGACGTGGTGAACACCGCGCGCGTAGATCTCCGCCAGCAGCGCGGCCGGGTCGGACGCGGCGCTGACCAGGGTGGGTGCGCTGCCGTCGAGCACGCGGGCGTCGGGCTGGATCCGGCCGCGCCGGTCGGCCACGACGCGCAGTGGCTGCCGGGCGGCCAGCGCACCGTCGGCGTCGCGCACGGTCAGTTGCGGGTCGTCGGCCAGCACGGTGCCGCTGCCCGCCAGCACGGCGTCGACAGTCGCGCGCAGGCGGTGGACGTCGGCACGGGCCTCCGGCCCGGTGATCCAGCGGCTGGTGCCATCGGCCGCGGCGGTGCGACCGTCGAGGGTCGCGCCGAACTTCCAGGTCACGAAGGGGCGGCGCAGCCGCTCAACCAGAAGCCAGGCCTCGTTGCCGCGGGCGGCCTCGTCGGCCAGCACCCCACCGATGACATCGACGCCACTGGCCCGCAGGACCGCCGCCCCCCCGTGGCCGTCCTCGCTCGGATCTCTGACCGCGTAGACCACGCGGCGCACCCCCACGTCGAGCAGCGCATCGGTGCACGGGCCGGTCCGCCCGGTGTGGGCGCAGGGCTCGAGGGTGACCACCATGGTCCCCCCGCGGGCCCGGTCGCCGGCCGCCGCCAGTGCGGCCACCTCGGCATGCGGGCCACCCGGCCGCTCGTGCCAGCCCTCACCGGCCACCGCACCGGCGTCATCCAACACGACGGCTCCGACGACGGGGTTGGGCGTGGTCGTGCCCAGGCCGCGCGAGGCCAGCGCGATGGCCCGCGCCATCGCTGCCGCTTCGCTGGGTCCGGCCACCGGTCCTCCTCACGCGTCAGAACGCGAACCGGGACCGAAGGGGAGGCGTCGCGTGCGAAGCCGCGCGGGCGCAGGCCCGTACCACGTCGCCGGCGCGCTGCCTCCCATCCGGACTTTCACCGTCGGTCCCGGAATCCCACCGGGTCAACCGCTGGCTGGCTGCGAGCGGGTCGCGGACTGTCACCGCCGGCTCGGAGTTTCACCGACCCCGGAGCGCGCATGCTGCTGGCACTCAGTCTGCCATGAAGCCGCGTGCGGCCGGCCTGACCCCGCTGATCAAGGAGTTGACGTCGGCACAATCCGACACACCGGTACGAAACTTGACGTGAAGTCCTTGATCAGCGGGTTCAGCTGGCCCGGGAGGCCCGCTCGCGCAACGCCGTCACGGCCCGGCCCGGGTCGTCGGCGCCGTACACCGAGGAGCCGGCGACGAAGACGTCGGCGCCCGCCTGCGCCGCCTGCTCGATCGTGTCGAGGTCGACTCCACCGTCGACCTCCACCCGAAGTTCCAGGTGGCCGGTCTCGACCAGGCGGCGCGCGCGGCGCACCTTGGGCAGCACCTCGGAGAGAAACTTCTGGCCGCCGAAACCGGGCTCGACGGTCATCACCAGAAGGGTGTCGAAATGGCGGAGGATCTCGAGATAGGGCTCCAGGGGCGTACCCGGCTTGATCGCCAGGCCGGCGAGCCCACCGGCCGCCCGGATGTCGCGGGCGACCGCGACCGGATCGTCACTGGCCTCGGCGTGGAAGGTGACGTTGTGCGCACCGGCCTCGGCGTAGGGCGGTGCCCACCGCGCCGGGTCATCGATCATCAGGTGGCAGTCAAGCGGCAGCGTCGTGACCTTGAGCAGGCTCTGGACGACCGGCAGTCCGATCGTGAGGTTGGGCACGAAGTGGTTGTCCATCACGTCGACATGCAGCCAGTCGGCCGTGCCCTCGACCGCCTGGGCGGCCGCACCCACGGCCGCGAAGTCAGCGGCCAGGATGCTCGGTGCGACGAGGAGATCCACTTCGGCAGCCTAGCGAGCGGGGCCCGCGGCTAGGCGGACGTACGAGCGAGCAGGGCCACGAACATCGCGTCGGTGCCATGGCGGTGCGGCCATAACTGCACCGATGGCCCCTCGCTGAGCGGCGGCATCGGAGGCAGGACGCCGCGGGTGTCCATGAGCTCGGCCATTCCCGTACGGACCAGATCGTCGACCACCACCCGCGTCTCGGCCAGATGCGGCGAACAGGTCGCGTACACCACCACCCCGCCCGGCCGGGTCACCCG
>JBBPZR010000014.1:0-33382 GCA_038276285.1 Mycobacteriales bacterium | reverse complement strand
CGAAGGACCCGGACCAGACGCCGCTGTCGCTATGACGGACACCACCAGGTGTTACGCCGCTACTAGCTTGGCGCCCGGGTCCTTCGCCAGTTGGGTAGCCCGAACGAGGCCAGATGACCCACCCCCGGTGAGGTCGCATACGTCAGCGTGGGCGCCAGGCACCCCCTCGAACCCGCCACCCAACCAACAGATCAGACACTCTCCGCACCGCGGAGGAGATGCCGCATGCCCACGATCAGACTTGACACGACCTACGGCCAGCTAGTCGGGGGGCGGGTCCAGCTCGTCGGGGTCCTTGCCGAGCAGGTGCGCCACCTGTTCCACGACGACGTCATGGACCAGGTCGCCGAGGTCGTCGCGGTCCAGCGCTCGGGCCTCGAGAGGCCGGCGGTACAGCACGATCCGCGGTGGTGTGCGGTCGGCCGGCTCCGGCGTGCTCAGCACCCGGGCGAGCGGCACCCGGCCGTCCTCGAGCACGTCGCTGTCGAACTCCGGCAGCTCCGGGGGCACGTCCTCGACAGCGAACTCCACGCCGTCGAGCTCGGTGGGCCAGCGGTGTTCCAGCTCCTCGACCGCGTCGAGCACCAGATCGTCGAACTGCTGCGCCCGGCTGCGGGCCAGGGGCACCGTCGGGGGCACCAGCCGCCCCCGCATGCCGCGCCCACGCCGGTCACGGCGTGGCACGCTCGGCCGGCGGAGGTCTCGGGGCACGCTCGGAGCGTACCCAGCCGCTGCGACACGATCGCCGGAAAGGTCCGGGTCGTTGGCGCCGGGCCCGCCGCCCGCTAGCGTCCGGCGAGTGAGGTCACATCGCCGTTGCTCACGCACCGGCTGCACGCGCGCGGCCGTCGCGACCCTCACCTATGTCTACGCCGACTCGACCGCCGTCGTCGGCCCGCTCGCGACGTACGCGGAACCGCACTCCTACGACCTCTGCGAAAACCACGGCCGCGGGCTCACCGCGCCCCGAGGCTGGGCCGTCGTACGCCATGAGGGGGAGTTCGTGCTGGCCGGGCCGTCGCCGGACGACCTGCAGGCACTGGCCGACGCCGTACGCGAGGCGGCTCGGCCGGCCGCCGCCGGCGGTGCACCCGATGCTCCGCACGAAGCCGTCGGCCGACGCGGCCATTTGCGCGGCCTGCCCTCCGTTCACTGACTATCGGACGGATTGTCGCGACCCTCCCGGCCCTAAAGGTGCTTGCCTTTTGCTGCCGAAGGGAATGGCGGCCGTTCCATGGGGGGGCGGACCCACGTCAGCGCAACCCGGATCTGTGGAGATGATCATGTCGCTTGTCACCAAGTCCTGCCGCACCACCAGGCAGTGCATGCACTGCGGTAGTGGGCGCCTCACCGAGCTCTCGATGACCTTGACCGACGGCTCGGCCGTGGATTTCGCGTCCTGTCACCGCTGTGAGGGCAAGACGTGGAGCGGCGTCGACGGCGTCCTGCCGCTGACCAGCGTCCTGGATCGGGCTCGCAAGCTGATGTGACCCGGGCCACTTCACGACGCTCCCGGTAGGCTCGCCGCGACAACCTGGACGTAGGCGAGGGCGGGAGACCAGTGCGCGACCTGGGACGCATCGTCAAGGCGTACGACATCCGCGGCGAGGTGCCGGCGGAGCTCGACGAACAGATCGCCCACGACATCGGTGCGGCGTTCGTGCGCGTGCTCGAGGCGGACACGATCGTCATCGCGCACGACATGCGCGACTCCTCCGGCCCGCTGTCGCGGGCATTCGCCGAGGGCGCCACGGAGCAGGGCGCGGACGTGATCGCCGCCGGTCTCGCCTCGACCGACATGCTCTATTTCGGCGCCGGCTTCCTGGACGTGCCCGGAGCCATGTTCACCGCGAGCCACAATCCGGCCAAGTACAACGGCATCAAGCTGTGCCGCGCCGGTGCGGCGCCGGTGGGGCAGGACACCGGGCTGGGCGAGATCCGGGCCCTTGTCGAGCAGGGCGTTCCACCGGGGCCCGGCAGGCGGGGCGGCGTCAGCCAGCGCGACCTGTTGTCCGAGTACGCCACCTACCTGCGCGGGCTCGTCGACCTCTCGGGCAACCGTCGGCTGCGGGTGGTGGTCGACGCGGGTAACGGAATGGGCGGCCACACCGTGCCCACGGTGTTCGACGGGCTGCCGATCGACCTGGTGCCGCTGTACTTCGAGCTCGACGGCACCTTCCCCAACCACGAGGCCAACCCGCTGGTGCCGGAGAACCTGCGCGACCTGCAGGCGGCGATCCGCGAGCAGGGCGCCGACATCGGGCTGGCCTTCGACGGCGACGCCGACCGGTGCTTCGTCGTCGACGAACGCAGCGCGGCGGTGCCGCCGTCGGCGGTGACCGCGCTGGTCGCGGCCCGGGAACTGGCCCGGGAGCCCGGTGCCACGATCATCTACAACCTGATCACGTCGCACGCCGTACCCGAGATTGTCCGGGAGCGCGGCGGCCATCCGGTGCGAACGCGCGTCGGGCATTCCTTCATCAAGGCGGAGATGGCGCGCACCGGCGCGATCTTCGGCGGCGAGCACTCCGCGCACTACTACTTCCGGGACTTCTGGCGGGCCGACACCGGGATGCTGGCCGCGCTGCACGTGCTTGCCGCCCTGGGCAGCCAGGACCGGCCACTGTCGCAGCTCGTCGCGGAGTTCAGTCGATACAGCGCCTCGGGAGAGATCAACTCCAGGGTCGCCGACCAGGCGGCCGCCATGCGAACGGTCGAGGCGGCGTACGCCGACCGGCCGGGCGCCGGGCTCGATCACGTCGACGGGCTGACCGTCGAACTGCCCGACGCGAGCTGGTTCAACCTGCGCGCGTCGAACACCGAGCCGCTGCTGCGACTCAACGTCGAAGCGGCCGACGAGGCCCGCATGGCGGCGCTGCGCGACGAAGTGCTCGGCCTCCTCCGTGGCTGAGTTGACCCACCACCCGCAGGTGGAATGGACTGGAGTGCCGCAATGAATCTCGACCCCGCTCTGCTGGATATCCTCGCCTGCCCGAAGTGTCACGCCGAGCTGCGGGTCGACGACGAGGCCTCGGAGCTGGTGTGCACTTCCGACAGTTGCGGCCTCGCCTATCCGGTCCGCGACGACATCCCGGTGCTGCTGATCGATGAGGCACGGCGGCCGGACGCCAGCGCGTGAGGGCACCCCCCGAGGCGCTCCGGCTCGACGACCTCGAAGGCCTCGAGCGCGACGACCCGTCGTCCATGCTTCGTCTGGTGGCCGGCGCTGGTGCACAGCTGCGCGAGATAAGCGTGATCGCGCGTGAAGCCGGGTTGGCGCGGCTGGGCGAGGGCGGCCGGCCACGGGCTGTCGTCGTCGCCGGTGTCGGCGGCTCGGGCATCAGCGGCGACGTTCTGGCGGCCATCGCCGGCCCGGCCTGCCCGGTCCCGATCATCGTGCACCGCGACTACGGGCTGCCCATCTGGGTTGGCGCGGCGGACGTCGTGATGGGGGTCTCCTCGTCCGGGGGCACCGAGGAGACTCTCTCGGCCGTGGAGCAGGCGGTCTCACGGGGCTGCACGGTTGTCGGCGTCGGCGCCGACGACTCGCCGCTGGCCCACCTCATCGCGCGCGGAAACGGCCCCTTCGTACCGATCCAGCCCGGGCGCATGCCGCGGGTCAACCTCTGGGCGCTGTCCTTGCCGCTACTGCTGGCCGGCCGGGCGCTGAAGATCCTGAGCATCAAGGACTCCGACATCGCCGCCGCCGCCGACCGGCTCGACGAGACGGCGGAGCGCTGCCGGCCTACCAGCGAGTCTTTCGTCAATCCGGCCAAGAGGCTGGCGGTCGAGCTGGCCGGGTCGGTGCCCATGGTGTGGGGTACCTCGCCACTGGGGGGTGTCGCGGCCTACCGCTTCGCCGCGCAACTCGCCGAGAACGCGAAGTACCCCAGCATTTCCGGTGTCCTGCCTGAGGCCAACCACAACCAGGTCGTCGCCTTCGATGGCCCCTTCGCGGGACCGGCATCGCAGGACGGGGACCACCTGTTCCGCGACCGGGTGGACGAGCCCGACGCTGCACACCTGCGCCTGGTGATCCTGCGAGATAGCGCCGAGCATCCGCAGATCGCCCGCCGCCGCGAGGGGTCGGTTGAGCTGGCCCGGGCCCGCGGCATCGAGGTCACCGAACTCCTCGCCGAGGGCACGTCGCCGCTCGAGCGGCTGGCCGGCTTGGTCGCGCTCCCGGATTTCGGGTCGGTCTACCTCGGCCTGCTGTACGGGATCGACCCCACCCCGATCGCCGCGATAGCCGAGCTGCGCGAACGGATCGCTCGATGAGTGAAACGGGCAGCTCGAAGGCCGTGCTGGCCGCGCTGGCCGCCAACCTCGGCATCGCGGTCACCAAGTTCGTCGCTTTCGCCTTCACCGGCTCGAGTTCCCTGCTCGCCGAGGGTGTGCACTCGGTGGCCGATTCCGCCAACCAGGGCCTGCTTCTGCTCGGCGGCAGACGCTCGCGTCGACCCAGCACCGTCAAACATCCCTTCGGCTACGGCCGCGAGCGCTACTTCTACGCCTTCGTCGTGGCGGTGGTGCTGTTCACGATGGGATCGCTCTTCGCGTTGTACGAAGGCTGGCACAAGGTCCGCGCGCCGCATCCGGTCGAGGCGCCCGCCTGGGCCTTCGGCGTACTTCTCGCCGCCATCGTGATGGAGGGGTTGTCCCTTCGCACCGCCGTGCGGGCTGCCAACGAGATGCGAGGCGAAGCGTCGTGGGTCGCCTACGTCAGGCGGGCCAAGGCGCCGGAGTTGGCGGTCGTGCTGCTTGAGGACACCGCCGCACTGATCGGCCTGATCCTCGCCCTGCTCGGGGTCACCGCGGCGGTGTTGACCGGTGACGGGATCTGGGACGGCATCGGGACCCTGTGCATCGGGGTGCTGCTCGCGGTGGTCGCGGCCGTGCTTGCGGTGGAGACCAAGAGCCTGCTGCTCGGGGAGGGGGCGGCGCCGGGGGCGCTCCGCCGGATAGAGAAGGCCCTGGTCGGAGCCGGGGTGCACCGGGTGATCCATCTGCGCACCATGCACCTGGGCCCCGACGAGTTGCTGGTCGCCGCGAAAATCGCCGTACCGGCGGACGCCACCGCCGCCGAGGTAGCCCGCAGCATCGATGCGGCCGAGCGCCGCGTGCGTGCCGCCGAACCGGTGGCCCGGGTGATCTATCTCGAGCCCGACCTCGACCGCACTCCCCGCGCCGTCAAGACGCCGCGCGCCTGAGCGCCGGGGTCGTTGATGCTGAAGGCCTGCCTCAACGGTGTCCGCCGACCGGTCGAGCATCCCCGGCTGCCGGTGACTCCGGCCGATCTGGCCGAGGCCGCAACGACCGCTATCGCGGCCGGCGCGCAGGCGGTCCATATCCACCCCAAGGATCGGCACGGCCGCGACACGCTGGCCGCCGAGCACGTGGACGCCGCGGTCGACGCTCTCCGGCGGGCGCTCCCGACTGTGCCCATCGGCGTGACGACCGGGGCCTGGACCGGTGACCCGGTGAGCCGCCTCGACAGCATCGGGCGCTGGCGGGTGCTGCCCGACTTCGCCTCGGTCAACTGGCACGAGCCCGGCGCGGCCGACGTCGCGTCGGCCCTGCTCAACCGGTCGATCGGGGTCGAGGCCGGCCTCTGGAACGTGCCGGCGGCGGAGGCGTTCCGGGCCAGTGGCCTGGCCGGGCGCTGCCTGCGCGTACTGCTCGAGCCGACCGAGGCGGCCACCGGCGCGGCACTGGTCAACGTGGACGGGATGCTGGCCGCCGTGGCGGGGCTACGCCGGCCGATCCTCCTGCACGGCCAGGACGACACCGCCTGGCCGTTGCTGGAGATCGCCGCGATCCGGGGGCTCGATGTCCGGATCGGCCTGGAGGACGTACTGCTCCGCCCGGACGGCTCAGCGGCCTTCGACAACGCCGCATTGGTACGCAGCGCGAGGGCGATCGTCAAGGCGGTCGTGTCGAAGTAGCGCCACGACCGCCAAGCCGTTCACGACAGCAGCATGTTCAGCCGCAGCATGAGCAACTCTGCCCGGGCGAGGGTGGCGTCACCGAACTGGCCGCCGATGGACGACTGCGTGCGCAGCATCGCGGCGGCTGGCCGGAAGTGGTTGAAGCGGCCGCCGGCGATGCGGTGCTCGGCGAAGTGCCGCTCGACGCGGCGCCTGATGCGCGGGTCCTGGCCGCTCAGCTGGGTCGTCGGCAGCTGGGACGTGGTGAGCGGAGCCGGTAGGTCGTGCGCGTACGCGATGCTCACCATCTGCAGATTGGTCTCGGGTTCGAAGATGTCTTCGATGTCGGCATCGGGTCGACCGAGGATGTCGCCGATCCTCAGCAGGTTCGCCGACGCGAGGCGGCCGGATTCCCGCAACCGGTTCAGCGCACTGGTGTCGCGGGTGCTGGCGTCCATGACCACGGCGACGTTGAGCCGCTTTGTGCCGAGCAGGCTAACGAAGGTCGCGAGGTTCCCCGCCCCCGCCCACCGGCACCTTGGCCCAGCGCGGATCGAGCGTGGTTCGGCCGGCATGGGCAAGGGCCGCGTCGAGCAGATCGAGGTAGATGAGGTCGCTGGGCCCCTCCACGAGCACGGTGTGCGGCTCGACGAACAGTGACCCGGCGAGCTCGAATCCCAGCGCCGCCTGAAGCGGGAACGCGGTCTCGGGGTCGGCGGTGCTCAGGTCGGCGCTGACCCGAGTGCCCGCGTCGTCGACGTCGGTCACCGTGCGCGTACGGCGCAGCCGCTGCAGGTCGACCAGGAATGGCGAGTGCGTCGTGTAGATCACCTGATGATGGGCGAGCCGGTCCTCGATCAGGGCGAGCAGGTCGTCCTGCGCTGTGGCGTGCAGGGAGAGACCGGGCTCGTCGAGGAGCAGGATCAGCTCCCGGCCGCCGTTGCGCTGCGCCTCTTCCTCCAACTGTGAGAAGTACGCCAGGAAAGAGAAGAACCAGACGAAGCCACGGCTGCGCTCGTCGAAGGGGATCGACACCCGGTGCCGGTCGTTGCGTACCCGCACCTGGAGCAACGGGCCCTGGTCCAGTGGCGGCACGGCGCCCGGCTCCGGCTGCAGAACCCGCAGTTCGACCCGAGGTCGCGATTCTGCGACCAGTAGCGGAACACCTCGTCGCTGATGCTGTTGGCGGCGTTTTCCGCCTCGCGGATCGGCTGCTCGTGATGGTGTGCGTCCCGGAAGTCCTCGGGCTTGGCCCCGACCATCGACAGCAGGGCGAGCAATGCCTGCCCGCCCGCCACGCCCCAGCGTGCCGCTGTCGCGGCGGGGGATCGCCACCTTGCCGGGCATCGAGTCGTAGTCGGCGAAGTAGACGAAGCGGGGTTGCCAGTTGGACAAGTACGTGTCGATGACGTGCAGCGAGAGGCGCCGCTCACGCCAGCCGCGGATCCGCCCGAGCAGGTCGACGACCTCCTCGGATGGCTCGGGCAGCGCGACCAGGGCGGCCAGGAGGTCGTCCAGCGTCGTGGCGACTCCGACCGAGACCGAATGCTCGGGCGGTAGGTCGAGGCCGCGGCGCAGCCGGTTCACGGCCACGCTTTCGTCGACTTCGACACAGTAGCGGGCGGCCGTCTCCCGATAGCCGCGCTCCACGAGCAAGGTGCGGCTGGTCAGCACGCCGGCGCCCAACTCCTCCTCGATGGCGGCAACCTCGTCGTCGCCCAGCCGGAAGGTCGCCTGCACCGCACGCAGGTAGCCCTCAGTGGTCTTGCGCTCGCGGGTCAGCCGACTCGGATAGTCCACCACCTCGTCGAAGCCGGCGCTGGCATCGACCGGGTTGATCCGGAAGAGCGCCCGCAGGAAAGCCGTCTTGCCCGACTCGTTCTTGCCGACCAGGCACGTCACGCCTGGCTCGATGGGAACCACGCCGGAGTCCTCGATGCAGCGGTAGCGTTGAACGCCCACGTCGATCAGTTGCATGGGCACACTGTGCCGGTCGGACGCTCCTGGAAACAATCGCGGGTCGGCATTTATCCTGACAGCCCGACCAGCTGGCGGCTCCCAACCTTGACACGCTTCTGATAAGGTTGTCGGCGATGGACGCTCTGACGATCAATGAAGCCGCGCGCACGACCGGATGGTCGGCGCGCATGCTGCGCTACGTAGAGGACGCGGGACTGATCGAACCCTCCCGCTCCACATCCGGCTACCGGCTCTACGGCCCCGCGGAACTGCAGCGGCTGCGTACCCTGCGCCAGCTGCTTGAGCGCTTCGACGTGGGCCTCACCGAGGTCGGCTTCGCGGCTCGACTGCGGCGCGACGATGCGCTGCGTGCGGCCGTCGACCACTGGTTCGCAGCGCTTCCGCGCCGCCCGGCCGGCGTACCCGCCGACGACTGGTTGCGCTGGGAACAGGACAAGCACCAAAAACTACTGATGCCTATCAAGGAGACCGCATGACGACCGCCGTTCGCGCCGACTTCAAGGTGGCCGATCTCTCGCTGGCCGCATTCGGCCGCAAGGAGATCAGCCTGGCCGAGCACGAGATGCCGGGGCTGATGTCCTTGCGCCGGGAATTCGCCGACAGCCAGCCGCTGGCCGGCGCCCGCATCACCGGCTCGCTGCACATGACCGTGCAGACCGCCGTGCTCATCGAGACTCTGACCCACCTCGGCGCACAGGTGCGCTGGTGCAGTTGCAACATCTTCTCCACCCAGGACCACGCCGCGGCCGCGGTCGCTGTCGGGCCGGACGGCACGCCCGACGAACCGCGTGGCGTGCCGGTCTTCGCCTGGAAGGGCGAATCGCTGGCGGAGTACTGGTGGTGCACCGAGCAGGCGCTGACCTGGGCCGACGCTGACGGCCCGAACATGATCCTCGACGACGGCGGTGACGCGACCCTGCTGATCCACAACGGCGTGCGGTACGAAGCCGCCGGTGCCGTCCCGTCGCCGGAGGGTGCTGACAACGAGGAGATGCGGGTCATCCTCGACGTGCTCAGCCGCAGCCTCGCGGCCGACCCGCAGCGCTGGACCCGGATGGCGGCCGACATCAAGGGGGTCACCGAAGAGACCACCACCGGAGTGCACCGGCTCTACCAGTTCGCCGCGGCCGGCACCCTGCTCTTCCCGGCGATCAACGTCAACGACTCGGTGACCAAGTCCAAGTTCGACAACCTCTACGGCTGCCGGCACTCCCTCATCGACGGCATCAACCGGGCCACCGACGTGATGATCGGCGGCAAGGTCGCGGTCATCTGCGGCTACGGCGACGTCGGCAAGGGCTGCGCCGAATCGCTGCGCGGCCAGGGCGCCCGGGTGATCGTCACCGAGATCGACCCGATCAACGCGCTGCAGGCGGCGATGCACGGCTACCAGGTCGCGACACTGGATGAGGTCGTCGACGTCGCCGACATTTTCATCACCGCCACCGGCAACAAGGACATCATCACGGCCGCCGACATGGCCCGGATGAAGCACCAGGCGATCGTCGGCAACATCGGCCACTTCGACAACGAGATCGACATCTCCGGCCTGACCGCGACACCGGGCATCGAGCGGATCGTCGTCAAGCCCCAGGTCGACGAGTGGCGCTTCGCCGACGGGCACAGCGTGATCGTGCTGTCCGAGGGCCGGCTGCTGAACCTCGGCAACGCGACCGGGCACCCGAGCTTCGTCATGTCGAGTTCGTTCAGCAACCAGACGATCGCCCAGATCGAGTTGTTCACCAAGACCGACTCCTACGACAAGCAGGTCCACGTACTTCCCAAGTACCTCGACGAGAAGGTGGCCCGCCTGCACCTCGACGCGCTCGGGGTCAAGCTGACCCGGCTGCGCGACGACCAGGCGGCATACCTCGGCGTGCCGGTCGATGGCCCGTACAAGTCCGATCACTACCGCTACTGAGTTCGACGTCGCCGACCTCTCGCTCGCCGATCAGGGGCGGGCGAGGGTCGAGTGGGCTGACCGGTCCATGCCGGTGCTCAGGGGCATCCGCGAGCGGTTCGCGGCGAGTAGGCCGTTCGATGGACTGTGCATCGCGGCCTGCCTGCACGTGACCACCGAGACGGCCAACCTGATGCGGGCGCTGCGGGCCGGCGGCGCCGAGGTGCGGCTGTGCGCGTCCAACCCGCTCTCGACTCAGGACGACACCGCGGCGGCGCTGGTCACGGAGTACGGCGTGGCGGTCTTCGCGCGGCAGGGGGTGGATCGCGAGGCCTACTACGCGCACATCGACGCGGCGCTGGCCACCGGACCGTCCCTGGTGTTCGACGACGGCTGCGACCTGACCATGAGGGTGCACGGCCGGCCCGACCTCTCCGCCGGAGTCCTCGGCGGCTGCGAGGAGACCACCACCGGCGTGGTCCGGCTGCGTCAGATGGCCCGCGAGGGTGCGCTGGCGTTTCCGGTGGTCGCCGTGAACGACACCGAGACCAAGCACATGTTCGACAACCGTTACGGCACCGGCCAGTCCACCGTGGACGGGCTGCTGCGGGCGACCAATCTGTTGCTGGCCGGCCGCACGGTGGTGGTCGCCGGTTATGGCTACTGCGGTCGCGGCGTGGCACAGCGGGTCGCCGGCATGGGCGCAAACGTGATCGTCACCGAGATCGATCCGGGCAAGGCCCTGGACGCCACGATGCAGGGTTACCGGGTGCTGCCGATGGCGCGGGCGGCCCCGATCGGGGACGTCTTCATCACCGTGACCGGCAACACCGGGGTGATCCGAGGCGAGCATTTCGCCGCGATGAAGGACGGCGCGATCCTCGCCAACTCCGGGCACTTCGACGTGGAGATCGACGTGGCGGCGCTCGCCGCCTCGGCGGTGGAGATCAACCGCAGGGTCCGGCCGTACACCGATGAATACGTCCTGCCCGACGGCCGCCGGCTGTGCCTGCTGGCCGAGGGCCGCGTGGTGAACCTCGCCGCTGCCGAGGGCCATCCCGCCGCGGTGATGGACATGTCCTTCTCCGATCAGGCCCTCGCCGCGGAGTGGCTGGTGGGTGCCGCCGCCGATCTGGCGCCCGGCGTCTACGAGGTCCCGCGGCACATCGACGCCGAGGTGGCCTCGCTCAAGCTGGCCGCCATGGACGTGCACATTGACGAGCTGACCCCGGCCCAGGAGTCATACCTGCGCTCCTGGCAGCTCGGCTCGTAATGCCCGAAGGGGCCTACCGCTACGACGACGGCACGATCGAGGACTTCCAGTGCGCGCCCGGCCCGGCCGGCTGGCGGTATGTCGGCCGGACGTCCGGCGCGACGCCCGGCGGGCGGGTCGACGTCGCGGTCGACTCGCGCTGGCGACAGGTCCGGCTGGAGATCCACGGCGGCGGCTGGCTGTTGCGCGGCGGCGTCACCGGCCCGAAAACGCTGTGGGTACGCGGGGCGGCCGGCGATCTGGCGGGTGCTCAGGAGCACACGGCCGCGGCCGCCGGCTTCACCGGCTCCTCGCCCGGCCTGCTCGTCGCGATCGCCCGGTCGCTGGCACTGACCGTGGGAGTCGCCGCCCGCGTAAGACTCGTCGCCGTCACCGCCCCGGTGTTGGCGACCCGGCTCGTCGAGCAGGAGTGGACCTTGCACGAGGTGAGTGAGCACGAGACGGAGACCGCCCCGCTGGCGGTCGAGCGATACTCCGTCGCCGACCTGGCTACGGGCGTCACCGAGGTGCTGTACCTCAGCGGCGATGTGGCACTCTCGGGACCGGGAGTCGAGCTGCACGCCCTGGCGTCCCCACCCACCGGAATATGAGAGGGAGAGCAACCCGTGACCGACCGTTTGCCGCCCATCCCGATGGCTCGCGTCGAGGTAGGGCGCGAGGAGGAGGAGGGCGTCCTGGAGGTGCTGCGCTCGGGGATGCTGGCTCAGGGTCCGCGGGTCGCCGAACTCGAGGAAGCCTTCGCCGAGTTGCACGGTGTCGACCACGCCGTCGCCGTCAATAACGGCACGACGGCCCTCGTCGCCGCCATGCAGGCCCTCGACGTCAAGCCCGGCGACGAGGTCGTCACCACGCCCTTCAGCTTCATTGCCACGCTCAACGCCATCCTTGAGGCGGGCGGGCGGGTGCGCTTCGCCGACATCGGGCCGGACTTCAACATCGACCCAGCCGCCATCGAGGCCCTGGTCACCGAACGTACCCGGGTGCTCATGCCGGTCCACCTCTACGGCCTGCCGGCCGACATGGGGCCGATCGCCGACCTGGCGCAGCGCCGCGGCGTGGCCATCGTCGAGGACGCGGCCCAGTCGGTGGGCGCGACCTACGGTGGCCGGGCGGTCGGCTCGTTCGGAGTGGGCAGCTTCTCGCTGTACGGCACGAAGAACATCACCTGTGGCGAGGGCGGGATGCTCACCACGGACGATGCGACGATCGCCGACCGGCTCCGGCTGCTGCGCAACCAGGGCATGCGCGCCCGCTACCAGTACGCGGTCGCCGGTCACAACTACCGGCTGACCGACATCCAGGCGGCGATCGTGCTGCCGCAACTGCGCCGGCTCAAGACGATCGTGCAGGCCCGGCAGGCCAACGCCAAAGCGCTCTCCGCAGGGCTGGCCGGCATCACCGGGCTCGTCCTGCCGGTGGTGCCGGAGGGCCGTGAGCACGTCTGGCACCAGTACACGGTGCGGGTGACGCCCGATGCCGCCGTCGACCGCGACGGGCTGTCGGCCCGGCTGACCGAGGCGGGCATCGGAAACGGGTTCTTCTACCCGCGCCTGATGCACGACTACGACTGCTACCGCGGGCACCCGCTCGTCGCGGCCGACGAAACGCCGTTCGCCCGGCAGGTCGCGTCCGAAGTCATCTCGCTGCCCGTGCATCCGGGCGTGTCGCCAAGTGACATCGAGCGGATCGTCGACGCGGTACGCAATACCCTCGGCTGAGCGCCACCGGGGCGGTTGCCCCTGAGCGAGCGGTACCACGGGTCCGGCCCACGCGACCCCCTCACGTTTTCCCGGAAAACGTCATTTGCGAGCGCCGGGAGGCGACGTTTTCCGGGAAATTGTGAAGTGGGGGAGTTTGACGCGTGCTAGCCAGGTGGGGCGAAGGGTCCCGGCGGTGGGCTCGGCACCGGTGCCGACGGCCCGTAGCCGTGCGGCGGTGGCTCGTACGGGGGGGCCGGGTGGCCCGTACTCGGTCGGCGGGTACGCCGGCTGGGTCGGCCCGTACGACGGCGTCTGACGGGCGGCCAGACGGGTTCCTCGCGCCGCCGACGCCCGGCGCCGGGTGACCCGGCCCTAGCGTGGTTGCGGGAGCTCTGGCCCGGGAGCGACCCGGATGGAGACCAGCACGGGAAGGCTCTGCGGTGGCTCGTCCGTGACCCAGGCGTATTCCAGTCCGCTCAGCCGGCCACCGGTCACCCAGACGAGGAGTTCGCCCATGTAGTCGCCGCGGTCGTCGAGCACGTCGGCGGCGACTGGAACCGGCCCATCGGCGCGCGGTGCGGGCGGGGCCGTTTCGGGTACGACGAGATCCAGGCTCGGCCCCTGGGCCGGCGACGCGCTGGCCAGCACCGCCTGCGCCCGTAACTGCACGACCCCGTCGAACGGCACGGACAACACGTGCAGCAGCACGCTGCGTTCGTGGTCGGTGAGCGGGCGAGTGGTCACGGCTCTTCCTTTGCCTAGGTCTTCGATCACGGGGCGATGAACGCCGTACCTATTTTAGGAATGCCATCGATGACCGCGCCTCGGATGGTGACGACGGCGCCGTCGATGACTCGCGTCACCACGAACTTACCGGCCTCGGGCAGTTCGGCCCCGTCGCCGAGACTGTTCACGATCTGCCGCATGGCCTGCGACTCACCGCCCGCGGACTGGACCAGCCCGTCCAGGCCATGCTGCGGGTTTGTCGAAGACGTGGGCGAGCTTCGATTCGGTGTTGGCGTAGTCGAAAGCCTGCTCCAATTCCGCTTCGCTGAGACCTTCGGCTGCCGCGGCCTCCGCCGCTTCCGCCGCGGCGGCTTCGGCTGCCGCCGCTTCCGCTTCCAAGGCTCCCAATCCGAGGATCTCCGGTAGCAGCACGATGGCGATCGCCACGAGAGCGATCGCCGCCACCACGAGAGCGATCTTCACGCCGAAGGAGCAGTCGCTCAGGCCGGAACAGTTGTCGGCAGCGGCGGGTGAGGCCAGCCCGACGAGGAGCACACCGACACCCGCCGAGAGACCCGCGAGTCGGCGGGTCCATGCGAGCGCCGTGAACGCCACGCTTCCCGTCTGGTCCGGTCCGGCTGCCGGCGGGGGTGCCGGGCCGGCCGCTGACGGTCGCTGGCCGGTGACATGAGCGGCCGGTCCGCCGGCTCGGCCGTCGCGATCCCAGCCGCGGCCGGGCAGCAACAAGGCCGCAGCGACGAACGAGCCGAAGATGGCTACCACGAGTGGGGTGAACGTGGCCTGACCGCGGTCGACGTAGGGCTGCACGATGATGCTGCTCAGCAGGTAGCTGACCATGGCGCAGGCCGCGATCCGGAGCAGCAGCGGCACCCTGCGGATCACCCCCGGATAGACCGGGATCAGGGGTACCACCACGAGGCGAGCGGCCAGCACCCCACTCAGCAGTAGCCAGACTAGGCTCCCAGCACGATGTTTTCGACCAGCCCGCCGAGCAGCAGGGTCAGGAACAGCGCCTGGAACGGCACGAGGACCACCGCAGGAAGCACGCTTGCGGCTCCGCGGTCGCGCGCCGAGCCAGGCGGGGCGATGTTCGGCCAGGCCGGCCCGGGTCCGGTCAGCGCGATCAGCACACAGCGGCCGGCTGCGGCGAGGCCCGCGATCGCCGCCAGCGCGAGGGCATGACTCTGGATCGGTTGCACCGCCGCAGTGTCCGGAATCCCCCCAGCGAAGCTCCACAGTGGACGGATCATGAACGGGGTGGCCTGCGCCCAGGCGTAGGCGAGAGCCGAGACGACCACGACGTACACCACGCATGCCGACGGCAGTGCCAAGGCGTCGTTGGCCGGACGCACCGTGACGGCGGTACGACTGGCGAAGCCACTGCCGAGGAGGGGCCCGAGCATGAGGAGTACCGCCAGCAGCAGGTAGCACATGGCCAGCGGCAGGTAGCCGTCGGTGAACCTGTCGACCGCCGAGGTCAAGCCGAAGCCGGGCAGCGATGAGCGGTCGGTGGCCACCACGTCGACGAGGACGAAGCCCAGCCAGACCCAGACGCCCACTCCGGCCCCGAGGCCCGCCGCCAGCATCATCGCCGCGGTCACGAGGAACGAGTAGGTGTACAACGTGCCGGGGTGTAGGGCGCCGAGCAGCATGCCGAGGACGAGGCCACCGGCGGGCGCGGCCAAGCCGAGCCCCGGCCACCGGCGCAGGTACGCACCGTCAGCGAGGGAGTAGCCGAGGGTGGGCCACACCCGCCCGACGAGGGCCGGCACCCGCTGCCACAGCAGGTCAGGCGCCCTGGTCACGACGGCACCCGGGCGGGAACCACGCGGTCCTTCATGACGCTCACGCCTCTCGCTGCCACCAGGCCGAGCACGGAGCCGTAGACGACATGACCGATCGCGGACACCTGGAGGAACTCACCCCACGCCTGAATGCGCAACCATGAGGGATACAGGGTCGCCATGGTCAACTCGAGCCCGATCCCCCACAGTGCACCGGTCCACCACGCGGGCCGGCGGAACACCAGCGTGTAGGCAAGGCCGAAGAAAATGCCGTTGGACAGGTGGTAGAGAGCGCCGACGACAAAGGTCAGTGACCGCGAGTGACCGGAGCCGATAAATGCTTCACCGAACAAGCCGAACACGTGAAACGGACGGAACGACATGGAGAACACCGCGACGGTGGCGTAGCGCACGAGGTCGTAGGCCAGCGTGCCGATCAGACCGGCCAGCATGCCGAGGGCGGCTCGCCGGCGCACGGACCGGCGGGCCACCGCGGTGAGCCGCGCCAGCACCAGCGCCCACGCGAGGCCGCCGCCCGCGGCGAGAGTCGCGATCGCCAGGGGCAGCGAGGCGCCGGCCAGGATGTGGACCACGAGCCCTGCGCCACCGGCGAGGGGCAGCCCGATGAGCAGTAGGCGCGGTCTCAACCGGATATCCGGTTGGTCGAGCCGGTCGGTGATCACGTCGCTCCAGGCTGCGCGGACGGGAGGAGCAAGCGATATGCACCATATCGGCACGAGGGTGCCGTTGTGTCAACCGCGGGGCGTGTCGCCGGTGTTAGCCCAGTGTTAGCCCGGTGTTAGCCCGGCGGTGCGAAGGGCCCGGGGGCTGGGCTCGGCACCTGCTCTGGGGGCGGCTGCGCGGGTGGGACGTGCGTTGGTGGTGCCGGCGGCGGCGTTGGCCCGTATCCGGGCGGCGGCCCGTAACCCGGCGGCGGCGGCGGCCCGTAGCCCGGCGGCGGCCCGTATCCGGGCGGCCCGTAACCCGGCGGCGGCCCGTAACCCGGCGGCGGGTACTCCGGCTGGGCCGGTCCGTAGGTCCGGGCGGGCTGAGCTGGCCCGTAGGACGGCGTGCGGCGGGCGGCCAGACGGATTTCCTCGCGCCGCCGGCGCTCGGCGAGCACGGCGGTGAGGTAGGCCCAACCGGAGGTGCCCGGAGGAGGTGGGGGAGTCGTGGCGGTGGCGACCGCGTCGGCCAACCGGTTGCCGAGGTCGGCCCGTGCTTGGGCGTCGAGCTGCCTGAGGCGGCTCAAGAACTGGCGCACGGACAGCGCGAGGCTGTCGTCGAGCCCGGTGAGGTCGAGAGTGGCGGCCCAGCCCGCGAGTTGGGGCGGCATCTGGGCGTAGAACACCTGGCGCGGCGCCGGCACCCGTTCCTGCAGGACGACGGTGCCCGCGCTGAGATCACCCAGGCGCTTGCCCGAGCTGTTCACCAGCATCACCACGATAGCCAGCGGCATGGTGAAGCCGAAAAAGATGCCCGGCTTCTCCAGTAGTCCAGCGAACAGACCGCGGACGAAGGCCTGGCGGAACCCGATCGGGCCGCCGTCCTCGCGGACGACCCGGATACCCATGACCATCTTTCCCAGCGTGCGACCGCGAGTCAGTGTCTCCATGGCGACGGGATAACCGACGAACAGCGCGAGGATGATGATGATGTCCAAGGCCACCGCGAGCCCAGTGTCGGTTCCGCGCAACACGTAGGCGCCCAGGCCCAGGACGAGCGACAACACGATCAGCTGCAGTCCCACGTCGATCAGCCCGGCCAGCAGGCGGGACGGCAGCTTCGCCAGTCTCAGCTCAAGGGCGACAGCTTCCCCGGTGACGACCTCGCTCACGCCGACTCCCCGCTTGTCCCGACTGGTTGTCCCGGTGTGCCGTGCCCGCTGGCACCTGGGTATCGCGCCAGTGTGCCGGATAGGGTGTGCCCCCATGGATCTGGACGCCCATGTGGCCGCGCACGAGCCCGAATGGCGGCGGCTGGAGAAGCTCGTCGGGCGCGGGCGGCTGTCCGGATCCGAGGTGGACGAGCTCGTCGCGCTGTACCAGCGGGTCGCGACCCATCTGTCCGTCGTACAGACCCGCTCGCCAGATGCCTTGCTCATCGCCCGACTGTCCACATTGGTCGCCCGCGCCCGCAGTGCCGTCGCCGGGGGCTCGGCGCCGGCCTGGAAGGACTTCGGCACGTTCTTCAGCACGACCTTCCCGGTGGCGGTATATCGCGCTTGGCGCTGGTGGTGTGCGGTCGGCACGGCGTTCTCGATCGTGTCCTTCGCGCTGATCGGCTATGTCGCGTCGCACCCGCGAGTCCAGTCGGACCTGGCCACGCCCGCAGAGATCAAGAAGCTGGTCGACCACGACTTCGCCAGCTACTACTCCGATGGCGCCGCGGGTTCCTTCGCGGCGCAGGTCTGGACCAACAACGCCCTCGTGGCCGCGGGCACGCTGCTGTTCGGCGTCCTCATCCTTCCCTCGCTTTACTTCTTGGTGCAGAACGCCCTCAACGTGGGCATCATCGGCGGCCTGATGGTCGGCAACGGGCACGCGGGGGAGTTCTTCGGGCTGATCTTCCCGCACGGGATTCTCGAGCTGACCGCGGTTTTCGTCGCGGCCGGTGCCGGCCTGCGGCTGGGCTGGACCTGGATCGATCCGGGGGCCAGGCCACGCGGCCGGGCGCTGGCTGAGGAGAGCCGCGCGGCCATCTCCATCGCCCTCGGGCTGATCGTCGTATTGGCGACGAGCGGCGCGATCGAGGCCTTCGTGACGCCCTCGCCATTGCCGACCTGGGCCAGGGTGGCCATCGGGGTGCTCGCCGAGGCGGGCTTCATCGGCTACGTCATCTACTTCGGCGGGCGCGCCGCCCGGGCGGGTATCACCGGCGACCTCGAGATCGGCCGCCGCGAGGACGTCGCGCCGGTCGCCTAACCGGGTCGTGCTCCCTTTCATGATCCAGGGCGAGTTAGTGTTGCTGCCGCCGCACTAATGCCGCCTGGATCATGAAAGTCGCCCCTGGCGACGGTGCGGGCCACCGTAGCGGCGCGCCGGGTCAGAGCTTGCCTTCCGCCTTCATGGCCAGATAGACGTCTGTGACCACGGACGCGAAAATCGCGGGCTCCGCGTCGACCACCTCGACCCCGCGCCGCCGCAACGTTGCGGTGATCCGCCGCCGCTCGCCCAGCGCGTGCTCGGCGGCAGCGGCGTCGTAGACGGCCTCCGCATCGCCCCGGCGGGCCGCCAGTTCGACCACGCGGGGATCTCCGACAGACGCGACGACGACTAGGTGCCGAGCGATCAGCGAGGGGAGTACGGGCAGCAGGCCCTCCTCGACAGCCGCTCCGTCGAGTGCGGTGAACAGCACCACCAGGCAGCGCTTGCGCTCGCGCCGCAGCACCTCCGACACGAGCAGCGAGGCGTCGGTCTCCACCAGAGCCGGCTCGAGGGTTGCCATCGCCTGGACCAGCCGGGGCAGCACTTCGCCGCGGGTCGCACCCTCAACCGTGCCCCGCACCCGCCGGTCGGCCGCCAGCAGGTCCACCCGGTCGCCGGCCCGGGCCGCGACGGCCGCCAGCAACAGGCAGGCGTCGAGCGCGGCATCGAGCCGGGGCGCGTCGCCTACCCGCGCGGCCGAGGTACGGCCGGTGTCGAGGACGCAGACCAGCCGGCGGTCTCGCTCGGGGCGCCAGGTCCGCACGACGACGGTGTCGCGGCGGGCGGTCGCCCGCCAGTCGATGGACCGCACGTCGTCGCCGTCGACGTACTCCCGGAGCGAGTCGAACTCGGTGCCCTGCCCGCGGCGGTTGATGGCGACCGCGCCGTCGAGTTGCCGGAGCCGCGCCAGCTTCTCTGGAAGGAACTTGCGGGAGGTGAACGGCGGGAGCACCCGCACCGTCCAAGGGGCGGTCTGGGTGCGCCGGCCGTCGACGAGCCGGGTGTGTTTGCGCTGGCGGCCGGCCATGCCGAGCGGGCCGAACGATCGGATCGTCACGTGCACGGTCTGGCGGTCACCGCGGCGCGTCGGCAGCAGGTGCGTTTCGTACCGGCGGCGCTCACCGGCCGGTACGTCGATTCGCATCCGCCGTGGAGATGCACCGGCTGAGGGCACCCAGGCGTCGCGGAGCTGACCCCGCACCCGCCGCCGCCCGCCGTTGGCGATGGTCAGGGCGACGGTCACCGGCTGGCCGAGCCGCGTCTGCGTAGCGCCGGAGCGCGACAGCGCCAGATCGCGCACCCGGCCGGCCAGCGCGAGGTCGACGATGACGGCCACCACTACGACCGCGCAGACCAGCAGCACGCCGAGGTCGCCGAGCAGCCAGGCGGCCACCAGGCCGACCCCAGCGACGATCGCGGCCCGGCCGGTCAGGCTCACGGGGTGGCGGCCATCGCGGTGCCGGTCATCGCGGTGCCGGTCATCGCGGTGCCGGTCATCGAGGGGCCGCCACCGCGGACAGCACCGACTCCAGCACTCCGTCGGCGGTGACACCCTCGAGTTCGGCTTCGGGGCGTACGGCGACCCGGTGCCGCAGGGTGGGGCGGGCCAGCGCCTTGACGTCGTCGGGGGTCACGTAGTCGCGGCCGGAGAGCCACGCCCATGCCTTGGCGGTGGCCAGCAGGGCGGTGGCCCCCCGGGGGGAAGCGCCCAGGGACAGCGACGGCGACTGCCGGGTGGCGCGGCAGAGATCCACGACGTAGCCAATGACCTCAGGTGCCACCTGCACCCGCAGCATGGCCGCGCGTCCGGCGGCAAGCTCGGCCGGGCCGGCGACCGCCCCGACCCCGGCCGCGGCGAGGTTGCGCGGGTCGAATCCGCTGTGGTGGGCATGCAGCACCCGCAACTCGTCGTCACGTGAGGGCAGCCCGACGGTCAGCTTCAGAAGGAACCGGTCGAGTTGCGCTTCGGGCAGCGGATAGGTGCCTTCGTACTCGATCGGGTTCTGCGTCGCTATGACGAGGAAGGGATCGGGCAGCGGGCGCGGCTCGCCGTCGATGGTGACCTGGCGCTCCTCCATCGCCTCGAGCAGCGATGCCTGTGTCTTGGGCGGGGTGCGGTTGATCTCGTCGGCCAGGAGCAGGTTGGTGAACACCGGCCCTTGCCGGAAGGAGAACTCCGCCGTGCGCGCGTCGTACACCAAGGAGCCCGTGACGTCGCCCGGCATGAGGTCGGGGGTGAACTGGACTCGCTTGCTGTCGAGGTTCAGCGCGGCGCCGAGGGTTCGCACCATCAAGGTCTTGGCCACGCCCGGCACCCCCTCGAGCAGCACGTGACCTCGGCAGAGGAGAGCGATGACCAGGCCGGTGACCGCCGCGTCCTGACCGATGACCGCCTTGGCCACCTCGGCCCTGATCCGGGTGAGCGCGGCACGCCCCTCATCGGCGCTGGCGTCCGGCACGCCGGAATAGGTCTGTGTCTCGCTCACGGTCGGCGTCCTTCTCTGTCGAGGGTTACCCGGATCAAGTCATCGAGGGCATTGGCCAGGTGCACCAAACCAGGGTCGTCGGAGGGTACGCCGCCGAAGAGCAGCTCACCGATGTCGGCGGGTTGCCGGCCCGATCGCGCGGCGATCGCCTCGACGAGGGCGTGCTCTGACGGCTCGGTCCCCAGTCCGAGGAACGGCACGATCCGGGCCCTGGCGCCCGCTCGCAGCGCTTCGGCCGCGCGGTCGCGAGCCCGCGCGCGGCGGTACAGGCGAGCGCGTCCCTCGACGGCCTCGGCCGCCCGGACGACGACCGGCAGCGGCTCGACCACCACCGGGCCGAGGCGCCGTCCACGCCAGAGCGCCACCAGGAAGCCGATCAGGAACAGCTCCCACACCACCGGCCCCACCCACGGCGGCAGGATCTGGCTCAACGTCTTCTGATCGCCCGGTCCGGCGGCGGCGCTGCGGTCGGGCAGCACCCACCAGAGGTCGTCGGCACCGCTGAGCAGGCCCAGGGCCAGCGCCGCGTTGCCGTGCTGGTCCAGTTTTTCATTGGTGAACGGCGTGCCGGTGCCCACAGCGATCAATGGCTGATCGCCGCGGCTGTGAGTGGTGGCCAGGGAACCGCCGTAGCAGCGGTCCTCGGCACCGGCTGTGTAGACGGGGCCACCCATGTCGGCGTCACCGGCGGCGGTGGCCGGCGAGAATTCGCAGTGGGGGGCGCGTCTCTTCTCGACAGCGCTCGCGTTCTTGACCGAGAGGTCCGTCGTCAGCCTGTCCAGTGAGTAGCTGCTCGGCTCGACCAGCACCAACCGTACGGAGTCGGGCAGCCGGGTGAGGCCGGTCAAGAGGGCGGCTTGTTCGTACTCGGGGAGGGTCATGAAGACGGTGCCGGTGGAGTCCGCGTGGGCGAGTACGTCGGCAAGGCCCTCGACCCGGTGGACCTTGACCCCCCGAGCACGCAGCAGCTCGGCCAGCGCCGCGCTGCCCGCGGGGTCCACCGCGTCCGGATCGAGGCTGCCCTGCTTGTTGCTCAGGCCGGCGAACACCAGGATGCCGACCCCGATCAGCACGACCAGGGCGATGGCCAATGGCAGCCGCAGGGACTTCAACAGGACACGCGAGGACGGCCCCGCCGCCGATTGCCCTGCCCCCGATGTCCCTGCCCCCGATGTCCCGGCCCCCCATGTCCCGGCTCCCGATGTCCCAGCCGTCGCGGGCCCCGCGGCTGCTCCAGCCGGGCCGTCGAGCGCCGTCGCGGCTTCTCCCGGGGCGTTCACCGCGGCACCGCCAACTGCGGCGCGGCAGTTGCCCGGGACTCGGCCCGGGCGCGCGCGACCCGGTGGTCGATGTCGCGCAGATCCGCGGCCTTGGCGGCGGTGGCCGGACGTCCGCCGTACCAGACGTCGTCGAACGTGCGGGCCGCCCGGTACAGGTCGGTGGCGACGTCGGCCAGGACCGCGCCGGCTTCGTAGGCGACCTCGTCGGCGGTGCGCCCGAGCCGTGGTTCGAGGATCGCCCGCTCTTCCAAGTCGCGCACAATCGCGCGCATGCGTTCGCGGATGGCCTCGGCGTAGCGCCCGGCTGAGGCGTGCTCCTCGGCCAGTCGACGATGCTCATCGGGGCGTAGTGCCGCGGCGAAGCCGGCGAACGGGTCACCGACGTCGGCCCTGCGGGACAACGGGCCGGTGCGCAGCCGGACGATGACAATGACCGCCGCGAGCAGCAGGCCGAGCCCGATCAGGCCTCCGATGCCACCCGGGGTGGCGTTGCTGACCCTGTCCAGGTTGTCGTTGAGAAGATTGAACAGCTTCTCGACCACCTGCTGCACAAGGCTGGGCTTGGCCGCCTGGTACTTCCCTTTGGACAACTCGTCGGAAGCGGCTCGCCGCGCGCCTTCCCTGGTGATCGGCTCTAGGGCGAGCAGCAGGCCGGTCACGTCCTCATGTCCAGCCCACCACCGGTTGCCCGGCCTGGGCGGTGCGGGCCTGCTCCTGCAGGATGATGTCGAGGCCTTCGCCGCGCATCCGGCGGTCGACGTAGAGCAGGCCGATGACGCCCGCCAGGAACGGCTGGACCACAGATCCGGCCATTATTGCGCCGACCGCGGTGAAGGCCAGGAGGATGAGCAGCCCCGTGGTGTCCGCGTCGAAGCCAGCGGCGAACAGGACGATGGCGCCCACCACCTCGAACGGCACGACGATGATGCCGGACAGGAAATAGGCGATGACGCTGGCCAATGCCCTGATTCCCCAGACCCGCCAGAAGTCGCCGCGGGCCAATTGCCAGGAGCGTCGCAGGCCCTTCAGCGGGCCGAGCCGCTCCAAGGTGATCGCGGGCGTGGTCAGCGCGAGCACCCCCCACAGGTAGGCGCCGGGTACGAGGAGCACCAGGCCCAGGATCACGCCCACGACAACGCCCGCGGTGGTGCCAGCGGCCAGGCCCACCGCCAGGCCGACCAGGCCGGCGATCAGCACGCCCGACCACGGCAGCAGCCCGGCCAGGATCGACCCGCCGAGCAGGGCCCAGAAACGCGGGCGCACGCGGCGCCACACCTCACCGAGCTCGATCGACCGGCCGAGCACCGACTCACTGACGACCACCATCAGGATTCCGGTCAGAATGGCGCCGAGAACCGTGCCGAGCAGAAGGTTGACCGCCGACAGGACCAGGCCGGCAACGGTGGAGAACGGATCCAGCCCGCTCAGCATCCCGCTCGGAAGAGAGCCACCGCTGGGCGCCAGGGAGCCGCCGATCGACCCCGTGGACACCTGTGCGGCGACGGAGATGACCTGCTGCACCGTCACGACCATCGCCGCCAGGCCGATCGTGATTCGCGGATGGCGCCGGATCGTCGTGATCGCACCGTCGAGGACCTCGCCGACACCGAGCGGTCGGAGGGGCACCACGCCCGGCTTCGGTGCGGCGGCCGGCGGCGGGTAGGCGGCACCGTACGGATTGGCACGGTAGGGAGTGGCACCGTAGCCACCGCCGGGCGGGGCGTACGGGGCGCCGGTCGGGGGGTACGGGGCGCCGGGCGGGGCGTACGGAGTGCCCGGCGGGGGGTACGGGGTGCCGGGCGGGGGGTACGGGGTGCCCGCGGGCGGGTTGCCGCCCGCCGGGGGAGACCCCGGACCTTGGCCGGGCTCGGCGGGGGGCGCGGGCGGCGGCTCGAAGGGCGGCGCCGTGGGCTCTCCCCAGGCGGGATTTGCCCAGTCCCGACCAGGTTGATCGGTCACCGTGTCTCCCTTCCCCCGACTTGTGCACGTCATCGTGCCAGGTTGCCGCAGCCGGTCGGCTGCGGGTGCGATCATGGACGCATGCGCGGACATGTGCTGGTGGTCGACGACGATGCGGCGCTTGCGGAGATGCTCGGCATCGTTCTGCGCGGTGAGGGTTTTTCGGCCTCACTCGTTGCTGACGGTGAGCAGGCTCTAGCGGCGTTCCGCGAGACCACTCCCGACGTTGTGCTGCTGGACCTGATGCTGCCCGGGATGAGCGGGCTCGACGTCTGCCGGGCCATCAGGGCCGAATCGGGTGTTCCGATCGTGATGTTGACCGCCAAGAGCGACACGATCGACGTCGTGCTCGGCCTGGAATCGGGCGCCGACGACTACGTCGTCAAGCCGTTCAAGCCGAAGGAGCTGGTGGCCCGGGTGCGGGCCCGGCTGCGGCGCACCGATGACGAGCTCTTTGAGGCCTTGTCCATCGGCAACGTGCAGATTGACGTGCCCGGACACCAGGTGGTCCGCGACGGCGAGCACATCTCGCTGACCCCGCTTGAGTTCGACCTGCTGGTCGCGCTGGCCCGCAAGCCGCGCCAGGTGTTCACTCGCGAGGTGCTGCTCGAGCAGGTCTGGGGCTACCGGCATGCGGCTGACACCCGGCTGGTCAACGTCCACGTGCAGCGGCTCCGGGCCAAGGTGGAGCGAGACCCCGAAACCCCCGAGGTGGTGCTGACCGTGCGCGGCGTCGGCTACAAGGCCGGCCCCCCGTAGGGGCATCGACCGTGCATCCCCTCGCGGCCCGCAGCTACCGCAGGCTCCGTCGGCTCGATCGCCGGGCGGTGGGGCACTGGCGGCGTTCGTTGCAGTTTCGGGTGGTCGGCACGACACTGGTCGCGTCGGTCGTCGTCGTGGTGCTGCTCGGCCTGGTGTTGCTCCACCAGATCGCCGACGGATTGCTGGCTTCGCAGCGCAAGTCGGCGATCGCCGAGACCACGGCGGGCCTGCAGTACGCGCAGAATCAGTTGTCCGTGCTCGGCGGCTCCGCCGATCCGGCGCTGCAGCCGACCCTGCTCGAGATCGGCCGGTTCCTGTCCAACCGGGGTGGCTCCGGCGGCCAGTACGACATCGTGCTCCAGCCATCGACCGGCGACCTCGAGCGGGTGGCGCCGGCCGACATCGAGATCACCATCCCCAGCGATCTGCGCACCCTGGTCAATCGCAAGCTGCGCCAGGGATACACCTACGCCCGCGAACCGACGGCCGCCGGCGGCAGCGCGCCCACACTGATCGTCGGCGCGCCGGTGTCGACCGGGGCCGGTCTGTTCGAGCTTTACTACGTGTTCCCGCTCCGGAACGAAGCCGACACGATCTCGCTGGTGCGGCAGACCCTGCTGACCACGGGCCTGGTCCTGGTTCTGCTGCTGGCCGGCATCGCCGCCTTCGTCACCCGGCAGGTCGTGACGCCGGTGCGCCTCGCCGCCCGCACCGCCGAGCGACTGGCCGCGGGCCTGCTCGAGGAACGGATGGCGGTGCACGGCGAGGACGACCTGGCCAAGCTGGCCACCTCGTTCAACGACATGGCGACCAGCCTGCAGCGCCAGATCGCCCAGTTAGAGGAGCTGTCCCGGCTGCAGCGCCGGTTCACCAGCGACGTGTCACACGAGTTGCGTACTCCGCTGACGACCGTACGGATGGCCGCCGACCTGCTCCACTCCGCGCGGGCGGACTTCGCTCCTGAGGTGGCGCGGAGCGCGGAACTGCTATCCGACGAGGTCGACCGCTTCGAGTCGCTGCTGACCGACCTGCTCGAGATCAGCCGCTACGACGCGGGATTCGCCGTCCTCGACGCCGAACCTACCGATGTCCGCAGCCTCGCGGTCCGCGTGATCGAGGCGCTGCGACCGGTGGCCGATCATTCCGGCAGCGAGCTGGTGGTCCGGCTGCCGCCCGAGCTCGTGGTGGCCGAGGTAGACCCGCGCCGAGTCGAGCGGGTCTTGCGCAACCTGCTCGGCAACGCCATCGAGCACGGCGACGGGCGGCCGGTCGAGCTCAACATGGCCGGTGATGCCGACGCCGTCGCCGTGACGGTGCGCGATTTCGGGGTGGGGCTGCGACCGGGTGAGACGTCTTTGGTCTTCAACCGCTTCTGGCGGGCCGACCAGTCGCGGGCCAGGCAGAGCGGTGGCAGCGGCCTGGGTCTGTCGATCAGCCGTGAGGACGCGCGCCTGCATGGTGGGTGGCTTCAGGCCTGGGGCGCGCCGGGCCGCGGAGCGCAGTTCCGCCTCACGCTGCCGGTCCGCCACGGCGAGGTGCTCACCGGCTCCCCGCTGCCGCTGGAGCCGGTCGACGACGGGCGGCGCGAAGCCGCGTCGGCGGGCGGCGGCCATGTGGGCTAGCGGCAGCCGATCTACAGGCAGGACGGCGCTCGTGGTCGCCGCTGCGTTCCTGCTGCCCGGCTGCGCCGGCGTGCCGACCAGCGGCCAGGCGGTGACCATCCGCAACGTTCCCCCCGGCGCGGTCGACGAGCAGCCCGACGTACGTTTGCAGCCGCACGAACCCAGCGCCGGAGACCCTCCTGACAAGATCGTTCGCGGGTTTCTCGCCGCTGCCAAGAGCAGTTCCGATCGGCATTCGATCTCCCGGGCGTTCCTGGTTCCCGACGCCGTCGATGGTTGGCGTGATTCCGCCGGTACGCGCGTCATCACGGTCGGCACGTTGCGCGTGGTGGGCTCCGGGGCCAGCGGCTCCATCAAGGTCGTGCTGTCCGGGCGCTATCAGGCGCGCTTGGCCGACGACGGCGCCTACATCCGCGACGACCGCCCGCTGAGCCTCAGGTTCGAGCTGCGCCGAATCGGCGGGGAGTGGCGGATCAGCAACCCGCCGACCGGCCTGCTGCTGCCGGCCAACGACTTCCAGCAGGTCTATCGCGACGTCCAGCTGTATTTCCTCAGCCCTGACGGCCAGACGGTGGTGCCCGACCGGCGGTTCTTCGACGTGAGCCAGGCCGGACTGCCGACCATGATGGCCACTCGCCTGCTGGGCGGTCCGTCGCAGTGGCTGGCCCCCGGCGTCCGGACCGCGTTCCCGCCCGGTTCCCACCTGCGCAGCAACGTCGTGAGGGACGGCGATGTGCTTGTCGTCGACCTCAGCGATGAGGTGCTGGCGGCGCCGCGGGCCGATCAGGTTGCCATGGCCGCCCAACTTATCTGGACGCTGGCGAAGCGATTTTCGATCGGAGGCGTGCGACTGCTCGCCGACGGGCGACCGCTGCAGCTGCAGAGTTCGACCGGCCTGCTCGACCGGGACGCCTTCTCCACCTACGACCCGCGCGTTCTCACCGCCTCCGTTTCCGGCTACTACCTGGTCAACGGGTCGCTCCGCTCCACCTCCGAGCCGCCGATCTCCGGGCCGGCGGCAGCACCTGCAGCCAATCTGCTGTCGGCCGCGATATCGACCGACCTGGCCCGGCTGGCCGCGGTGCGACCGCGCGCCGGCGGAGTCGAATTGGTCGCCGGAGCATTGAACGCGGCGTTCACCGCCCGGTACGCCGCCCGGTCCCTGAGCCGGCCATCCTGGGAGCCCAGCGACGCCGCGGTGTACGTCGTGGCCAACGGCAGCACGGTGGTACGGGTGACCGTCACGGGCGGCGTCTCGGCGGTGCGGGTCGCCGGTCTGGAGCGGATCGGGCCGGTGTCGTCGGTGGAGCTGTCGCGCGACGGGGTCCGGATCGCGGTCGTCACGGGCTCGCAGAGTGGCGGGCGCCTGCTGGTGGGTGTGGTGAGCCGGGCCGCGGGTGAGACCGCCCTGATCGGCCTGCGGCAGGTGGTGCCCCAGCTGACCGGTGTCACCGACGTGGCCTGGGCCGACGAGGGCGGGCTGCTTGTCCTGGGTCGCCTCGACGGCGGACCGCCCACGCTGTACCTCGTCGATGTCGACGGTGCGGACGTGACGGAGCGGCCGACCGCCGGGCTGCCGGCTGCCCGCCTCCGCATTGCCGCCGCGCCGGACGAGTCCGATCTGGCCGAGGCCGACGGCCGCATCTGGCGCCGCACGGGCTCGGTGTGGGGGCCGGTCAACAACACCAACGCGGAGGGCCGCGCGCCCTTCTATCCCGGCTGAGCGGCTGTCCACAGAAGCCGCCAGTGAGCTCTGCCGCGGGTCGGACTTCGGGCAGCCTGGTGGCGTGTCTCCGCATTTCCTGCTCGACCTGGTCCTGCCCAGCTTCTGCCCTGGCTGCGCCGCGCCGGGCCGGCCGCTGTGCTCCAGCTGTGCCGCAGCGCTCACGGGGCCTCCGCGCGCGGTGTTGCCCAACCCACCGCCGGCGGGCTTTCCGACCTGCCGCGCCGTGGCCGACTATGAGGGGCCGGTCCGATCGGCCCTGATCGCCTACAAGGAGCGCGGCCGGCGAGACCTGCTCGCGCCGCTGGCGATGGCGCTGGCGGCCGCGGTTGACGCCGCGGTCACAACCGCGCCAGCGGCCCAGGCCGGGCCCGTCATCCTCGTGCCGGTGCCGTCCCGCGCGGCTGCCGTACGAGCTCGCGGGACGGACACGACCGGCCGCCTGGCAGCCGCGGCCGGCCGATTGCTGCGCCGATGCGGCCGGCCGGCCCAAGCGGTCGCGGCCCTGCGCCTGAGCCGGACCACTGGCGACTCGGCCGGGCTCGGCGCCACCGCCCGCTTGGCGAACCTCTCCGGCGCGATGGTGGCAGATAGCGGCCGGCTGCCGCCGGGAGCGGCCGCCCGCATCGTCATCGTGGACGACCTCGTGACGACCGGAGCCACGCTCGCCGAGGCGGCCCGGGCGCTTGCCGTTGCCGGTCGGCCCGCGGTGGCCGCGGCCGTCGTGGCGGCGACCGTTCGGCGATCGAGGGTTGGGTTGGCGGGAGGAGCGCGCTAGCGTCGATGGATACGAGTCCCCCAGGAGGTTCCGCGTGGACATCGTCGTCAAGGGCCGCAACGTCGAGGTGCCCGAGCACTACCGGCAGCATGTGAGCGAGAAGTTGCACCGGGTCGAGCGCTTTGACCACAAGCTGATCCGCATTGACGTCGAGTTGTTTCATGAACCCAATCCGCGGCAGGCCGCGGTCTGCCAGCGGGTGGAGATCACCTGCAAGTCGCGTGGCCCGGTGATCCGGTCGGAGGCCTGCGCCGAGAACTTCTACGCGGCATTCGACACGGCGATGGACAAGCTGGCCAACCGGCTGCGGCGCTCGGCCGACCGCCGTCGCGTGCACCATGGCCTGCGTACTCCCACTTCGGTCGCGGCGGCGACGTCGATGACCAGCGAGGGCGACGGGCCGCTGGCGACGCTCCCGGCACCTGCCGAGCCCGATGACCATCTGCCCGGCCGGGTGGTCCGCGAGAAGGAGCATTCGGCGAAACCCATGTCGATCGACCAGGCGTTATTCGAGATGGAGCTCATCGGGCACGACTTTTTCCTTTTCGCGGACGCCGCCACCGGGGTCCCGAGTGTGCTCTACCGGCGCAAGGGCTATGACTACGGAGTGATCCGGCTCATCGGCCCGACGTGAGAGGATCGGCCCATGGCCCCCGACCTACCAGCTGAGCGACGGGCCCGGGAGCCTATCCGCGTGCTCGTCGTCGATGACCATGCCCTGTTCCGCCGCGGGCTGGAGATGGTGCTCGAGCAGGAGCCCGACATCGAGGTCGTGGGCGAGGCCGGTGACGGCACCCAGGCCGTCCAGCGGGCGGTCGAGACCGCCCCCGACATCGTGCTCATGGACGTGCGGATGCCCAAGGGCACTGGCATCGAGGCCTGCCGGGCTATCAAGGAGGCCGTGCCGTCGGCCAAGATCATCATGCTGACCATCAGCGACGACGAGGCCGACCTCTACGAAGCGATCAAGGCCGGTGCCACGGGTTACCTGCTCAAGGAGATCTCCATCGAGGAGGTCGCTTCCGCGATCCGGGCCGTGCAGAACGGCCAGTCGCTGATCAGCCCGTCGATGGCCTCCAAGCTGCTGGCCGAGTTCGCCACGATGGTGAAGCGCAGCGACGAGAAGGAGCAGCTCCCGACGCCCCGGTTGACCGACCGCGAAATGGAGGTGCTCCGCCTGGTCGCCCGCGGCCTGAACAACCGCGACATCGCCAAGGAGCTCTTCATCAGCGAGAACACCGTGAAAAACCACGTACGCAACATGCTCGAGAAGCTCCAACTGCACTCCCGGATGGAAGCCGTCGTGTACGCCGTACGTGAGAAGCTGCTCGAGATCACCTGACCGAGCATGCCGACCACGACCGCCGGGCCACCAGCATCGGTGCTTACCAGGTCCGACCAGGTGATCGTCTTCGGCGGCGCCGGGGTGGTCGCCCTCGCCGGACTCACGCGCTATGTCGACCTCGGCTCGGTCACCGCCTTTGCGGTGTCCGCGGCAGCGGTGGCTGTCCTGGCCTCGTTGGTGGGCCGCAGCGTGGAGCAACTCGGCGACCGCTTCGGCGCCGGCGCCACGGGTGTCCTGCAGAGCGCCCTGGGCAACCTGCCCGAACTCTTCATCGGGATCTTCGCCCTGCGCGCCGGCCTGGTACAGGTGGTCCAGGCCGCGATCATCGGCTCGATCCTCGGCAACATCCTGCTGGTCCTCGGCCTGGCCTTCCTCGTCGGCGGGCTCAAGCACGGCCGGCAACAGTTCGACTCGACCCGGGCCCGCACGGTCACCGCCCTGTTGATCCTCGCCGTCGCCGCCATGGTGGTGCCCAGCCTGGCGCACTACGTGCACACCGCGGCGGCCAAGCACGAGCAGGCGCTCTCGTCGATCGTCGCCGTCGTACTCCTTCTCGTCTTCGCCTGCTCAGTGCCCGCCTCGGTCCGCCGCGACCCCGATGAGAAGCCCGACCACCAGGCCGAGGCGCCGAGGTGGCCGCTGTGGCTCGCGGTCGGCCTGCTGACGGCGGCCAGCGTGCTCGCCGCTCTGGTCTCGGACTGGTTCGTGCACGCCCTGACGCCGGCCATCGGCGCGCTGCACATAAGCCAGGCCTTCGCCGGCCTGGTGATCGTCGCGATCGCCGGCAACGCCGTGGAGAACGTCGTGGGCATCCAACTGGCGGCCCGCAACCAGTCCAACTACGCGCTCTCGGTGATCATCAACAGCCCGCTGCAGATCGCGCTCGTGCTCGCACCGGTGCTGGTGCTTCTGAGCCCGGTGATCGGCGGCGCGGCACTGACCTTGGTGTTCGCACCGATGCTGGTCGCGGCCGTTGCGCTGTCGGTCATCGCGGTGGCGTTCATCATCATCGACGGCGAGTCGGTCTGGCTCGAGGGCGCGGCCCTGCTCGGTCTCTACGGCGTGATCGCCGCGTCGTTCTGGTGGGGCTGACCTCCGCCCGTTGACAGCGGCTCGGCGTCAGCTGAGGTCGCCGGGCAGCAGCGCGTATGTGATCATGTCCCGGCGTCCGTCGCTCGTGGGTTGCAAGCCCCGGGCGACGCCCTCACGGTGGAAGCCGGCCGCTTCAGCCGTCCGCTGCGACCGCACGTTCTCCACCGCCACGCCCGCCTCCAGCCGGGCCAACCCGGCCTGGTCGAAGGCCCAGTCAGCGGCGAGCCGCAACGAGCGGCGCATCAGCCCGCGACCGCGAGCGGCCGGATGCAACGCCCAGCCCAGCATGCCGACTCCCCAGTCCAGGTGCGTGCCGTAGACATCCACGCTGCCCGCGTAGCCGCCCTCGGGTGACACAACGGTGAGGCAGGCGGCCTGCCCGGACAGCCAACGCAAGACGCCATGCTCCATGCGGATGCGCACGCGCTCCGCGACCGGTGTCGCGGACGAGCCGACCCAGCGCTCGTGCTCGGGATCGGACATCTCCACGGTCACCCCCTCGCGGTCGGCCTCCTGGACCGGGCGGAGCGTCAGGACGCCGTCGGACAGCGCGGTGACGTCGGGAAAGCGCCGGGGGGTGGGAAACGGATCACCGGGCAGCAGTCGCCAGGCGGCGAGGTCGACGCGGCGCTCTCGGGCCGGGCCTCCCACGCCAGCCGCGACGCGGACGCCTTCGTAGGTGCAACCCGCCTTGGCCGCGACCCGGTGCGAGGCGGCATTGGCCGGCTCCACGAGCACGTCGACCCGGCCCAGGCCGAGGTCGTCGAAGGCGTATCGCGCGAGCCGTCGGGTCGCCTCCGCCCCGATACCCTGGCCACGGGCCCAGGGCGCCACCCAGTAGCCGATCTCCGCGGTCCGGTCCCGGTCGTCCACCCGGTGCAGGCCGAAGCCAGCCACGAGGCGGCCGGTCTCCCTGGACTCGACGGCGAAGATCGATCCGGTGCCCGTGCGCCGCAGTCGGTGCGACTCGTCGGTGACCCATGACGTCGCCACGTCGGCTGTGTACGGGTCGGGAAGCGGGATCCAGCGCTGCGTCCGCGGGTCGCTGCAGGCCAGTTGGACGTCCGGGGCATCCTGGAGGCGGTACGGCCGCAGGGTCAGCCGATCGCTGTCCAGCACCACTTCGGGCAGGGGGTCAGCCATCCTGTGTCCTCGGTGCGGTCATGGCAGCCAGTCTGCCGGGAACCCGGTGGCGGTCCCAACGGTTTGTCAGGCGAATACGATGAACGCACGACCTTGGCAAGGGAGCTGACCTCTTAGTGGTACTGGAAAAGATCCTCCGCGCCGGCGAGGGCAAGATCCTGCGCCGGCTCAAGGCGTACGCGAATGCCGTGAACGCCCTCGAGGACGACTACATCGGCCTCACCGACGCCGAGTTGCGCGCGCTGACCGACACGTACAAAGAGCGCATTGCCGACGGCGAGGCTGTGGACCACCTGCTGCCTGAGGCCTTCGCTTCCGTGCGCGAGGCCGCCAAGCGGACCCTCGGTCAGCGGCACTTCGACGCTCAGCTCATGGGCGGGGCCGCGCTGCACCTGGGCAACATCGCCGAGATGAAGACCGGCGAGGGCAAGACCCTCGTCGGCACGCTGCCGGCCTACCTCAACGCGCTGACCGGCAACGGCGTGCACATCATCACCGTCAACGACTACCTCGCCCAGCGCGACGCCGAATGGATGGGACGCGTCCACCAGTACCTCGGCCTCGACGTCGGTGTGATCATCGCCAACCAGCCGTCGGAGATGCATCGGGCGGCCTACGCGGCCGACGTCACCTACGGCACGAACAACGAGTTCGGCTTCGACTACCTGCGCGACAACATGGCGTGGAGTCATGACGAGCTCGTGCAGCGCGGGCACAACTTCGCGATCGTCGACGAGGTCGACTCGATCCTGATCGACGAGGCCCGCACTCCGCTCATCATCAGCGGGCCGGCCGAGCAGAGCGCCCGCTGGTATCAGGAGTTCGCCCGGATCGTGCCCCGGCTGGTCCGCGACACCGACTACGAGGTTGACGAGGGCAAGCGGACCATCGGCATCGGTGAAAGCGGCGTGGAGAAGGTCGAGGATCAGCTCGGCATCGACAACCTCTACGAGG
>JBBPZR010000013.1:0-8877 GCA_038276285.1 Mycobacteriales bacterium | reverse complement strand
TGGAGCGGCCTGTCCGCCCTGTTCTCCCCCGGGGACTTCAACCTCGATGGCAGGCCCGACGTCATCGGCCGAATATCCAACGGTGACCTGCGGGTGTACTACGGCAACGGCAGTCGGCTGTCGGGCTTCCGGGTGATCGGGATCGGCTGGAACGGCATCAACGCCATCCTCTGACGGGTGCATCCAAGGCAACGGCGACGGTGGCCGCCCATCGGGCCCGCGCGGGTGCTGACGAAACTTCGCTCTCAACGCTCACGCACTCAGGCGTGAAAGGCCGTCTCGTACAGCGCTTTGGCTCCGGTGAACCAGTAGTTCTCCGCGGCGATCCCCGGCAGCGTGCGCTCGCCGGTCAGGGTGAGTACGCGAATGCCCATCGTCTGGCTACCTGACCTCTCAGCTGCCGGCTATTTCTACACACCCGCCACCCGTTGGCACCCCCTTTCATGATCCAGGGAAGATTGGTGCGGTAGGGGCCGCACTAACTCTCCCTGGATCATGGGGGTGGCAGTTTCTGTCCGATGCCCTACCGGCGGGTAACCTCGCAGCCATGAACATCGTCGTACTGGTCAAGCAGGTGCCTGACACGTGGGCCGAGCGCAAGTTGCGCGATGACGACAAGACCCTGGACCGCGACTCCGTCGACGCGGTCGTCAACGAGATCGACGAGTACGCGGTCGAAGAGGCCCTGCTCCTCAAGGAAGCACACGGCGGAGAGGTGACAGTCGTCTCGATGGGCCCGGAGCGGGCGATCGAGACCATCCGTAAGGCGCTCGCCATGGGCGTCGACAAGGCGGTGCACCTCACCGACGAGGCCCTGCACGGCTCCTGCGCCCCGCAGACCTCGCTCGCGCTGGCGAAGGTGCTGGGCACGCTCGAGTACGACCTGGTGATCTGCGGATCGGAGGCCGTCGACGCGCGGGTGTCGGCGATGGGCGCGCTGCTGGCCGAGCGGCTGGGCATCCCCCAACTCACCGGCGCACGCAAGGTCGAGGTCGACGGCACCAACGTGCGCATCGAGCGACTGACCGACAGCGGTTATGAGGTCGTCGAGGCGTCCACCCCCGCCGTCGTGAGCGTGGTGGAGAAGATCAACGAGCCGCGGTACCCCTCCTTCAAGGGGATCATGGCGGCCAAGAAGAAGCCGCTCACGACGTTGTCGATCGCCGACGCGGGGATCGAGCCGGCGGAGGTGGGCCTGGCGAATGCGACCAGCGAGGTCGTGGAGTTCACGCCGCGGCCGCCGCGACAGACCGGGCAGATGATCAAGGACGAGGGTGACGGCGGCGTGAAGCTAGCGGAGTACCTCGCATCGCAGAAGATCATCTAGGCGGGAGATCCCAACATGGCAGAAGTACTCGTGCTCGTCGAGCACGCCGACGGCACCCCCAAGAGGGTGACGTATGAGTTGTTGACGGCCGCACGCCGGCTGGGGGAGCCCTCGGCCGTCGTCCTGGGCGCTCCGGGCACCGCGGCGGCTGTCAAGGACAAGCTGGCCGAGTATGGCGCGGAGAAGGTCTATGTCGGCGAGTCCGACGACATCGACGGCTATCTGGTCGCTCCGAAGGCCGAGGTGCTCGCCACACTCGCCGCGAAGCGGCCAGCAGCGGTCCTGATCGCGTCGAGCGCCGAGGGCAAGGAGATCGCCGGACGGCTCGCGGTCAAGATCGGCAGCGGGTTCCTGACCGACGCCGTCGACCTGGACGAGCACGGCACGGCGACGCAGTCGGTCTTCGGTGGTGCCACGGTCGTGAGGTCCCGGGTGAAGATCGGCATCCCCATCGTGACGCTGCGACCGAACTCCGTAGAGGCCGTGGCCCAGCCGGGCGCCGGGGCCGAGGAGACCATCGAGGTGTCGATCTCAGCGGCGGCAAAGGGCGCCCGGGTCGTCGACCGCGTGATCGAGGACACCGGTAGCCGGCCCGACCTCACAGAGGCCTCGATCGTCGTCTCCGGCGGCCGCGGCATGGGTGGCCCGGAAAACTTCGCCCTCGTGGAGAAGCTCGCTGATTCCCTTGGTGCGGCTGTGGGTGCCTCCCGCGCCGCCACCGACGCCGGGTGGTACCCGCACCAGAGCCAGGTCGGCCAGACCGGCGTGACCGTGTCACCTCAGCTGTACCTGGCCGTGGGCATTTCCGGCGCGATCCAGCACCGGGCCGGCATGCAGACCTCCAAGATGATCGTCGCGATCAACAAGGACGCTGAGGCCCCGATCTTCGAGCTCGCCGACTTCGGTGTGGTGGGTGACCTGTTCCAGGTGGTGCCGCAGCTCACCGAGGAGATCACCAAGCGCAAGGGCTGACGCGGCGGCGGCTCGGCCCGTTGCTCGCCGGCTCCGTACGGAGCGAAACCCGGTCGCACCCCGCCGTAGCCTTGAGCGGTGACGGCGACGGAGCAGCGGGCGGGGAAGCCCGCCACTGGCGGCATCTTCACCGGCCCGCATCGCGCCACCACCATCGGCATCGTCATCGTGGTCACACTGGTCGCGTTCGAGGCGATGGCCGTCGCCACCGCCATGCCCACCGCCGTGCGTCAGTTGCATGGGCTCGCCTATTACTCCTGGCCCTTCACCGCGTTCCTCGTCGCGAGTGTCACCGGCATCGTGATCTCCGGCGACGCCTCAGACCGGTTGGGGGCGGCCCGCCCACTGCTCGCCGGGCTGGCCATCTTCACCGTCGGCCTGCTGGTGGCCGGCGCCGCGCCGCAGATGGCGGTCTTCGTCGCCGGCCGGGCAGTGCAAGGGTTCGGTGCGGGTCTGGTGATCGTCGCGGTCTACGTGGTGATCGCTCAGGCCTACCCCGAGGCAGCACGGCCCAGGGTCTTCGCGGCGCTGTCAGGCGCGTGGGTGCTGCCCTCGATGCTGGGCCCGGCTGTCTCGGGCCTGCTCACCGAGCACCTGACCTGGCGGCTGGTGTTCGTCGGCATGCCGCCGTTCATCGCGCTCGGTGCCCTGCTGCTCGCGCCGGCGCTGCGCCGGCTGCCGCTGCGGGCCGCCCACCGATCCGGCGCGCGTTCGCGGATGCTGCAGGCGATGGCCGCGGGGGTCGGCGTCGTGCTGTTGCAATACGCGGGGCAGCGGCTGGGCTGGCTCGCACTCGTGCCGGCGGCCGCCGGGACGGCGCTGCTGGCCGTCTCCCTGCGCGGCCTGCTGCCGGCGGGCACGCCGCGGCTACGGCGAGGACTGCCGGCGGTCGTCGCGTTCCGCGGGTTGCTGGCGGGTGCCTTCTTCGGTGCGGACGCCTTCTTGCCGCTCACGCTGACATCGGTGCACGGGTTCCGCCCGTCGCTCGCCGGTCTGCCGCTCACCCTGGCGGCGCTCGGCTGGTCCTCCGGCTCGTGGTTGCAGAGCCGCCACGGCGCGATGCAGCGGCACCGTCTGGTCCGGGCCGGCTTCGCCACCGTGGCCGTCGCCGTGCTCGGCCTGGCCGTCGTGGCCTTGCCCGGGGTGAGCGGGTGGCTGGCCGCCCCGGTGTGGGTGCTCGGCGGGTTCGGCATGGGCCTGGCCACCTCAACCATCTCGGTGCTGGCGCTGAACTTCGCGCCGCAGGGTGAGCAGGGGTTCGCCTCCTCGGCCCTGCAGATCAGCGACGTGCTGTGCAGCAGCCTCTGCATCGGCGTCGCAGGCGTGCTGCTGCTGGCCGTCAGCCGAGGCGGCGGCACGATGTCGGCCGGGATCGCGCTGGTCAACGTGCTGCTCGCCGCGGTCGCGGGCGTGGGTGCACTCGCGGCCGGTCGCGCTCAGGCGCCCCGCGGTTAGGCTGAGCGGGATGACCTACCTCGACCATGCTGCGACTACGCCCATGCTTCCCGAAGTCGCCCGCGCGCTCGCCGCCGCGCTCGGCGATCTCGGCAACGCCTCGTCCCTGCACGCCAGCGGCCGTCGGGCCCGCCGTACCGCCGAGGAGTCCCGCGAGCGCCTGGCCGCCGCGATCGGTGCCCGCCCCTCCGAGGTCGTTTTCACCGCGGGCGGCACCGAGAGCGACAACCTCGCCGTCAAGGGTCTGTACTGGGGCCGCCGAGCCGAGGACCCGCAGCGCCGGCGGATTCTGGCCAGCGCCGTTGAGCACCATGCGGTCCTCGACACGGTCGAGTGGCTGGTGGCACACGAGGGTGCCGAGGTCACGTGGCTCGCCGTCGACGCCACCGGGCTCGTACACCCGGACACCCTGCGGGCCGCGCTGGCGGCCTTCCCCGGCGGGGTGGCCCTGGTCACGGTGATGTGGGCCAACAACGAGGTCGGCACCGTCCAGCCGATCGGTGAGCTGGCGGCGATTGCCCGCGAGCACGGCGTGCCGTTCCACACCGACGCCGTGCAGGCGGTCGGCCAGTTGCCGGTCGACTTCCTGGCCTGCGGTGCCGACGCGCTGACCATCACCGGCCACAAGTTCGGCGGGCCGCTCGGGGTGGGTGTGTTGCTGCTGGCCCGCGATGCCCCCTGCATGCCGCTGCTGCACGGCGGCGGACAGGAGCGCGGCGTGCACTCGGGCACGCTCAACGTGCCCAGCATCGTCGGGCTAGCCGTCGCGGCTGAAGCGGCCCTCCGCGGTCAGCCGGCCCGGGCTCCCAATCTTGGGGCCCTGCGCGACGACCTGGTCCGGCGCGTCTGCGCCGAGGTCCCGGATGCCGTGGTCAATGGCCACCCCGTGCACCGGCTGCCGGGCAACGCGCATTTCTCGTTCCCCGGATGCGAGGGCGACGCGCTGCTCATGCTGCTCGACGCGCGTGGGATCGAGTGCTCCACCGGGTCCGCCTGCTCGGCGGGTGTGGCCCGGGCGAGCCACGTCCTGCTGGCGATGGGTGCCGCCGAGGAGCGCGCCCGCAGCTCCCTGCGCTTCACATTGGGCCACACCAGCACCAGTGCCGACGTCGACGCGCTGGTTGAGGCGATCGGCCCAGTGGTTGAGCGCGCGCGCCGGGCCGGCGTGGCGATGTCCCGCCGATGAGTCCCGCCGATGAGCCCGCCGGTGAGGTGCCGCCGATGAGGGTCATCGCGGCCATGTCGGGAGGGGTGGACTCGGCGGTAGCCGCCGCGCGCGCCGTCGACGCCGGTCATGACGTGACCGGCGTGCATCTGGCGCTCTCCCGTGTGCCGGCGTCCCTGCGCACCGGGGCCCGCGGCTGCTGCACCGCCGAGGACGCCCGCGACGCCCGTCGCTCCGCGGACGTCATCGGCATCCCTTTCTACGTCTGGGATCTGGCCGAGCGCTTCGCGACCGACGTGATCGATGACTTCGTCGAGGAGTACGCCGCCGGCCGCACCCCCAACCCGTGCCTGCGCTGCAACGAGCGGATCAAGTTCTCCGCCGTGCTCGACCGCGCTCTCGCCCTGGGTTTCGACGCCGTCGTCACCGGCCATCACGCCCGCCTCGAGGCCGGCGTGCTCCGGCGGTCGGTCGACCTGGCCAAGGATCAGTCGTACGTGCTGGCGGTCCTCACCGCCGACCAGCTCGCTCACGCGATCTTCCCGCTCGGCGACTGGACCAAGGCGCAGGTGCGGGCCGATGCGGCCGAGCGCGGGCTGGCCGTTGCCGATAAGCCCGACAGCTACGACGTCTGCTTCATCGCCGACGGTGACACGGCCGGCTTCCTGCGGCGGCGGATTGGAGCAGCACAAGGCCCCATCGTCGATGCCGACGGCGTGGTCGTCGGCACTCACGAGGGGGCTTACGCCCACACCGTCGGCCAGCGGCGCGGTCTGCGGCT
Organism: Mycobacteriales bacterium; assembly: GCA_038276285.1. Taxonomy (GTDB): domain Bacteria; phylum Actinomycetota; class Actinomycetes; order Mycobacteriales; family QHCA01; genus QHCA01. The sequence continues at coordinate 3,177 of JBBPZR010000013.1, read as the reverse complement.
CGGCCGGCCGGCCGCTGACGGGCGCCCGCGCTATGTGCTCGATATCTCGCCGGCGACCAACACCGTCACGGTCGGGCCCGGCGAGGCGCTCGAGGTCAACCACGTGACCGGCCTGCGTCCGGTCTGGACGGCCGGCATGTCGCCATCGGGGTCCTACGACGGCAGCGCGCAGCTGCGCGCTCACGGCGACGTCGTCCCCTGCACGGCCTGGCTCGACGGCGATCGGCTCGAGGTGTCCTTGCACGAGCCGGCGCGCGGCGTGGCCCAGGGCCAGGCCGTCGTGCTGTACGACGCCGACCGGGTCATCGGCTCGGCCACCATCGATGGCACGGTTCGGGCCGCCGCCGCCCGATGACCGACAGCGCGCAGCTGCCCTGGCCGCCGGGGGCGTCCACCGGTATCGGCTCGATGCCGGGCGAGGACCCGTGCGCCACGCTGCGGCTCGTTCTCGATGAGTGCCCCGACCTGCCGTTCCTGCCCGAGTTGCCGGCCCGTGGTCCGGGCTCCGGCCTGGTCGGACGCGGGGCGGCCCTGCTCGCCGGCCTCGCCGTCGATCTGCAGCCCTCGGGTTGGCGGCTGGTCGATCGGCCAGGCCGTGACCTGCGCCGGGCGCGAGAACTGTTGAGCCGTGACCTCGATGTCCTGGAGGAGGTGGCCGGGGACTACACCGGGCCGCTCAAGGTCCAGGCGGCGGGCCCGTGGACCCTGGCCGCGACGGTGGAACTCAACCGCGGTGACAAGGCGTTGGCCGACCCTGGGGCCACCCGGGACCTCGGTGAATCGCTGGCGGAGGGGCTGCGGCTGCATGTCGCCGATCTGCGGCGGCGCGTTCCGGGCGCCACGGTGCTGTTGCAACTCGATGAGCCGGCGCTGCCGGTCGTGCTCCTCGGCCGGGTGCCGACGGCCAGCGGCTTCGGTGCGCTGCCCGCTGCCGAGGAGCGCATGGCCGAAGCGGTGGTGGCCCACGTGATCGCGTCGGCCGGGGCGATCGGGGTGGTGCACTGCTGCGCCCGCGGTGTCCCGATCGGGCTGCTGCAGCGGGCCGGCGCCCGGGCGATCTCTCTTGATACGTCATTTGTGTCCCCGGCCGATGACGACGCGTTCGGCGAGGCGGTCGAGGCCGGCGTCGGCCTGCTGCTGGGGCTGGTGCCGACAGCGGGCCGCCCCAGCTCAGGCAAGTCGCTGTCGGACCCAGAGGCTACGGTCGCTCCCGTGCGGTCGCTGTGGCGGCGACTCGGCTTTGCGCCGGACACGCTGCCGGGCACCGTTGTGGTCACGCCGGCATGTGGGCTGGCGGGCGCCACTCCGGCCTATGCCCGAGCCGCTCTCGCCAGCTGCCGCGCCGCGGCCCACGTACTCGCGCAGGACCCGGAGGGACCGGGTGGCTCGCGTGGCTGACCCGCGCGTCGACGGCATCCCCGCCAGCGTCCGCGCGCGGCATGCTGAGCTGGGCCAGACGCTCGACGAGCACGCCTTCCGCTACTACGTGCTCGACCAGCCCACGGTGAGCGACACCGAGTACGACCAGCAGCTGCGCGAGCTGGAGGGCATCGAGGAGCGCCACCCCGAGCTGCGCTCCCCGGACTCGCCGACGCAGAAGGTGGCCGGCAGCTATTCCACGTTGTTCACGCCGGTCGAGCACCTGGAGCGGATGCAGAGCCTCGACAACTCGTTCAGCGACGAGGAGCTGGCCGCCTGGGCGGCGAGGGCCGAGCGCGAGGTCGGCGCGGGCGCGGAGTATCTCTGCGAGCTCAAGATCGACGGGCTGGCCGTCGCCCTGGTCTACGAAGGGGGACGGCTCGTCCGGGCGGCCACGCGTGGCGACGGCCGCACCGGCGAGGACGTCACCAACAACGTCAAGACCATCGACGTTGTCCCCACGCGCCTGTCCGGGGAGGATGTTCCCGACCTGCTCGAGGTGCGCGGCGAGGTCTACTTCCCGGTGGCCGGGTTCGCCGAGCTCAACGCCGGGCTGGTGGCCGCGGGCAAGGCGCCCTTCGCCAACCCGCGCAACGCGGCCGCCGGCTCCCTGCGGCAGAAGGACCCGCGGGTGTCGGCGTCCCGGCCGCTGCGCTACGTGGTGCACGGCTTCGGCGCCCGGCGTGGGTTTGACCCGCCGTCACAGTCCGAGGCCTACCAGGAGATGGGCGGCTGGGGGCTGCCGGTCAGCGAGCGGGTCCGGGTGGTGCCCGATCTGGCGTCCGTTCGCGCCTACGTCTCGCATTTCGGCGCGCACCGGCACGATGTCGAGCACGAGATCGACGGTGTGGTCGTCAAGATCGACCACCTGGTGCTGCAGCGGCGGCTCGGGTCCACCAGTCGCGCGCCGCGGTGGGCGATCGCGTTCAAGTACCCGCCCGAGGAGGTCACCACCAAGCTTCTGCAGGTGGAGGTCAACGTGGGGCGTACCGGCCGGGTCACGCCGTTCGGTGTCATGGAGCCGGTCAAGGTCAGCGGGTCCACCGTGTCGATGGCCACCCTGCACAACGCTCAGGAGGTGGCTCGCAAGGGGGTGCTGATCGGCGACACCGTCGTGCTGCGGAAGGCGGGCGACGTCATCCCCGAGATCGTCGGGCCGGTGGTCGCCCTCCGGGATGGCACCGAGCGGCCGTTCGTGATGCCCAGCAGGTGCCCGGCGTGCGACACCGAGCTGCGTCCGGACAAGGAGGGCGACGTCGACCTGCGCTGCCCCAACACGCGGTCGTGTCCGGCCCAATTGCGCGAGCGGCTGTTTCACCTGGCCGGCCGCGGGGCGTTCGACATCGAGGTGCTCGGCTACAAGGCCGCGGTCGCGCTGCTCGACTGCGAGCTGGTGCGTGACGAGGGCGACGTGTTCGCGTTGACGGCCGACCGGCTCGCGTCCTGCCGTTTCTTCGTACGCGACGACGGCGAGCTGACAGAGAACGCCCAGAAGCTGCTCGCCAACCTCGCCGCCGCCAAGGAGCGGCCTCTCTGGCTGGCACTGGTGGCGCTGTCGATCCGGCATGTCGGGCCGACCGCCGCACAGGAGCTGGCCCGGCACTTCCGCTCCCTAGGGCGGATCGCGGGTGCCGCAGAGTCTGAGCTGGCCGCGGCCGAGGGGGTCGGGCCGACGATCGCAACCGCGCTCAATGAGTGGTTCGCCGTCGACTGGCACCGCGAGATCGTGCGGAAGTGGACCAAGGCGGGCGTGCGCCT
>JBBPZR010000012.1:0-19310 GCA_038276285.1 Mycobacteriales bacterium | reverse complement strand
GGGTAACCTGTCGCCCGGAGGATTCGCCTAGTGGCCTAGGGCGCACGCTTGGAAAGCGTGTTGGGGGCAACCCCTCAAGAGTTCGAATCTCTTATCCTCCGCCAACTCCCTGCTCCGAAGTGGGCGGCAGCCGCAACCGTCTGTCGAAGGGTGAGCCATAGCGCACGATTCGACAGGCGGTCACGTGCGAAGTGGCGCTGTGGCTTGCGCGTCACGAGCCGCCGGAGATGTTGCGGCTGCGCTGCTCGACGCCGGGACCGCCGTAGGGGTAGTCCCCGATGGCCGGATCGCTGGCGGCCGTGAGCCGCTCGGTCTCCGTCGGCGTCAGCAGCAGGTCGGCCGCGCCGAGGTTGGCTGTCAGTTGCTCGATGGTCCGCGCACCCAGGATCACCGAACTGACGGCCGGACGCTCGAGCAACCACGCGATCGCGACCTGTGCCATCGGGACGCCCCGGCTTTCGGCCACCCTATGCACGGCGTCGAGCACATCCCAGGTGCGATCGGCACCACCACGTCGGTCGTAGGCCTCGATGCCACGTTCGGGATCCTCGCCGAGGCGGGTGGCACCCGTCGGCCGCTGGTCACGCTGATACTTGCCACTCAACCACCCGCCGCCCAGCGGCGACCAGGGCAGCAGGCCGAGGCCATTCGCCAGGCACGCCGGCACGATTTCCCACTCGATCTCACGGACCAGCAGGCTGTAGGCCGGCTGGAGCGTCACGGGCACCGTGAGGTGGTGCCGCTCAGCGACGTCGACGGTCTTCTGCAGCTGCCAGCCGGTGAAGTTGGACAGGCCGGGATACAGGATCTTCCCCGCATGCACGGCGTCGTCCAGAAAGCGCAGCGTCTCCTCGATAGGGGTGTACGGGTCCCAAGCGTGGGTCTGGTAGAGGTCGACGTGGTCGACGCCGAGCCGGGTCAACGAGGCGTCCAGCGCCCGGCGCAGGTGCCGGCGCGAGGTGCCGACGTCGTTCGGCTCGTCCCCCGTCGGGAAGCGGCCCTTGGTCGCGAGCACCACCCGGTCGCGGACCTCTGCCGGGCGGGCGGCCAGCCAGCGGCCGATGATCTCCTCGGACCGGCCGGCCGAGTAGACGTCGGCCGTGTCGACGAGGGTTCCCCCCGCCTCCACAAACAGATCCAGCTGCTCGTGGGCGCCGGCCTCGTCGGTCTCGGCACCGAATGTCATGGTGCCCAGGGCGAGCTCAGAAACCGCGCACCCGCTGCGACCCAGCGTTCGGTACTCCACGTCCGTACTCCTGTCGCCGTCTGTCAGCCTCTGGCGCACGAGGCGCCGATGGCGCGCCTCGCGGTCGACCAGTCCGGGTCGGTCGTGCGCGGCCAGAAGTCGCCGGTGTGCGGGTCCTGCTCGTAGTGCACGGGCGGCTGATCGCCCGCGGCGATCCCTGCGACGGCGTCCAGCAGGCGGTCGATCTCGGCGGCGGTCGTGGAGAGGCTGGCGCTGGCCCGGACGGCACCGGGGATCGTGCTGCGGTCGCCGTGGCGTACCGCGTCCTTGTAGTCGGCCACCTCCGAAGAGCTCAAACCCAGGAGACGCAGGAGGTACGGGTGGGCGCAGAAACAGCCGTGCCGCACCCCGATGCCGTGCTCGGCGGACAGGCGCGCGGCGACCAGCGCGTGCGGCACCGAATCGACGACGAAGGTGGTGACCGGGAGTGTCTCGGCGTCGGTCGGCCCGAGTAGCCGCACCCCGTCGATCCGCGCCAGCCCCTCGTGCAGGCGCCGGCCCATCACGCGGTCGTGCTCGATGATCGCGTCCCAACCCAGCTTGGCTAGCTCGTCGATGGCGGCATGCAGCGCCACGGCGCCGAGGACGTTGGGCGAGCCGGCCTCCTCGCGCTCGGGCGGATCGGTCCACACCACCTCGTCGAGGTCGACCAGATCGACGGCGCCACCGCCGGCCAGGAACGGGTCCCCCGTGACGAAAGACGTCCGAGGTCCGACCAGCACCCCCGCACCGAACGGCGCGTACATCTTGTGGCCGCTCCAGGCGAGGTAGTCGGCCTCGACGGGTAATGGCCGGTGCGGGGCCAGCTGCGCGGCGTCGACGAGTACCGGAACGCCGCGGTCGTGCGCCGCCGCGATGATGTCGCCGATCGGCGGCAGCCAGCCGGTCACGTTGGAGGCGCCGGTGATCGCAAGCAGCCGCGGGAGGGGGCCGGCGTCGAGCACCGCGAGCAGGTCGTCGATACCGAAGGTCCCGTCGGGTCCGCATTCGACGTAGCGGCAGCGGGCCAGCCTGGCCCAGGGCAGCAGGTTGGCGTGGTGCTCGACGACGGTGGTCGCCACGACGTCGTCGGGGGCCAGCCGCAGTCGGTAGGCCAAGTGGTTGATCGCCTCGGTGGTGTTGCGACAGAAGATCGCCACGTCGTCCCGGCCGTCCCGGCCGGCAAAGCTCAGCGCGGCGGCGCGTGCCTCTTCGTACGCGACGGTGGCCAGTTGCGACTTCCACCCCGCCCCGCGGTGGACGCTGGAGTACCAGGGCAGGAAGTCCTGGATCCGTTCGGCGACAGCCGGCAACGCGCCCGTCGAGGCAGCCGCGTCGAGACAGACGTAGGCCCGCTCCTGGCCGTCGACGCACGGCACGATGAGCGCGTCACCCACGAGCCGGATATCACTCAGCACAATCGCAGCCTAATGCGGCAAGGGGCTTCATGATCTGCCGTGTCCCTCGAGGAACTCCAGCCGATTGCCGAATGCGTCGGCGACGTAGAAGCGGTCATGCCCAGGGAACTGGCCGTCCCAGGTGACGGGATGTCCGGCCTGCTCGAGTCGCTCGGCCAGCCCCTTCAGGCCATGCACGAGCAGGCCAAGGATGGGCCTTGCGAGCGGGTACGAAGGGCTCCTCCACCCCGAGGTGGACCTCCAGGCCGCCACCGCGAAACCAGCAGCCGCCGCGGGCCGCCAACACCGGCGGCTTGTCCAACTCGCGCATGCCCAGCAGGTGACCCCAGAAACGTCGGCAGGCGTCCTCACCGCCTGGTGGGATCGCGAGCTGTACGTGATGGATGGCGAGCAACGAGAACGCGTCGGTCCCGGGCACGGGCAAGGCTCCTCGGCGGTCAGCCGTCAGCAGTGACCGCCATTGTCGACTCCTGGGGCGAGATTGGCGAACGGCAATGGACAGCGAGGGCTGCCGGCGCAGGTGGCAAGGTCGGGTACGGCTCGTAGGGTCGACCGGCATGGACGGTCTGAGCATCGGCATTCTGCTGGTGTGTGGCAGCCTCCGCGCCGGCTCGACCAATGCTGCGCTCCTGCGCACCGCCCGGGAAGTCGCCCCCGACGGTGTGACCACCGACTTCTATCTGCAGCTCGCCGAGCTACCCCATTTCGATCCGGACGACGACCAGGAGGGGCAGCCCGTCCACCCCGCGGTGGCGCAGCTTCGCTCGCGCATCCGAGCCGCGGATGCCGTGCTGTTCAGCACCCCCGAGTACGCCGGCGCGCTGCCGGGATCGTTCAAGAACCTGCTCGACTGGACCGTAGGCGGCGGCGAGACCTATGGAAAGCCCGTCGCATGGGTCAACGCCTGTGTCCAGATCTCGGTATCACGGGACGCGGTAGGCACCGATGGGCTTATCGCCGAGCCGACGATCCGCGAAGGTGCGAAAGATGTTCTGACGAGCCTCGCGGAGCACGTCGCGGCAGAGCGCGAGTCGCCTTGACCGCCAGATAGGCACTGGGGACGTGCACCTGCAAGTGCATCGGGGGGTTACGGTGCAGGCCCCGTGCGGATAGGGTGCCCCGGTCCGTCGGAATTTCTACCGATCGAGCCGCCTCTTCACATGCCTGCCCACCGACCTGCCGCCGGCCGTCACCGGGGCGCTCCGGCAAGCCCGGCGCACGCGCCCGCGAGTCGGGTCCGGCAGCCATCCTCCGGCTATCGGGCGCTCGCTCCGATCGCCCCTCAGCACGCCGTGGTCGGTGCTCATCGCCCGACTGCCGCGCACCGGCGACCGCCACGCCGACCGCCCCGCCGACCCCACGGGAGAGGCTCCCGGCTGTTGTCGGGCCGGGTCAGCACTCGCTATGCCACGCTCCTGGGCACGATCACCACCGCGGTGTTCATCGCACTCGCCCAGGCGCCGGCGGTCGAGCAGGCCCGGGCCCTGGCGAGTCAGGCCAGCTCCGCCTTCCCGCTGTCAGCCGAGATGGCGACGATCAGGGCGGCGGCCCGACTCGGCCACACCATCTCGCCGCGCACCCTGCTCAAGCCCAATGTCGCGCTGATCCGGGCCTCCAGGTCGGCGCCGCGCGACCCCCGAAGCGTGGCGCGGCTGATCATGGCCCAGAAGTACCATTGGGGCAGCGGGCAGTTCAGCTGCTTGGATCGGCTGTGGGACAAGGAATCGCACTGGAACTACCGTGCGCAGAACCGCAGTTCGGGTGCTTACGGAATCCCGCAGGCACTGCCTGGCACCAAGATGAGCAGCTATGGCAGTGACTGGCGCTCCAACCCCGCGACGCAGATCCGCTGGGGCCTCGACTACATCCAGCGGCGCTACCAGACGCCGTGCGGGGCCTGGGGTCACTCGCAGGCCTACAACTGGTACTGATCGCACCGCTCAGTCGTGATGGCGCAGCGAGATGGCCGCCCACACCGCCTTCCCGTCGCCGGCCGGCCGCACGCCCCAGCGCTCCGACAACTCCCCGACCAGGTGCAAGCCGCGGCCACCCTCGTCGTCGGGAGAGGCCAACCGCCGCCGTGGCACATGCCCGCTCGCGTCGAACACCTCGACGTAGAGCATGGAGGCCGTACGTCGCAGGCTCAGGTCGACCGGTGAGCGGCCGTACACCAGGGCGTTTGTGACCAACTCGTTGACCACCACGCGCGCGGCCTCCGCGACGCTCGGCTCAAGCTCCCAGGTGCGGTACAGCTGATCGCAGAAGACCCGCGCCTTGCGCACCGACCGGATGCCGCGCGGCACCTCCATCCGCTGCACCTGGCTGCGCTCGGCCACGTCGGTCGGCAATCGCACCAGCAACAACGCCACATCGTCGTCGTGGCCCTCTGCCCGGCCCATCCGGTCGAGGACGGCTGTGCCGTGCGCCTCCATGTCCTCGGCTTGCTCGGACAGCACATCGACGAGCGTGGCGATGCCCTTGTCGATGTCGTATCCACGGCTCTCCACCAGGCCGTCGCTGTACAACGCCAGCAAGGCGCCCGGCTCCAGCCTGAGCTGCAGCTCCGCATAGACGCCGAGGCCCACCCCGAGCGGCGGCCCGACGCGTTCGCTCACGGTCCGGGTGGGCACGTCGGGACAGACCACGATCGGCGGGACGTGACCGGCGTTGGCCAGGGTCATGATCCGGGAGGCCGGGTCGTAGACCGCGTATGCGCAGGTCACGATCTGCTCGTCGGGGAGCTCGGCGACGAGCCCATCGAGGAGTCCGAGGAGCTCGGCCGGTGGCAGATCGAGGCGCGAGTAGGCGCGGACGGCGGTACGCAACTGACCCATCACCGCGGCGGCCCGCACGCCCCGGCCCATCACATCGCCGACGACGAGCCCGACCCGGCCCGCGGCGAGCGGGATCACGTCGTACCAGTCACCGCCGACCTCCGTCCCCTCGACGCCGGGGACGTAGCGCGCGCACACCTCCAGCTCTTCTGGCTGGAAGGTCTGCTCGGGCATGATGCTGCGCTGCAGCGTGAGCGCTTCGGCACGGAGCCGGCTGAAGGCCTCGCTGCGCGCCGCTTCGGCCGCGCGGACCGCGGTTATGTCCTGGGTTGTGCCGACCCACTCGATCAGCTCGCCCTGGTCCACGATGGGCAGGCTGCGGGCGACGACCGTGCGCCAGTCGGAGCCGTCGGCTCCGATCCTGAATTCGCAGACGTAGGGCGACGTGGTGCGTACGCACTCCCGCCAGCGGGCCCGGGCCCGATCCCGATCCTCAGCGTGGACGCCGCCGAGCCAACCCGACCCCTGGATGGCCTGAGCCGTCTGCCCGGTGACCGAGCGCCAGGCCGGCATGTCACCGATGAGCATTCCGTCGGAATCGGTACGCCAGACATCCATCGCGGTCGCCTGAACGAGAGATCGGTACCGCGCCTCACTGCGCTCCAACCGCCGCTCGGCGAGCCGGCGCTCGGTCACGTCGAGGGCCACCACCGCGACACCGACGATGCGGCCATCGGCCTCACGAGCGGGGGAAAACCGCACGCTGAGGAACAGGTCACGGCCGTCGACCTGCTTCACGATGTCCTCGTCGGCGGCGACCTCGCCGGTGGCCAGGACCCGCGACAGGACGCCTTCCACCTGGTCGGCGATCTGCGGGTTGACCTCGCGGACGGTGCGGCCGACGTGCTCCTCGGCCGAGTACTTGTTGCCGCGGGCCAGTGCGTCGTTGATCCGGACGTAACGCAGGGAGCTGTCGAAGAACGCGAAGCCCACCGGCGCTTCGGACAGCAACATGCCGACGACATCGGCGCCGGCGTGTGCGTGCAGATCAGTCAGCGCCGCGTCGGTTGGCCCCACGTCGTCGCGGTCCGGCGCCACGGGGCTCATCCGGCTACGCGCTCCCCCCGGACGGCTCGCGCCGCGGCGACCGCGATGATCAGCGGGCACAGCGCCTGCGCACCGGAGACGGCCCGCTCGGCGAGCCCCACGCGGTCGCCGTGGGAGTAGAACTCGACGGCGAACCAACCGAGCAGTCCCAGCAGCACGGCAGCGGCGGCAAGGCCCTCTGCCGGGCGGAGTCCGACCGGAACTCCTCGGCCCCGGCGACTCGCGAACAAGGGCCAGACCGAAAGCGAAATGAAGCCCAGACCGGCGGCCAGCACGTGCGCCCGCGACGATCCGACCACGGGCTGCGGAAAAGCGGCCACGAGCACCGTCGCGACCCCTCCGGTGGCGTGCAGAACCCGCCCAGGGAGCGCGGCGGGTCGCAAGCCGATGGCCGTCACCACATGGCAGATGCCCAACCCGGCGAGTGCGGAGGTCATGATCCAGCGGTCGTCGGCACCGCGGGCCGCCAAGGCGCTGATCGTGTCGGTGACCGAGTTGAAGCCGCCCCGCCGTCGGCTCGCGCCAAGTGTCCAGCCGCCGACCAGGAACACCGGTGCTCCGGCCGCCGAGAGCAACGCCCACTTCGGCACGTTTCGCATAGCCACACGGTAGGCCCCAGGAGCGCCGAACACGGCGCGATCATCGGCCTGTGCGCCGTCTTCCTCGTACAGGCTTCCTCGTACGGGGTCAGGCCCTGGCCCGAATCGTGGCCATCGTGTTCTGCGTCGTCACTCTGCCGGGCAGCCTGGTCATGATGTTCCGGTAGGCCAGCCGGCTAGCACGTGTGGCGCAGCCTCAGCCTTCCCAGGCCATCGCGACGTCGAGGTTGTAGAACCTCGGTGGACCGTCGCAGAGTTCGGCCATGCGCTCCGCGAACTTCGCGGTCTCGGGCCGCTCCGAGTTGGCCATCGCCGCATCGGCGGACTCGAACTCCACGATATTGAGGTAGTAGCCCGGGCGGTCCCGATCCGCGGTGACGGTGCCCCTGATCGCTGACCCCCCGCCTGCGGCCTCCCGCTCGGCCCGGAACTCATCGGCGAGCGCACTGATCTCCTCGATGCGCGAGGTCTGGAACTCGATGATCTGAACGAAGCCGGCCATGACGCCTCCTTGACACTCTGCGGACTACCCACCCTTGCCCTCCCGCGCCGGGCGGGCAATAGCCCATCCGGGCTGGCTCGAGTCCCCGTGCGAACACCCGCCGGGTCAGGCCGGTACCGCTGGCGCTGCGCTGATCGTGACCACGGCCCGGGTCCGTGACCACCGGCGGGCTATCCGCCGAATTGACATAATGGGTCCGCTTACGCTTACCTGGCCTTACTTGCGACCGCAGGCGATCAGCGGCGACTGGTTCCTCCGAAGGGACGACCACCATGCCCGTATCGCATCGGCGTGCTGTTCTCAGCGTCCTACTCAGCACCGGTTTGGTGCTGCTGACTGTAGGGCTAGGTGCTGCTCCCGCCGCCAGCTCGACCCAGCGAGCCTGCCCCCCGCCCTGGACAGCCTGCGCGCGGCCATGACGGACCAGAATTTCTACTTCGTCATGCAGGACCGCTTCGCCAACGGATCGAACGCCAACGACACCGGTGGGCTCACCGGTGACCGCAACGTGACCGGCTACGACCCGACGAGCAAGGCGTTCTACCACGGCGGTGACCTGATCGGCCTGCGGCAAAGGCTGGACTACATCCGCGGACTGGGCACCAGCGCCATCTGGATGACCCCGAGCTTCAAGAACAAGCCGGTGCAGGCGATCGGCACGCCGTTCACCTCGGCGGGCTACCACGGTTACTGGATCACTGACTTCACTCAGATCGACCCGCACCTGGGCACCAACCAGGATCTCACCGACCTGATCAATGCCGCGCATGCGCGCGGCATGAAGGTCTTCTTCGACGTCATCACCAACCACACCGCCGACGTGATCGACTACCGCGAGGGCCGGTACGACTACATCCCCAAGTCGGTCTCGCCGTACAAGGACGCCAGCGGCACCCCCTTCGACGACCGCGACTACGCCGGCACCAACACCTTCCCGACGCTCGATCCCGACGTCTCATTCCCGTACCACCCGTACGTCCCCGCGGCAGAGGCGACGGTCAAGAAGCCGGCCTGGCTGAACAACCCGATCTACTACCACAACCGCGGGAACTCCACCTTCTCCGGCGAGAACAGCCTGTACGGCGACTTCTTCGGGCTCGACGACTTGTTCACCGAGCAGCCGGCGGTCGTCAACGGCATGATCGACATCTACAAGAGCTGGGTCGACAACTTCGGCATCGACGGCTTCCGGATCGACACGGTCAAGCACGTCAACGACGAGTTCTGGCAGAAGTGGGTGCCAGCCATCCTCAATGAGGCGCATCGCGTCGGCAAGAAGGACTTCTTCATGTTCGGCGAGGTGTTCGACACCTCACGCCCGATCACCTCGCACTTCACCCGCAAGGACCGCCTGCAGGCGGTGCTGGACTTCCCGTTCCAGCACGCCGCACAGGACTTCGCCGCCGGCTCCCGGCCGACGACCGAGCTACGGGATCTGTTCGTCGACGACGACTGGTACACCGACGCGGACTCCAACGTCTACCAGATGCCGACCTTCCTCGGTAACCACGACATGGGGCGCATCGGGTTGTTCATTCGCCAGGCCCAGCCCGGCGAAGGCGATGCCAAGGACCTCGCCCGCGACCGGCTCGCCCATCAGTTGATGTACCTCTCGCGCGGCAACCCGGTGGTCTATTACGGCGACGAACAGGGCTTCGTCGGCGACGGCGGTGACCAGGACGCCCGACAGGACATGTTCCCCAGTCAGGTCGCGTCGTACAACGACGACGACGACATCGGCACCGCCGCCACTCCGGCCGACAGCAACTTCGACCCCGCGCACCCGCTCTACCAGACCATCTCCCAACTCAACGCCGTGATCCGGGCCAATCCGGCGCTGCGCAACGGCGCGATGCAGGTGCGCTATGCCAGCAGCGGCGCGGGCGTGTTCGCCTTCTCGCGGATCGGACGGCAGGAGCAGGTCGAGTACGTCGTCGCGCTCAACAACGCCGACACCACGCAGACAGTCACGGTGCCGACCTACGTCAGCCACCGGAACTTCCAGCTGATCTACGGCCAGGGCGCCCAGCACGTCATCTCGCAACCAGAGAAGGGGCTTCCGATCACGGTCGCCCCGTTGTCGGCGGTGGTCTACCAGGCCGCCGGTCGCATCGAGCGCAGCCAAGCCGCGCCGGCTGTGTCGCTGGCCGTGAACGACGCGCCGAACACCACCGGGCACCTGCCCGTGGTGGCCAGCGTGGATGGCGACTCGCTCTACCAGACCACCTTCTACCAGCGGGTCACTGGCGCCGGTCCGTGGCAACTGCTCGGCACCGACGACAACGCGCCCTACCGTGTCTTCGCCGACGTCTCGCAGTTCGCTCCCGGCACGTCGCTGCAGTTCCTCGCCGTGGTCAAGGACAACGCCGGTCACGTCTCGTCGGCCACGCGCACCGCGACGGTCCCCGAGCCGCCGGCGCCGGTCACAACGGCCGTCGTGCACTACAACCGGCCGGCCGGTGACTACGACTCGTGGGGCCTGCACCTGTGGGGCGACGCGATCGCGGACGGCGTTGCGACTGACTGGTCGGCACCGCGCCAGCGGGATGGCGTGGACAGTTTCGGCGCGTTCTTCAACATCCCGCTGAAGAACGGCACGCTGCCGGTCAACTTCATCATGCACACGCCGAGCGGCGACACCGTTCCGACGACCCGGGAGCCCGGTGGCGACCGGTCCTTCGTACCCGCCGACCATGCCCAGATCTGGCTGAAACAGGGCGACCCCACCATCTACTTCTCCCCGCCCGCGCTATGAAGTTGAGTGATCTCCGCTTCAAGGCCGCGACCCGAGTTCACCGCACGATCTACGATTTGAGCAAGGGTCGTGTGGCGGGCAATGTCTCGGGTATGCCAGCAGTGAAGCTGACCACCACAGGCCGCAAGTCGGGGCAGCTGCGCAACACCATGCTGGCGACCCCAGTGCACGACGACCACCGCGTGATCCTCGTGGCCTCCAAGGGCGGGGCGCCCAAGCACCCGATGTGGTATCTCAACCTGCGCGACAATCCGCAGGTCACCATCACCCTGCAGAGCACGACCCGCCCGATGATCGCCCGCACGGCGAGCACGGCCGAGAAGGCGCAACTGTGGCCGCAGATCGTGGCTGCCTACAAGGGCTATGCCAGTTATCAGGCGAAGGTGGAGCGCGACATCCCCGTCGTCATACTGGAGCCGGCCGGTTCTGCAGACCAGACCTAGCGCCCTTTGCGCCTCCAGACGCTGCAGAACCCGGATAGAACGGGCGCTGCGGCTCAGCGCCGATGGCGAGGTCCTTGTCTGCGGACCTCGTCCGGCCCTATGGTCTGACTTTGGTCCATTGAGCTGATGACGAGCCGCCTGAAGATGGGACGCGCAATGAGCAGCACCCAGCCCTCACCCGCCGCCGCCGGCCGACCCGCGGAGAAGGAAACCGACGAGTCTCGCCTGCACCAGATGGGCTACGCCCAGGAGCTGGCCCGGCAGATGTCGGGGTTCTCCAACTTCGCCGTCTCCTTCACCATCATCTCGATCCTGTCGGGATGCCTGACGCTGTACGGCTTCGGCCTCAACACCGGCGGCCCGGCCGTCATCATCTGGGGCTGGCCCTTCGTCGGGCTCATGACGCTGTTCGTCGGCCTCGCGATGGCCGAGGTCTGCTCGAGCTTCCCGACCGCCGGCGGCCTGTACTACTGGTCGGCCAAACTGGCCAAGCAGAACTCCGCCGCCTGGTCCTGGTTCACCGGCTGGTTCAACTTCCTGGGTCAGGTGGCTGTGACCGCGGGCATCGACTTCGGCGCGGCGTTCTTCCTCAACGCCTTCCTCGACCTGCAGTTCGGCTTCGATGCCCGGCCGTGGCACACCATCGTGCTGTTCGGCCTGATTCTCATCCTGCACGGCGCGCTCAACCAGTTCGGCGTCAAGGTGGTCGCGCTGCTGAACAACATCAGCGTCTGGTGGCACGTGGTCGGCGTCGCGATCATCGTGCTCGTCCTCGCCATCGCCCCGGACAAGCACCAGTCGGCGTCCTTCGTTTTCACGAAGTTCGTCAACAACACCGGGTGGGCGTCGACCTTCTACGTCGCACTGCTGGGCCTGTTGCTCGCGCAGTACACACTGACCGGCTTCGATGCCTCCGCCCACATGACCGAGGAGACCCACGACGCCTCGGTCGCCGGGCCCCGCGGGATCGTCATGTCGATCGTGGTCTCGGTCGTGGCCGGCTGGATCCTGCTGATCGGGGTCACCTTCGCCATCCAGAGCTATTCCGGAGCGGTCGGGACGAAGACGGCCGTGCCACCGGCCCAGATCTTCATCGACGCCGTCGGCTCGACCGGGGGAAAGCTGCTCCTGCTCATCGCCATCGGCGCCCAACTGTTCTGCGGGATGGCATCCATCACCGCCAACTCGCGGATGATCTACGCCTTCTCCCGCGACGGCGCGCTGCCGGCCTCGTCGTTCTGGCACCGGATCAACCCGCGTACCCGCACGCCGACCAACGCCATCTGGCTCGGCGCCGGCGGCGCGTTCGTACTCGGCCTGCCGTACCTGTGGAACGTGACGGCGTACGCCGCCGTGACCTCCATCGCGGTGATCGGGCTGTACATCGCCTACGTGCTGCCGACCTTCCTGCGGCTGCGGCAGGGCGACGGCTTCGAGCGCGGACCGTGGCACCTCGGGCGCTGGAGCCCGCTGATCGGCACGGTCGCTGTCCTGTGGGTCGCGTTCATCACCGTCCTGTTCATGCTGCCGACAGCGAGCCCGGTCACCTTGAAGACCTTCAACTACACGCCGTTCGCGGTGCTCGCCGTCCTCGGTTTCGCCGGGATCTGGTGGCTCGTCTCGGCGCGGAAGTGGTTCAAGGGGCCGAAGGTGCAGGGCTCGACCGAGGAACTCGCCGCCATGGAACGGGAGCTGGCAAGCCTTGCCTGAACCGCGCCAGGCGGCTCTGACCATCGAGCGGCTGCGCCGCCAGGTCGAGGCGGGCGACGTGGACACCGTGCTGGTCGCGCTCACCGACATGCAGGGGCGGCTGCAGGGCAAGCGGCTGCACGCCCGATACTTCCTCGATGTCGTGCTCGAGCATGCGACCGAAGGCTGCAACTACCTGCTGGCCGTCGACGTCGACATGAACACCGTCGACGGCTATGCGATGTCGTCGTGGTCCAGCGGCTACGGCGACTTCGTGATGCAGCCCGACCTGTCGACCCTGCGGCCGGTCCCCTGGCTCGACGGCACCGTGCTCGTGCTGGCCGACCTGCGGTGGGAGGACGGCAGCGACGTCGTCGCGTCGCCACGCCAGGTGCTCGCCCGGCAGACCGCGCGGCTCGCCGACGCCGGCCTGCGGGCGTACGTCGGGACCGAGCTTGAGTTCCTCGTCTTCCGCGACACCTATGAGGACGCCTGGTCGGCCGGCTACCGCCACCTCACGCCGGCCAACCAGTACAACGTCGACTACTCCCTGCTCGGCACCGCGCGGATCGAGCCACTGCTGCGGCGGATCCGCAACGCCATGGCCGGCGCCGGGCTGACCGTCGAGTCCGCCAAGGGCGAGTGCAACCTGGGCCAGCACGAGATCGCCTTCCGGTACGACGAGGCGACGGCGGCCTGCGACGGCCACGTCATCTACAAGAACGGCGCCAAGGAGATCGCCGCCCAGGACGGCATGGCGCTCACCTTCATGGCCAAGTTCGACGAGCGCGAGGGCAACTCCTGCCACATCCACTGCAGCTTCCGCGGTACGGACGGCGCCCTCGTCCTCGCAGATGGCGACGACCTGTCGGCGGTCGGCCGGTCCTACGTCGCCGGGCAGCTCGCCTACATGCACGAGCTGACCCTGCTGCTCGCGCCGAACATCAACTCCTACAAACGCTACGTCGAGGGGTCCTTCGCCCCGACCGCACTGCGATGGGGCCGCGACAACCGCACCTGCGCGTTCCGGCTGGTCGGCCATGGCGCCGGGCTCCGGCTCGAGAACCGCATCCCCGGCGGCGACGTCAATCCCTACCTCGCGACCGCGGCCGTCATCGCCGCCGGGCTGGCCGGCATCGAGGAGAAGCTGGAGCTGGAGCCGGCCTTCGAGGGCAACGCCTACGGCGATCCCGATGCGCTGCGGGTGCCCACCAGCCTCGGCGAGTCGCTCGATCTGTGGCTGGGCAGCGCATTCGCCCGCCGGACCTTCGGCGAGGAGGTCGTCGAGCACTACGCCAACATGGCCGCCGTCGAATTGGCCGCGTACGGCCGGGCGGTGACCGACTGGGAGCGCTACCGGGGGTTCGAGCGGCTGTGACGAGCACAGCGTCCTACGACGTGATCAACCCGGCGACGGAGCAGGTGGTGACCACGGTCGCGCTGGCCGGCATGGCGGAGACCGACGCCGCTGTCGAGCGGGCCCGGCGGGCGTTCGAGACCTGGCGGCACGTCGCGCCGGCCGATCGGGGCCGGCTCCTGCGCCGGTTCGCCGAGCAGGTCGACGACCACCTCGAGGAGCTGGCGCAGCTGGAGGTAGCCAACTCCGGCCATCCGATCACCAACGCCCGCTGGGAGGCCGGCAACGTCCGCGACGTGCTGACCTACTACAGCGCCGCGCCGGAGCGATTGTTCGGCCGGCAGATCCCGGTGGCCGGCGGCGTCGACATCACCTTCCACGAACCGCTCGGCGTCGTGGGCGTCATCGTCCCCTGGAACTTCCCCATGCCGATCGCCGGCTGGGGGTTCGCGCCCGCCCTCGCCGCCGGCAACACCGTTGTGCTGAAGCCGGCCGAGATCACCCCGCTGACCGCGCTGCGGCTCGCCGAGCTCGCCCGCGAGGCCGGCCTGCCCGACGGCGTCTTCAGCGTGCTGCCGGGCAAGGGCACGGTGGTCGGAAACCGGCTCGTCGAGCATCCCGACGTACGCAAGATCGTTTTCACCGGATCGACCGAGGTGGGCAAGGCGGTCATGGCCGGCTGCGCCGCGCACGTGAAGCGGGTGACCCTGGAGCTGGGCGGCAAGAGCGCCAACGTCGTCTTCGCCGACTCCGACCTCGAGCGGGCCGCCTCGTCAGCGCCCTACGCTGCCTTCGACAACGCCGGGCAGGACTGTTGCGCCCGATCCCGGATCCTGGTCGAGCGCTCGGCGTATGACCGGTTCCTCGAGCTGCTCGAGCCGGCGGTGAAGGGCGTGCGGGTCGAGGACCCGGCCCTTGACACCGCCGAGATGGGCCCGCTGATCAGCCGGCGGCAATGGGACACGGTGGCTTCCTACGTCCCCGAGGACGCACCGGTGGCCTTCCGCGGCGACGCGCCCGAGGGCCCGGGTTTCTGGTTTCCGCCAACTGTGCTCGCCCCCGTCGCCCCGACCGATCGGGCGGTCACCGAAGAGATCTTCGGGCCGGTCGTGGTCGTACTCCCGTTCGCCGACGAGGCGGACGCCGTACGGATCGCCAACGAGGGCAGCTACGGGCTGTCCGGCTCGATCTGGACCCGGGACGTGGGCCGGGCCCTGCGCGTCGGGCGCGGCATCGAGACCGGCAACCTCTCGGTCAACAGCCACTCCTCCGTGCGCTACTCCACGCCGTTCGGTGGTTTCAAGCAGTCCGGTCTCGGCCGCGAGCTGGGGCCGGACGCGCTGCACGCCTTCACCGATGTCAAGAACGTGTTCCTGGCGACGGAGGCGTGAGCGTGGACATCCCCGGGGTCCTCGCCCGCCGGCTGGTCGACCGGGTGGCGGTGGTGACCGGAGGGGGAGGCGGCATCGGCCTCGCCACCGCACAACGGCTGGCCTCGGAGGGTGCCCACGTCGTCATCGGCGACGTCGACCCGGCCGCGGGCGCGGCGGCCGCGGCCGCTGTCGGTGGTCTCTTCGTCCCCGTCGACGTCACGTCCGAGGAGCAGGTTCTGGAGTTGTTCGAGACCGCGGTGTCGATGTACGGCGGGCTGGACATCGCGTTCAACAACGCGGGGATCTCACCGCCCGACGACGACTCGATCCTCACCACCGGGCTCGACGTGTGGCGTCGCGTGCAGGAGGTGAACCTCACATCGGTCTACCTGTGCTGCAAGGCGGCGATCCCGCACATGCGGGCGCGCGGCCGCGGCTCGATCATCAACACCGCGTCGTTCGTCGCGCGGATGGGCGCGGCGACCTCGCAGATCTCCTACACCGCCTCGAAGGGCGGTGTGCTCGCGATGTCGCGCGAACTCGGGGTGCAGTTCGCGCGCGAGAACATCCGGGTGAACGCGGTGTCTCCCGGGCCGGTGAACACCCCGATGCTCCGGCAGCTCTTCGCAGCCGATCCTGACCGCGCCGCCCGCCGACTGGTGCACGTTCCCATGGGCCGCTTCGCCGAGGCCCATGAGATCGCGGCGGCGGTCGCGTTCCTCGCCTCCGACGACTCCTCGTTCATCACCGCCTCGGAGTTCCTCGTCGACGGCGGGATCTGCGGGGCCTACGTCACGCCGCTGTGAGTAGGGGGAACGCGCGCCGCCCCCGGCGTCTTGTCGACCCGGCGGAGGTGGCGTTCCGGGCGGTCCGGAGCGGCAACGCGTTCGAGGAATGCGTCGAGCGGGTGCTGTCGGCGGTGAAGCTGGGCCTGGTCTCACCCGGCGAGCGGCTGCCGGCCGAGCGCGACCTGGCAGCGCGGCTGGGGATCAGTCGGGTCACGCTGCGGGAAGCACTGCGGTCGCTGGTGGATGCCGGGTGGTTGGAGGTCCGCCGAGGCCGGCACGGCGGCACCTTCGTACGGGACCGCACACCGACACCGGCCGGCCGGCCCGCCGCGCACGGCCTGGCCGCGTCACGGGAGTCCATCGAGGACACCCTGGTACTCCGGCACGTACTCGAGTTGGGCACCGTCGAGGTGGCGGCGAGTTCCCCGATCGGGGCGGACTCCTCCGAGGCCCTGCGCGACGCGCTGGAGGAATGCCGCGCGGCCACCCCCGACCGCTACCGGACGGCCGACTCCCGGTTGCACCTCGCCATCAGTGAGCTGACCGGGTCACCGTCACTGGTCGCGGCGGCGGCCGACGTGCGGATGGAGGTCAATCACCTGCTGGACGCGATTCCGCTGCTCCCGCGCAACATCGCGCACAGCAACGACCAGCACGACCGGATCGTACGAGCCATCGTCCGCGGTCAGCCGGGCATCGCGCGGGCGGCCATGGAGGAGCACCTCGCCGGCACCGCGGCCCTGCTGCGCGGCTTCCTGTCCTGACCTGAGGGTGTGGGTACCGTGACCTGCTCGACCCGCATCAGATCGGCGTCCACTACTCGGAGGAAGGAATCCGCAAGGTGCTCGTGCGGCTGACCCGACAGGGGGTCGTGCACTCCGAGCGGGTCGGAAACGCCTACAGCTACCGACTCAACCGAGATCACCTGGCGGCTGGTCCATCATCGAGCTCGCCAGTCTGCTGGGCACGCTGCTGGCTCGGCTCGAGGAGCGCCTCGAGAGCTGGACGTTCCCGCCGGTGTACGCCGCCGTGTTCGGCTCGGCCGCGCGCGGCACGATGACGGCCGAGAGCGACTTGGACCTGCTGCTGGTACGAGCTGACGACGCTCCTCGCGGCGTTTGGGACGAGCAGGTCGGCGCCCTGGCGACCGACGTGACGAGATGGACCGGCAACGACACGCGTCCGCTCGAGTACACAGCCAGCGAGCTGGCCGACGCCCGTGACCAGCCGGTCCTGCGCGACGTGCTGCACGACGGTCTCACCGTGGCCCGTAGCCGTGCCTGGCTCAACCAGCAGTTACGGCAGCGAACGGGCTGACATGCCCCGCACCCGCGCCTGCACGCAGGAGGTCCGTCGCGGTCGCCTGCGCAAGGCCGGCCAGTTCCTCGACGCCGCCAGCCCGGTCCGCGACCTCGCCGACGAGGACGGCGAGATCGCCGATGTCTATGTGACGCTGTGCGTGCACGCCGGCATCGCGGCCTCGGACGGCCGGCTACAGCCACACGCCGGCGACGGCCGACGAGTGCAAGAGGGCCGGCCGGGCTGCCGAGGTACTCGTCGAGACGGCCCGGCGCGTGCACGCCGCTACGGGGCGGTGAAGCGTAAGGCATGTGACCGAAGTTGCTTCCCCGACGTCGACCGTTGCTCTCTCCTGGTCACCGGAGTTTGTGTGACCAGTGTGCGACCAGCCGGGTCTACCTGGGGGGAAGCCGGAGGCCTCACCGGTCGAGGAATTGCTCCAGGAGACCCCCCTCGAAATCCCCGACTCAGATAGCTCGATATCCAAGGCCTGTGACCCTCGGAATCCCAGACCCCTGATATGGTGACACGATGTCCACACCGTTGGCCGGCATGGTCGACCGGCGCGTCCTGGCGTTGGCTCTCGAGCGGATGGCCGACGACCCCGTCGTCCTGCTCGAAGGTCCTCGTGCGGTGGGCAAGTCCACCCTGCTGCGTGCCGTCGCAGCCAGCTGCGGCGCGATCTTGCTGGACCTCGATGACCCAGCGACGCGAGAAGCAGTGGCCACCGATCCCGGCACGTTCGTCACGGGGGCAGTGCCCGTCTGCGTCGATGAGTACCAGAAGGCCGCGATCGTGCTGGACGCGATCAAGTCGGAGCTCAACCGGGACGGCCGACCCGGGCGGTTCGTGCTGACCGGGTCCACCCGCCATGACGCCCTGCCCGCAGCCGCCCAGACGCTGACCGGACGCCTGTCGAGGCTGACGGTCTTCCCCCTGTCCCAGGGCGAGATCGCCGGCACGCGGGAGCGCCTGCTTGGGCAGCTCTTCACCGACCCGGATCGTGTTGTTGCGGCCGTGCCAACGTCAACAACCAGCCGCGAGGACTACATCGCTCGGATGGTCGCCGGTGGCTTCCCCATGGCACTGAACCGATCCACGGAGACCGCACGGAACCGCTGGTTCGACGAGTACATAACCCTGACACTGCAACGCGACGTACGCGAGCTCAGCAGGATCCGACAAGGTCCGCTGCTGGCTGCCCTCCTGCACCGACTAGCCGGGCAGACCGCTCAGGTTCTCAACATCGACCGGGCCGCTCGGTACGTCGGACTCGACAGCACCACCACCGAAAGCTACGTTCGCCTGCTCGAGGCCGTCTTCCTCGTGAACCGGCTGCCCACCTGGGGGAAGACGCTGCGGTCACGAGCTGCGGCGACTCCCAAGCTGCACGTCCTTGACTCTGGCGTTGCGGCGCGACTGCTACGCCTGACGCCGGACAAGCTCGCTCGCAAAGATCCGACCTCCCTCACCGAGCTAGGGCACCTGCTGGAGACCTTCGTCGTCGGCGAACTGCTGAAGCAGGCCTCCTGGCTTGACGGTCTTGCCGGCGCGGGCCACTGGCGTACCCACGACGGCGACGAGGTCGATCTCGTGATCGAGCGCGACGACGGCGCGATCGTCGCTTTCGAGGTCAAGGCGGCCGGACGAGTGCCAGGCGAGGACTTCAAGCCCCTCCGCAAGCTGCGCTCGGCGGCCGGGGGCGCCTTCCTGGCCGGAATCGCCCTGTATACGGGCTCTCGCTCCTACAACGTCGAGGACCGCCTACACGTCATGCCGGTTGACCGGCTCTGGTCAGCCTGAGACCCCACGACTGTCGCTCGCTGGGGGCGATGATGGTTGATAAGTCAGCGGCCGCTGAGCCGCCAGGAGATGCGAGAACGGCACCTACCCTTCACAGGGTGCGGCGGGGCAGTAGGGGCAACGACCGTCTCGGCTCTCGTCGCTGGTTCTACTTGGCGATCACCGTCTTCGGGGAGCC
>JBBPZR010000011.1:0-11111 GCA_038276285.1 Mycobacteriales bacterium | reverse complement strand
GCTGCTCAAGGAGTTCCGCCACGGCGAGCGCGACCTGGGCGTGACCGAGCTGGCGCGCCGGCTCGGCCTGGGCAAGAGCACGGTGCACCGCATCCTCACCACGCTCACCGCCGACGGGTTGCTCGAGCGCGACCCGAGCAATGGGCTCTATCGGCTCGGCCTGGCGATGTACGACCTCGGCGCCAACGTCCCGATCCATCGCGATATCCATCAGGCCGCCCTGCCGGTGATGGAGGCGCTGCGCCTGCAGACGGAGGAGTCGGTGCACATCGCGGTGCGGGATGGGCGCGAGGTGGTATACGTCGAGCGGCTGGAGAGCCCGCAGGCGGTGCGTACCTTCCTGCGGATCGGCCACCGCAACTGGGCGCACTGCACGTCGACCGGCAAGGTGCTGCTCGCCTTTCTGCCCGAGGAGCAGCTGGCGAGCGTGCTCGACGGCTGGGAGCTGGTAGGCAAGACCGACCGCACCATCACCGACCTCGATGCGCTGCGGGCCGAACTGGCGCGGGTGCGCCAGCGGGGCTACGGCACCAACCTCAACGAGTCGGAGGTGGGCGTCTCGTCGGTCGCCGCGCCGATCCGGGACGCGCGCGGCGAGGCGCTGGCCGCCCTGTCCCTGGTCGGGCCGACGATGCGGCTGTCGCAACGATCGCTGCGGAAGTTCGCGGCCATGGTGACCGACGGCGCGCAGACAGTCTCGCAGCGGCTCGGCTACCGGCGCGCAACCGCGGAGCACGGCGCATGACCACGACCGGAATCGACGTCGATGCGGTCGCGGCGGCCCTCTATGCCGCCCGGCGCGACCGGGCCCCCGTGCCGCCCCTCACCGACCAGCACCCCGGCATGACCGCGGAGGACGGCTACCGGGTGCAGCATCGGTTCGTCGCCCGGCTCGTCGACGACGGGGCGTCCATCGCCGGATACAAGCTGGGGCTCACCAGTGCGCCGATGCAGGCGATGCTCGGCGTCGACTCGCCGGACTACGGCCCGGTGCTCAGCAGCTTCGTGCTGGGGACCGGCGACCCGGTGACCACCGCCGATTTCATCGCCCCGAAGGTCGAGGCCGAGATCGCCGTGCTGCTGGGAGCGCCGCTGGCGGGGCCGCGCTGCACGCCGCTCGATGTCGCGCGGGCCGTCGCGGGCTACGTCGCGGCCGTGGAGATCGTCGACTCGCGCATCGCGGACTGGAAGATCAAACTGCCCGACACGGTTGCCGACCTGGCCTCCTGCGGCGCGGTCGCGATGTCCTCCCGAGTGGTGCCGGCCGGCGACTGGGATCCGCGGCTGCTCGGCATGGCCTTCACCCGCAACGGTCACCTGGTCGCGACCGGCGCCGGAGCGGCAGCCCTCGGTGGCCCGCTGTCCGCCGTGGCCTGGCTGGTCGAAACGCTGCACCCGCTGGGCGTAGCCCTCGAGCCCGGCCACTTCGTCATGACCGGCGCGCTGCATGCCGCCGTACCCCTGGCCGCCGGCGAGGTGTTCCGGGCCGACTTCGACCGGCTGGGTCCGGTCACCGTTCGCTCCATCTAGCAGGCAGAAAGGAATCCGGATGGCCCTGCCCGTCGCGATCATCGGCTCCGGCAACATCGGCACCGACCTGATGCACAAGGTGCTGGCCTCGCCCGACCTCGACCTGGTCGTGCTGGTTGGCATCGACGCGGCATCAGACGGCTTGGCGCGCGCCCGGTCGACAGGCGTCGACACGTCGTCGGACGGCGCCGCGCACATCCTGGCCCACCGCGACGAGATCGCCTTGGTCTTCGAAGCGACCAGCGCCTACGTCCATCTGCGCAACCACAAGGCGCTACGGGAGGCCGGCATCATCGCGGTCGACCTCACGCCGGCGGCCGTGGGGCCCAAGGTGGTCCCGACGGTCAACCTGTCCCAGCACCTCGACCAGCTCAACGTCAACCTGATCACGTGCGGGGGACAGGCCACCACGCCGATCGTCGCGGCGGTCGCCGCGGTGACGCCGGTGCCGTATGCGGAAATCGTCTCGACCGTGTCGTCGCGATCGGCCGGGCCAGGCACCCGCCAGAACATCGACGAATTCACCCGGACCACCGCCGCGGCCCTGACCGAGATCGGCGGGGCGCGGCACGGCAAGGCGATCATGGTGCTCAATCCGGCCGACCCGCCGATCCTGATGCGCAACACCGTCTACTGCGCCCTGTCCGATCAGGTGTCCGAGGCGGCGGTCGCCGACAGCGTGCGGTCGATGGTCGCCCGCGTGCAGGAGTACGTCCCCGGCTACCGGCTGAAGAATGACCCGCTGTTCGACGAGGGCTCCTACGACACGCCCGGCGGCCCGGTCTCCCGACGCGTCACGGTGCTGCTCGAGGTCGAGGGCGCCGGCGATTACCTGCCCGCATACGCCGGAAACCTCGACATCATGACCGCCGCGGCCACCAGGGTGGGCGAGGCCTTCGCTCGCGCCCGAGAGGCGGTGTACGCATGAGTACACCGGCGTTCCGCCTCACCGACTCCACGCTGCGCGACGGGTCGCACGCGATCGCCCATCAGTACACGCCCGAGCAGGTCGTGGCCATCGTGCGCGGTCTCGACGCGGCCGGCGTGCCGGTGATCGAGGTCAGCCACGGCGACGGCCTGGGGGGGTCGTCGTTCAACTACGGCTTCTCCAAGGTCGACGAGCAGAAGCTGATCGCCGCTGCCGTTGACGCGACGACCCGGGCCAAGGTCGCGGTGCTGCTGCTGCCCGGGATCGGCATCGCCGAGGACCTCAAGGCGGTGCACGAGCTGGGCGTGCAGGTTGCCCGGATCGCCACGCACTGCACCGAGGCCGACATCTCCGAGCAGCACATCAGGCTGGCCAAGAAGCTCGGCATGGAGGCCGTGGGCTTCCTCATGATGAGCCACATGATCTCTCCCGAACAGCTGCTCGAGCAGGCGTTGCTGATGCAGTCCTACGGCGCGGACTGCGTCTACGTCGTCGATTCCGCGGGCGCGATGACGACGGGTGACGCGCGGGCCCGAGTGGGCCTGCTGGCCGAGCGGCTGGAGGTCCAGGTCGGCCATCACGCGCACAACAACCTGTCGCTGGCCGTCGCGAATTCGCTGTCAGCTCTGGACGTGGGGGCGGCGCAGATCGACGGCTGCAGCGCCGGACTCGGTGCCGGGGCCGGCAACTGCCCGACGGAGGTGCTGGTGGCGACCTGCGACAAGCTGGGGCTGGCGACCGGGGTCGATCCGCTCGGCGTACTCGACGTCGCGGAGGACGTGGTACGCCCGCTTCGGCCGTCGATGGGCGTCATCGATCGGGCCGGCTTGATCCTGGGGTACGCGGGGGTCTACGGATCCTTCCTGCTGCACTCGCAGCTGGCCGCGGAGCGCTTCGGGGTCGACCAGGGCGAGATCCTGCTCGAGCTCGGCCGGCGCAAGGCGGTCGGCGGGCAGGAGGACATGATCATCGACGTGGCCGCCGAGTTGGCCCGCAAGCACGCCGAGCGGCACGCCTCCGGGGTCCCCGAGCAGCCGGTGCGGATCGCCGAGATCCCCGACCACGACCCGCATGTGGGGGTGCCGCGATGACGCGTGTGTCGCAGCACGTCGGCGTCAGCCGGTTGGGCGAGCGCCTGGCGGCCGCCGCTGCCGGGCGTACTCCGGCGGAGCCGCCGACCGCCTCGGTGCCCGATCTCGACGTCGCCACCGCGTACGAGATCCAGGACGTCGTGGTCGCCGCCCGCGTCCAGGACGGCCACCCGGTCGTCGGCGCCAAACTCGGCCTGACCAGCGTTGCCAAGCAGAAGCAGATGAAGGTGGGGGAGCCGATCTACGGCTGGCTCACCGCGGACATGCGCATCGACGTGGGTCAGCCGCTGGTCTGTGCGCGGTTCGGGCAGCCGCGGGTCGAGCCCGAGGTGGCCTTCGTGCTGGGGCGCGACCTCGAGGGTCCGGGTGTCGGTGCGGCCGAGGTCCTCGCCGCCACGGCCGCGGTGACGGTCGCGCTGGACGTCCTGGACTCGCGGTATTCCGGCTACACGTTCACCCTGCCCGACGTCGTGGCAGACAACGCCTCCGGAGCCGGCTTCGTGCTGGGCGGCACGCCGGTGGAGCCGCGCGGGATCGACCTGCGGCTGGTGGGCTGCGTGCTGGAAGTGAACGGCGAGTTGAAGGCGACGGCGGCGGGAGCGGCGGTACTCGGCCACCCAGCGGCGGCGGTGGCCTGGCTGGTGCGTTCGCTGGCGGCTCGTGAGCGCGGTCTGCGGGCGGGTCAGGTGGTGATGGGCGGAGCGCTGACCGAGGCGTTCGCGGTCCGCCCGGGCGACTGCGTGGCCGTACGGATCGACCGGCTCGGCACTATCGAGGTGCCGTGCATATGAGACGTCCCGTCGGCTAGAGGAGCAGGCATGCCCTTTGTACGCATCGACCTGGTACGCGGTCGCGACCGCGCCATGCTGGTCCGCCTGATCGAAGAGGTGTCCCGGGTGGTGGCGGACACGCTGGACACGCCCCTCGAGCGGGTGCGGGTCATGGTCAACGAGGTCGAGCCCGATCTGTGGGGAATCGGCGGCGTGCCGTACAGCATCGCGCGGGCAGCACCTCCCGTCACCGACGAGCCGCCCAAGGCCTCCCATGACCAGGATCGGCAATCCGAGAGGAGCGGTTCGTGACCCGCCAGGTACGCCACTTCATCGGTGGCGAGTTCGTCGACTCGTTGTCCGGCGCGACGTTCGAGTCGATCTCGCCGATCGACAACACGGTGTGCGCCGTCGTCGCCGAGGGCGGCGTCGAGGATGCCGACCGCGCGATCGCCGCAGCCCGAACCGCCTTCGACGAGGGGCCCTGGCCGCGGATGGCTACGGCCGAGCGCAAGGCGATCCTGCACCGGGTGGCCGACGGGCTCGAGTCGCGGGTGGACGAGATCGCCGAGTGGGAAACGCGGGACATGGGCAAGCCCATCGCCGAGTCCTCGACGAAGGACGTCCCGCGGGCCGCGATGAACTTCCGTTTCTTCGCCGACTACGCCAGCATCGCCGAGGACCAGGCGTTCCATGGGCCGCACGGACTGTTCACCTATACCCGACGGGAGCCGGCGGGCGTGGCAGCGCTGATCTCGCCGTGGAACTTCCCCCTGATGCTGGCGACGTGGAAGGCAGGGCCAGCGCTGGCCTTCGGCTGCACGGCGGTGCTGAAGCCGGCCGAGCAGTCACCGGTGACGGCATCGTTGCTCGCTGAGGTGTGCGCGGAGGCCGGGCTCCCCGAGGGCGTGCTGAACGTCGTACAGGGATTCGGCCCCGAGGCGGCGGGGGAGCGGCTGACCACCTCCCCGGGCGTCGACGTGATCTGCTTCACCGGAGAGTCCGCCACCGGGCAGAAGATCATGGCCGCGGCTGCGCCGACGCTCAAGAAACTGTCGTTCGAGCTTGGCGGCAAGAGCCCGAACATCGTGATGGCGGACGCCGATCTCGACCGGGCGGTGGCCGGGTCGGTGGAGGCGGCCTTCCGCAACCAGGGCGAGGTGTGCCTGGCCGGTTCGCGCCTGCTGGTGCAGCGACCGGTGTACGACGAGTTCCTGGCCCGGTTTGTCGCCAGGGCCGAGGACATGACAATCGGGAATCCGTTGGACCGTTCGACCCGGGTCGGGCCACTGGTGACGGTCGAGCACATGGAAAAGGTGCTGTCCTACATCGACATCGGGCAGAACGAGGGCGCAAAGCTGCTTACCGGTGGTTCTCGGGTGACTGCCGGTGATCTGGCGCGGGGTAACTACGTGGCACCGACGGTGCTGGCCGACGTGGACAACTCGTGGCGAGTGAGCCAGGAAGAGATCTTTGGCCCGGTGCAGGTGGTGATGCCGTTCGACACGGTCGAGGAGGCCATAGCCCTGGCGAACGGCACGCGATATGGCCTCGCAGGTGTGGTGTGGACGTCCAATTTGGACACCGCACATCGGGTAGCCGCCGAGGTGAACTGCGGAACGATGTGGGTGAACTGCTGGTTCATGCGCGACCTTCGGGCGCCGTTCGGGGGTACGAAGGACTCGGGGATCGGGCGCGAGGGGGGGCGCTACAGCGAGGAGTTGTTCACCGAGGCGAAGTCGGTCATGACCCAGCTGGCGCACTGACGTGACCCGATCCGTGGCTCAGGCCGTCGACGTGGTGGCATGCGACCTCGTCGACCTCCCACCCGGCGCCATGCACCGGTTCGAGGCGACCGGACGATGGGTCTGTGTCGGCAACGACCGCGACCGGTTGTTCGCGATCGGGGACACCTGCCTGCACAAGGGGCTGTCGCTCTCCGGCGGTTTGCTGCGGGACGGACACCTGACGTGTCCTGGGCACTGGTGGCGCTACGACGTACACACCGGCGGCCTGGCCGAGCATCCCGGAGTTGCCACGGATACCTTTCCCATTTCAGTGCGGGACGGGGTCGTCGTGGTGACCGTGCCGCCGGTCGAGCCCACGCTGTCCTGGCGGGAGACGCTGCTGCGCGCGGCCCGATCACCGGACGTCGGCTGCGGGGCCGCCCCGAGCGCCGTCCGCGGCGTGATCTGGGACATGGGCGGCATCGTGTATCCAACGCCGTTCGAGGTCTTCGGCCAGGTGGAGCGCGAGCGCGGGTTGCCTGACGGTTCATTGCCGCGCGGGCCGTTCGCGGCAGGCGGCGACGAGCTGTACGAGGCGGTCGACGCGGGGGATCTGCCGGAGCCGGAGTACTGGCGACTCCGGCAAGCCGAGTGGCAGGCGCGCGGTATCGACATCGACGTGCATCGCGCCATCGACTGGACCGGCCGCCAGCGTCCCGAGGTGCAGGATCTGCTGGAGCGGCTCGGCCAGCGAATGCCGCAGCTGGTGCTCACCAACGACGCCACGTCGTTCCTCGGTGAGGGCTGGCGCGAGACCTGGTCGCTGCGGCACCACTTCACCGGCCTGATCGACTCGGTCGACCTCGGCGTACGCAAGCCCGACGCTCGCGCCTATGTGGCTGCCGCCGAGGCGATCGGGCTGGCGGTGAGCGAGTGCCTGTTCATCGACGATCTCACCGTCAACGTCCTGGCGTCCCGAGCCGCCGGTATGCCCGCCGAACGCTTCGACGTCACCGACGTACCCCGCAGTCTCGATCGCATCCGGCAAGCCACCGGCCTCTGAGACAGCGGGCTCACGCGCACCGCCACAGCGGGCTGCATCGCTGCGACATCGCTTCGCTCAGACCCACCCGCGTGAGGAGGAGGTGCACCATCTCCGCGGGCAGCGCTTCGCCGGGAACGGCTCGGGCACCGCGGTCGGCTAGTGTGGCCGGCGTGGACGACGCAGAGGCCGCTGCTCGTGCGAGGTCCTCGTCGATCTCGGTCGTTCCGAAGACGCTCTGAGCCCGCTCGCCCCGGTGCCCGCGGGCAGTGCCGACCCGCGGGGGGCTTCCCGTCGGCTCGGCCGGCGATCGCGTCGGCGGCGTCGTGACGGTCTGGTGACGAGGCTCGACTGACTACGACGTAGACGGGGTGGCCTGCATTGTCTGCGGAGGACTGGGTCTAGACGTCACTCGGGTCGCCGTCGATGAGCACAGGGCCGGCAGAGACCGCGAGGGTCACGGTGAACGAGCCGGTCGGGTACAGCGCCCACAACCCGTTCAGCTCATCGACCGACAGTGTTTCCGAGGAGACGCGCACGGGCTCTTCGGCCGCGCCGAGGTCGTTGCCGGCGATCTCCGGGTGCTCCGCCTCTGCGCCGGCGATGCGCGCGGCGGTGAGGACCGGCTCGACGTGTAGCACCGCCGCAGTCGTGGCCAGCAACTGCTGGGCTTCCCACTCCGAGTTGCCGTGGAACGTCAGCAGGTAGTGCAGGTCGAGGGCCACCTGCCCTTGCTGCCGCGGGCTTCCGCCGGCCGGGTGGCTCGGCAGGGCCGTGACTGACAGGGCAGGATTCTGGGTCACGCGGTAGAGATGCACGCCGACCCCCGCGTTCTCGCCGGAGCGGTCGAGGGGGCCGGGTGCCACGATTGGTCGCGGTATGAGCCCGAGCCGGTCTATAGCGGCTTGAACGATCGTCAACAAGGCCGCGGTAACGGCAGGGACGGCGAGGGCGTTGCTCATCAGTCGATTCTCTCAGAAGACGCCCAGGCGCCGGCGGCAGATGCGCCCGGATCGCGCGCGGCGCGGCCAACGCGTCCGGCATGGTCCGGGCGTCGATGCTTACCGTGGCGCTGCGGTCGGCATCCCCGGTGGTGCGTCCTCAGGTACGACGCCGTAGGCACTTGTCCCCAGCGAATCCATGGCGCTAACCGTACGGTCCCATGAGGCGACCAGCGCGGCCCGCTGCACCGCCGGCACAGCGCCGCGCAACGCCGCGGCGACCGGCTCGATCACCAGCGTGGCCGGGTTGACGTGCGTGGGGAGGTAGGTCAGCCGGGTGACGGCGAGCCGGCCGCCGTGGGGCCGCACGGTGATGTCGACGATCACCCCGTCGAACGTGGCCGGCTTGTCGCAGCAGGCCGAGTGCCGGGCGAGGAAGTTCCCCATGCCGTAGACGACGTACTTGCCGTTGATCCGCTCCACCGGCTGCACCACGTGGGCATGTGAGCCGAGCACCAGGTCGACGTCGTGGGAGCCGAGCAGCTGGCGGGCGATCGAGCGCTGGGCCGCGGTCGGCGCCGACTGGTATTCCTGGCCCCAGTGGAAGCTAACGATGACGAACTGGGCCCCGGCCGCGCGGGCGGCGCGCGCGTCCCGGAGGATCCGCGCCGGGTCGATCAGCTTCACCAGCCACGGCTGTCCGGCCGGCACCAGCCGCCCGTTGAGCCCGTACGTGTAATCGAGGTGCGCGACCCGGAACCCGTGCACGGCATAGATGCGCGGGCGCGCCGCCTCTGCGGGACTTCGTGCCATGCCGACGTGCTGCACGCCGGCGGCGTCAAGCAGATCAAGGGTCTGCCGGACCCCGTCCGGCCCGTCGTCGAGGGTGTGGTTGGACGCCGTCGTGCAGGTGTCGAACCCGGCCCACGGCAGCGCTGCGGCGAGTTCGCGGGGTGCTTGGAAGTCGGGGTAGTAGGTGATCCGCCGATCGTCTGGGGAGAGCGGGGTCTCCAGGTGGCAGATCGCCAGGTCGGCCCGGTAGAGGTAGGGCCGGACGCGGGCGAACAGCGGCCGGAAGTCATAGCCGCGGCCGCCGGCGGCCGACCGGGCGGCCACGACGATCGGCTCGTGCGCGAGCAGGTCACCGGTCGCGGCGAGCGTGAAGCCCGTCGGTGGCGCCGCGCTGGCGGACGGGCTACTCGGTGTCGCGTGCGGGGGCGACAGCGGACCGGTCCGGCGCGCGCTCGGAGCGTCCTGCCCGGTGCACGCGCCCAGCGCCACCGTGCAGACCAAGAGGCAGACCACCAGCGTGCCGACGAGCGCGCCTCGCCGCACGTGCCAGGTTCTCACCACAGTTGAGGACGCATCCGGTCAGTCGAAGGCGATGTCGTCCTTCCGGCACGAACAGGTTCTTGGCCTTGGAATCGATCGTACGTACCGCTCGTGCTGAGCCGCGTCCCGGTAGCACAGCAGCCGCCCCGCGTCGCTGTTGAACGCCGACTCGCCGCGACACAGATCGCCGCCCGCGCCGCATGTGACCCCCTCAGCGCTGCTACGGTGGCCGACCTGCGGGCACCCGCCCAGGTCTCGTCGAAGCTGGTGGGACGCATTTTTCGGCTTGCGCCTGCCCGAGCCGTCGGCCCGAAGTAGAGGATGATCCGGTGGATGCCTGGTGGATCGAGACGGTTTCGGCCCTTGCCGGGGCAGTCACTGCCGCGGTTCTCCAAGCCTGGCGCGACCGGATCCTCTACCGACGGCAACTGAGGACCCGTTGGGTGAGCCGCTGCTCACCGGGCTGATCGACTACCTCGCGACTGCTGACCGAGCGGTCCGTGCCCTGCTGCGATGGAGGGATGCCCGCCGCAAGGCGCGCGCCGACGTGGACGCGATCGCGGCGGAGGCGCTGCTGCACTTCGAGTCCCTCCACGAGCAATCACAGGTGATCACGCTGTTGACCGGTGAGTACGACGAGCCGGTGCGCAAGTCCGCGCCGCGTGCGCGAACCTCTCGTGCGGCTGCGGGACGAGGTTCTCGGCGGCCCGCACCTCGAAGAGGGTCAGGTGTCGGCCTTGACAAAGGTGCATCGAGACGCGCGATCCGAATTGATCAAGGCCGCCCAGAGCCGGCTCGGCGTCGTGTTAGGGGGCAGGAACCGATGAGGCTCGCCGTACACTTGGTTCGTCTCGACTGGCCGCTGATCGCACTCGGCTTGAGCCTCGCCACGTCTCGGAGAGGACATCCGCCGCTGAAGTTGGCCCTGAACTCCTGAAGCTGACCCGAAGTGCAAAGTAGTGGGGTCGGTGGATCGGGGCTTGTCGGTGAGCCCTACGGTGCGGCGCCATGCGCCGCGAGTGGTCGCCGGATGAGCTGATCGAGTCGTGGACGCTGGTCGGACAGGACTGGACGCTGGTCGGCAACAAGTCAGGCGCCACCCGGCTGGGGTTCGCGGTGCTGCCGTGCCGGCGTCTTCCTCCTGGCGGCCGCCCCGGAGGCAGGTCGTGGCTTCGGCGATTGGGTAGGCGGGTGGTTCAGTAAGCGCATGCCGAGTTAGCGCCCTGACCGGAAACGAGCACGTCGGCTCGCTCCCATCGCGCCCGGGTTGCCGAGCAATGGACCAGCGGTACGTCCGGTAGTTCAGGTGCCGATCGGGATCTGTCCGTAGTCGATCTCGGGACGCGCGTGCCGTTGGATTCGACGTGATGGCCAGTCTCCGGCTTGGGCGGTGGATCCTCCGCCGGCCGGACTGGTAGCGGGTCACGGCGCCATCGACGGCGACTGTCGGGGGGTGTTGAATCGGTGGGAAGGGCCCTCGCCGGCCCCCTGGAATCGACGGGAGGGATTGGTCATGCCATTCGTCACCACTAACGACGGAACCGAGATCTTCTACAAGGATTGGGGAAGCGGCCAACCGGTGGTCTTCCACCACGGTTGGCCGTTGAGTTCCCTCTCTGTCAACCTGGGGTGATGCACCGGTTGGTGCGTAATCACTGAGTGAGGGCGGGGAGATGAGTGCCTCGCTATGACTGTCCTGACGACGATTCCACGACTTGGCCGCGATGCTGGTGTCGTGACAGACCATCTC
>JBBPZR010000010.1:0-8672 GCA_038276285.1 Mycobacteriales bacterium | reverse complement strand
TGACCCAGGTGAACGGGGCATCCACCGCAACTCCCGCAGGCAGTCGGACGCTGGAGATACCAGGATCGACAGTCGGCCAGTCGGCGGCAGTGCTGAGGACGTGCCACACCCGCTGTGGCGATGCTTCGATCCGCACCGACCGGGCTGCGGTGACCGGAGCCTGCTCGTCGGTTCGTCCCTGCTTGGCGTACCTCTCATGCAGGACGTCAATGGGGGGTCCTCGGTAGAGGAGGCGTGGCGGCATGACATAGATCCTCTCGCAGTCGGTGTTCTTGACAGAGAACAGTGTTCTCTATCATCGGCCGAATGTCAAGAGCGCCGTTCACGCTGTGGACGCCTGTTCACGCACCGTGCACACTGGGCATCGTGAGCGCTTCCCGCACGGCGAGGTCCCGGGCCCGAGAGGAACTGACCCGGGAGATCAAGGTCGCAGCCCGCCGGCAGCTCGCCCTCGAGGGAGCTGACCGACTGTCCCTGCGAGCCGTAGCTCGGGACCTGCAAATGGTGCCCTCGGCGCTCTATCGGTACTTTCCCAGCCGAGACGAGCTACTCACCGCCCTGATCATCGAGGCCTACGACGCGCTAGGGGACGCGGCCGAGCAGGCCATGGCTGGGCCGGCCGCCTCAGACTTTCTCGGCCGGTGGCTTGCTGCCTGCCGGGCGGTGCGAGTGTGGGCCGTGCAACACCCTCACGAGTTCGCGCTCGTCTACGGGTCACCGGTGCCGGGCTACCGGGCGCCGGCAGACACCATCGCGCCGGCCACGAGGGTGTACTTGCTCCTGCTGGGACTGGTCAACGAGGCCTACCGGACCGGGCGGCTCACGTCGCCCGAGGCCGACCCGAGCCTGCCGCCGACCCTCGGCGAGGACGCCCAACGTCTCCTGAGCACCCTCGACCTGCCTGGCCTGCCCCCCACCGTCCTCATCCGAGCGATCACCGCATGGGCCCAGGTGATCGGCGCAATCAGCCTGGAACTCTTCGGCCACCTGGAAGGAGCCTTCCGGGACAACGCCGAGTTCTTCGACCACACCGTCAAGTTGATGGCCGACCTCGTGGGATTTCCACCGCCCGACCGCAAGGCGCCAGACCGGCTAGTCCCCTGAGCGGGCCACTTCCGCGACAACGGGCGCCACGTGGCCCGCGCGTTCATGCCGTTCACATCAGGCCCGCGCCGGCCGGTGCGGGAGCATGGGCATGTTGATGATCTCGGGGGAGGGCACGAGGGCACCATCTGTGCGACGCCACCGCCCGCTGTGATCGCGACGGCGTACGGCGCCCTGGCGCTGGGGCTCCTCAACGCGGCTCAGAGCGCCTACTGGGCCCTGGGCGGCACGGCAGGTCTTGACAGCGTCGGCGGACCGATTGAGGAGATGGTCAGGGCGCGTGCGCCACTGACGCTGGCCTTCATCTGGGTCGTCGTCGCTGTGAAACTCGCCGCGGCGGTCCTCGGCATCGCGACCGTACGAGTTCGGTCAGGCTGGTGGCGGCGGCCGTTGCTGGCGATGACGTGGGCAGCAGCCCTCGTACTGACCCTCTACGGCGGTGTCCTGGTCGTCGCCGGAGTGCTCGTGGTCACCCGTGTCATCGCAGCTTCGCCGGATGCCGACTGGGCCGGCCTCTACGGGCACCTCTACCTGTGGGATCCGAGGTTTCTGCTCTGGGGACTGCTGCTACTCGCCACAGTGACGATGAGTGCCACGGGCAGCCGATCCAGCAGGTCGACCAGCGGCACGTTGCCGGCGTACGCCAGGCCGGTGAGCCGGTCGGTCCATGTGCCCGGCGGCAGCGTCAAGGCGGCGTCCTGCCAGCCGACGCGTTCGAGGCCGACCGGCTGCCGGGTGACCACGGTGATCACGTCACCCGCCCGGCCAAACGCGAGGACATGCTCGGCGGCCTCGCCGGTCGCTGCCATCGGAAGGTAAGAGCCTCGAAAGACGTCCGGGCGTTCGCGGCGCAACCGCAGCGCGCTGGACACCACGTGCAACTTGGCCATCCCGCTGTCGTCGACGGCGGGCAACTCGCCGGCATCCAAGCGGGCCAGCAGGGATCGCCGGAGGCCGAAGTCCACGGGTCGGCGGTTGTCCGGGTCGACCAAGGACAGGTCCCAGAGTTCGGTGCCCTGGTAAGTGTCCGGCACGCCGGGCATCGTCAACTGGACGAGTTTCTGCGACAGGGAGTTCGACCGGCCGTAGGGCGTGATCCACTCCGCGAAGGCGCCGACCTCGGCGAGCAGCGGCTCGTCGGCGTACACGGCCGCAACGAAGCCTTGCAGCGCGGCTTCGTACTCCTCGTTAACGTCGCTCCACGACGTGTGTTGCTCGGCCTCGCGGGCCGCCTTCTGGAAGTAGGCAACCGCGCGGTCGTGGGGGAGCGGCCAGGCACCGACGAGGGTCTGCCAGGCGAGATAGCCGATGTTGGGGTCCGGAGCCGGCGCGCGGGCCGACCAGTCGCGGACCGCGGCGGCCCACTTCTGCGGCACCTCTGAAAGCACCGCGAGCCGGGCCCGCACGTCCTCGCTGCGCTTGGTGTCGTGTGTGGACAGAGCGGTCATCGACGCCGGCCAGCGCTGTTGCCGGGCCGAGCAGGCCGTGTGGAACTCGGCCGGTGAGACACCGAACTGCGAAGGGTCGCCGCCGACCTCGTTGAGCGCGACGAGGCGGTGGTAGCGGTAGAACGCGGTGTCCTCGACACCCTTGGCCATCACCATGCCGGTGGTCTGCTGGAGCCGGGTGCAGAACTCCGTGCCGGTGGCGCGGGCGGCGGCGTCGACCGCGGCGATGGACGCGAGCAGGTCGGGCCGGCGCTCCGCCGCCGCAGCAACGGCAGTGTCCAGGTGCTCGGCCCCGGACTCGGGCAGGTAGCTGCGATAGACCGGGAAGCAGGCCATGACCTCGGCTACCGCGTCAACCGCGTCGGGCACGCCGGGCAGCAGCGCGGCCAGTCGCCGCGTCTCTGCCCGCAGGCTGCCGGTGGCTACCCGCAGCTTCAGGTCGTGTGCCAGCGCCGCGAAGTCCGTTGGCTCGCCGGTCAGCTCCGCGTACAGCCGGGTCAGCGGCTCCTCGCCGGCCGGGTCGACGAAGACGCCGCCCACCTCTCGCATCGCGTCGTAGCCGGTGGTGCCGGCGCACGGCCAGGTCGGCCGCAGCGACTCACCGGGCTCGAGGATCTTCTCCACCACCACCCAGCAGCCGGGAGTGGACCGTGCCAGCCGCGCGAGGTAGCCGCCGGGGTCGGCCAGCCCGTCCGGGTGATCTATCCGCAGCCCGTCGACATCACCGGCGGCCACCCACCGCAGCACCTCACGATGGCTGTCGGCGAAGACCTCCTGGAGCTCGACCCGGATCCCGGCGAGCTCCGTCACGTCGAAGAAGCGGCGGTAGTTCAGCTCGTCGTTGGCCCGCCGCCACGACACCAGCTCGTAGTGCTGGCGCGCGTGCACAGCGCGCGGCGAGCCGTCGCCCGTGCCGTCGGCGAGCGGGAAGCGCTTGTCGTAATAGGCGAGCTGTCCCTCGACCAGGCGGAGCTGGTCGAGGGCTTCCGGATCGTCACCGAGCACCGGGAGGAGCAGCCGGCCGCGGGACCAGTCGACGTCGAAGTACGACGCGTGATCGGCCGCCGGCCCGGACGCCAGGACGTCCCACCACCAGCTGTTCAGGGCCGGCCCGGCGACGCTCATGTGATTGGGCACGATGTCGACGACGCACCCCAGCCCGAGCGCCCGCAACCGGTCCGCGAACCGGCGGCGGCCGGCCTCACCGCCGAGGTCGTCACTGGCCTGCGAAGGGTCGACCACGTCATAGCCGTGGGTCGAGCCGGGGCCGGCCTGCAACAGGGGCGAGGTGTAGACGTGTGTTACCCCGAGCGAGGCGAGGTGCTCGGCCGCTTCAGCGGCAGCGGCGAAGTCGAAGCCCGCGTGCAGTTGCAGCCGGTAGGTGGAGCCCGGTTGGCCGGTCACCGTTCAGAACGCTCGGCGCAGGACCAGCAAGGAGTGGCTCTCCACGCCGATCAGCGCACCGGCCTTGACCGTGCGGGGGCCGTCGATCTGATGATCCAGGGGGTGCGCGGTGTCCAGGGCCACCTCCCACGCCGCCGCGTAGCCGACCTCGGGGGCGGTGAAGTCCAGGTCCTGATCGTGGGCGTTGAAGCACAGGAGGAAGGAGTCGTCCACAACCCGCTGCCCGCGCTGGTCGAGGTCGGGAATCCCCTCGCCGTTGAGAAACACCGCAAGCGCCCGGCCGAACGGTGCGTCCCAATCCGCCTCGGTCATCTCCTGGCCACCGGGGGTGAACCACGCGATGTCGCGAAGCTCGTCGCCCTTGCGGATCGGTCGGCCCCCGAAGAACCGGCGCCGCCGCAGCACCGGATGATCGTGGCGCAGCTTGGCCACCTCGGCGGTGAACTCCTTCAGCGCCCAGTGCTCCCGGGCCGCCTGCCAGTCGACCCATGACAACTCGCTGTCCTGGCAGTAGGCGTTGTTGTTGCCCTCCTGGGTGCGTCCCATCTCGTCGCCGTGCAGCAGCATGGGCACGCCTTGGGACAGGAACAGCGTGGCGATGAAGTTGCGCATCTGCTGCTCGCGCAGGGCCAGCACCTCGATGTCGTCGGTCGGGCCCTCGACCCCGCAGTTCCAGCTGCGGTTGTGGCTCTCGCCATCAGTGCTGCTCTCGCCGTTGGCCTCGTTGTGCTTGTCGTTGTAGGAGACGAGGTCGGTCAGCGTGAAGCCGTCGTGCGCGGTGACGAAGTTGATGCTGGCAACAGGCCGCCGGCCGGAGCGTTCGTACAGGTCGCTGGAGCCGGTCAGCCGCGACGCGAACTCGCCCAGCGAGGCTGGCTGGCCACGCCAGAAGTCGCGCACCGTGTCGCGGTACTTGCCGTTCCACTCCGTCCACAGCGGCGGGAAGTTGCCGACCTGGTAGCCGCCATCGCCGACGTCCCACGGCTCGGCGATCAACTTGACCTGAGAGACCACCGGGTCCTGCTGGACCAGGTCGAAAAAGGCGGCGAGCCGGTCGACGTCGTGCAGCTCGCGGGCCAGCGCCGAGGCCAGGTCGAACCGAAAACCGTCTACGTGCATCTCGAGCACCCAGTAGCGCAGCGAGTCCATGATCAGCTGGAGTGAGTGCGGATGCCGGACGTTGAGCGAGTTGCCCGTGCCGGTGTAGTCCATGTAGTACTGCGGCCGACCCTCGACCAGCCGGTAGTAGGCGGCGTTGTCGATCCCTCGCATGGACAGGGTCGGGCCCATTTCGTTGCCCTCGGCGGTGTGGTTGTAGACCACGTCGAGGATGACCTCGATGCCGGCGGCGTGCATGGCGCGGACCATGCCCTTGAACTCCGGGACCTGGTCGCCTGGTGTGGGGCGCATGGAGTAGCCGTTGTGCGGTGCGAGGAAACCGATCGTGTTGTAGCCCCAGTAATTGCGTAGCCCGCGCCGCACCAGGTGATGGTCGGTGATGAATTGATGCACCGGCATGAGCTCGAGCGCGGTCACGCCGAGACCGCGGAGGTGGTCGATCACGACCGGGTGCGACAGGCCGGCATAGGTGCCGCGCATGTCCTCGGGGATCTCCGGATGTCTCATCGTGAGCCCGCGCACGTGTGCCTCGTAGATCACGCTTTCGTTGTAGGGCGTGCGCGGACTGCGGTCGTTGTCCCAGTCGAAGAACGGGTTGATGACCACCGACTTCATCATGTGGGCCGCGGAGTCGCCGTCGTTGCGCTTGGCGTGGTCGGCGAACTGGTAGCCGAACAGTGACTCGTCCCAGTCCAGATCGCCGTCGACGGCCTTCGCGTACGGGTCGAGCAGCAGCTTGTTCGGATTGCAGCGATGACCCTGGCCGGGGTCGTACGGACCGTGGACCCGGTAGCCGTACCGCTGGCCGGGGCCGGTGCCGGGCAGGTAGCCGTGCCAGACGTACCCGTCGACCTCGGGCAGGTCGAAGCGCGTTTCGCCGCCCTTCGGGCCAAACAGGCAGAGCTCGACTCGCTCGGCCACCTCGGAGAACAGCGCGAAATTGGTTCCCGTGCCGTCGTAGGTCGAGCCGAGCGGGTACGACGTGCCTGGCCACGGCTGCATGGGCGGTCCTTTCGGGCGACGGGTGATCTCGACCGTATAGCCCGGGTACGACCGGCTTCACGGCCGGCTGGCTGGTCAGGTCACGGTGATGCTGTCGCCGGTCACCGTGACCGCCTTCGGTGCCAGCGGCCGGGTGGCCGGACCATTCGCTACGGACCCGTCGGCGACCTTGTACTTGCTGCCGTGGCAGGGGCAGTTGATAGTGCCGCCCTGGACGTCCGCCACCGTGCATCCCTGGTGCGTGCAGGTCGCCGAGAACGCCTTGAAGGTGCCCTTCACGGGCTGGGTCACGACGGTTCGCTGGTCGGCGAAGACCTTGCCGCCGCCGACGGGGATGTCAGCGGTCTTCGCCAATGGCCCGGCCGGCTTGGCGGCGCTCGGCCCGGGGACCGCCGAGTCCTTTGCCGCGGCTGAGCCTCCGTAGGTGCTGCAGGCGCCGAGTGCGGCGGCCACACCGGCGCCGCAGGCGCCGGCGAGGATCACTCGGCGGGATACATCGGCAGGCATGACGAGATGTCCTTTCTTGGGTTCGCGTACGGGAGAGCGGCTAGAGCTTCACGCCGGATGTGGTGAAGAACCAGAAGGCCGAGGTGAGCCACAACCCCACCAGGGCCGCGAAGACCAGGCCGCCGAGCAACGGCAGAGCCCAACCGGGCAGGCCGCGCTTGGGCAGGCTGAGCATCTTGGCGGTAAAGACGCCGAAGAACACGCAGCCGAGCAGCGAATGGGCGAGGGTGCGCGTGCTGTAGGTGGCGAAGCCGAACGCGTAGAGGCAGTGCACGAGGACCGGGACCGTCAGCAGGAACGCCGTCCGACCCGACCAGCGGTGAAACGTGCCGATCCACCGCGGTGCGGTCACGCCGGGCACCTTGCCGTACATCACCAGCGCTGACGAGATCTGCAGCAGCGCGAAGAAGATCGCGGCCGTGGCCAGCCAGACCTTCACCGTCTGCGGGCTGGAGAAGCCGGCGACACTCACCGCGATGCCGGTAGGACTGTGCACCCGGCCGTATACGCCAAGCGTCAGCGCGACCGCGGCGCCGATCGCAGCGGGCACGATCAGGGCGCCGGCGCCGGTGCTCGCCGGCTTGGCGCGCGCGTCGGTCTGGCTGGCCATGTGGTCAGAACCCGCTGGTGGACGCGGCGTCCACCGCTTCGGCGGTGACCGGGGTGCCGTTGACAGACGCGGTCCGGGATCCGGTGTCCAACCGGGGTGCGGTTGCGGGCCGGCCGTCGGTGGTGAGAATTCCGACCTGGGTGCCGTCCGCCAGGACGATCCAGCCGGCCACGATCTTCGCGTTGCGGACCTTCGTCGCCGCCCGGTACAGACCCGAGGGTGCGGTGGCCACGGCGACCGCGAACGTCCAGCGCCGGGAGCCGGCCTGGACCGCGCCCGTGGCGAGGTGGCCGTAGGTGCCGGTCAGCCGGGCCGCCCCGGCACCGGTCAGGGCCAGCTTTCCCGCCACGGCGGTGCCCTTGAGCCAGGCCTCGATCCGCTTCCCGTCACAGAGGTAGGCGATGGCGTGACCGCCGTGTACGGCGATGGCCACGGTTGCGTGGCTACCCGTGACCCGTCCGGCGTAGGTCACCGCGGGGGCGGCGGCCAGCGGCGACGGTGCCGCCGATGCGGGCGGGGAGACCGACGGGGATGCAGGCGCTGCCACCGCCGCGTTGCGCTTGGCGGTGTCACGGGCCGCCGCCGTCATGGCGAGTGAGAGGAGAACCGCGCCCAGGACGACGCCAGCGAGCAGCGTGAACAGGGGGCCTTTGTGTCTCACACTCTTCTCCACGGCCGGGTGCCTCGGTCGGTTCAGTGCAGGGGCACCCTACTCTCTGGCGGACGCGATCACGCCGGGTGAAGCAGTCCGATCTCTCGACCGTGCGCCCGCTGCCCCCACCCGCGATAGTGATCCGATGGGACTCGCCCGTCAGGCGCCGATGCTGTTCGCGCACAAGGGCGGCCGGGCACACGCCCCCGAGAACACCCTGCCGGCGTTCGTCCTGGCGCTGGAGATGGGCGCCACCGCGCTGGAGTCCGACGTGTGGCTCACGGCCGACGGCGCGCCGGTGTTCGACCACGGCGGCATGGTGCGACGGGTGCCCATCGGCAGGCTGTACTGGTCGGATCTCCCGCCGTCCATGTGCGGGCTGGAGGACCTCTACGGCGCGTGCGGTACGGACTTCCAGCTGAGCCTGGACATCCTCGACCCGGCGGCGTTCGGTCCGGTGCTCTCCCTGGCCCGCGCGGCCGACGGGGGTGCTGTCGAGCGGTTGTGGCTGGTCACGGAGAGGGTGCCGCAGG
The DNA here is from genome assembly GCA_038276285.1 of Mycobacteriales bacterium. Classification (GTDB taxonomy): domain Bacteria; phylum Actinomycetota; class Actinomycetes; order Mycobacteriales; family QHCA01; genus QHCA01. The sequence goes on along the minus strand of JBBPZR010000010.1, from coordinate 293 downwards.
CCGCGGTCTGGCGCCGGGTCGAGCGCCAGGTGCACCTGGTTCACACCACGGAGCTTGTGGAGATGCCGCAAGGGCCGGCCGCGCACGCGAGGGTGGTGCGCGAGGCCGGCGTCGACGCGGTCAACCTGCATCGGCGTGACTGGTCGGCCGATCTGGTCGACCTGTTCCACGCCGAAGGGCTGCTGGCGTTCGGCTGGCACGCGCAGACCCGGCGGACACTGCGGCGCCTGATCGGCTACGGCTGCGACGCGGTCTACGGCGACTACGTCGACCGACTGCTGGAATTCTCCGGG